>MNYQ01000200.1 GCA_001873185.1 Ignavibacteria bacterium CG2_30_36_16 | reverse complement strand
CGCCGGCATGATTTGGATTTGTTGAGTTATCGTAATCGCTCTTATGGCAACTGTAACAATCTGTTGCTGTATTAGCATAACCCGTTGCATGGCACTGGTTGCAGTTCGCTGCAGCATGCTTTCCGGTTAATGGGAATGATGTTTGGTTATGATTAAAGTTTACATCACCCCAATTATTTGTTGAATGACAATCCGTGCAGGTTATCGAAAAACTATTTGTAATATGGTTAGGATCTGTAACTCCTTCGTAATCCTGTCTGTGGCACGAATAGCAGTCTATCGGAGTTCCAACAAATCCGGCGGAGTGACAACTCTGGCAATTAACAATTATATGAGCGCCGGTTAATGGGAACTGTGATTGGCTATGGTCGAATTCTGCAGGAATCCAAGCGTTTGTATTGTGGCATACGAGGCAATCGGTTGAAAAATTTCCAGCTATATGGTTTGGATCTAAAGCGGTATCAAAATCATCTTGATGACATGAGATACAATCTGAATTCAATCCAGTAAAATCACTTCCCTGCTTATGGCACTGGAAACAATCTGAAATATTATGACCTCCCGTAAGCGGGAAATAATCATGCGCAAAATTATCTGCACCCCAGGATAAATTTGTCATCGAATGGCATTCTTCGCAGTCAGTTGAAAAATTTGCCAGCACATGATTAGGTGAAGCAGTCGAATAAAAATTAGAGGAATGGCAATCAAAACATTGTACGCCAAGAGGTTGAAAATTCAATGCTGCAAACTGCGTATGGCATTGTGCACAATCAGCAGTTTGATGCGCTCCCAACAGCGGAAATCTACTCTGCTGATGAATGGAGTTAATATCTTTTACGATCCATGTCTGGGGTGAATGGCAGTTTTGGCAATCTAAACCAACACTGTTCTGATGAACATCTTTATGACAAGATGCACACTCCTGATTTGCTTTTTCGAACACTAATGAGGAATGACATGGACGGCAATCAATAACATCATGCTGTCCTATCAATTCAAACCCGGTCGTCAAATGATTAAATTCCATTTTTGTTTTATCAATCTTCCAGGTGTCGGACTGATGACAGAATGAACAATCTAGTTTTAGATTAGCGCCGTGAGGCGACTGCGAAAACAAATTTCCCGCAGATAAAATAAAAACAGCTATGAATGACAGGCAGCGCATTTAAAATCTTCTAATTTAAATTTTACAAATACAGTTCCACTCTCGTTAACTGTTTTATGACATTGTGAACAATTCAATTTTTTATGGGCTCCGTCAAGCGAAAATTTAGTTTTATTATGATCAAATTTTACAGGCTTCCAATCATTGAATGAATGACAACTTAAGCAACTGCTTTCTTTATCTTTAAATTGACCAAAATGAACATCCTTATGGCACGTAATACAATCTTTACCTAATGAAACAAATTTATATTCTTTTACTTTAATAAGATTTTCTTTGGAATGGCAGGTACCGCATTTAACATTTTCATGCTTGCCAAGCAATTTAAAATCAGTTTTATTGTGATCAAAAGTAATAGTATTCCAGAATTCCGTTGAGTGACATGATGTACAATCACCATTGCGTAAATACTTTTCGGTAAGTTCGTTTCCGTGAGAATTTTTATGGCAGCTTAAACAATCATTTCCAAGCTCCCGAAATTTCCAATCTTCAATTTTCTGATGACAGCTTTTACACGGCTCTGCAAGGTGGCTTCCGGTCAGTTGAAATTTCGTTTGATTGTGTCTGAAAATTGTGTAAAGCGAAGGTTTGAATCCTGACTCATTATGGCATGATGAACAGTCCTCTATTTTGCCATCTTTGATGAATTGCCCTTTGTGGAAATCAACATGACAATCAACGCACAGCTGGTGATTTAATTTTGCAGTCAAATTTTCTTTATGGCACTGATTGCATTGAACAGATTGATGTTTCCCTGCAAGCTGAAAACTTGTTTTACTATGATCAAATGATTGTTGATTGATATTTTTAAAAGAGACAGTGGAGTGACAAGTTTTACAATCATTACCAAACTTACCCTGATGCACATCTTTATGACACGAAGTACATGAGGCAAACTCGAGCGGTTTGAAAACTTGAAAATCTTTCCCTCTTCTTTTTTCAAGTTTATGGCAGCTAACGCATGCTGTTTTTATATGCGCTCCCGTAAGCTTAAATGCTGCTTCACTATGATTAAACTTTTTCGCAGGATTAAATGCTTCAGTGTTATGACATGAAAAACAATCTGTCCCGAGTGTACCTTGATGATTATCTTCATGACATGCTGAACACTCGCCGCTTAAACCGAGATAAGTTTTTGATCTTTTCTTAATGTTGGAATCTTTGATATACTTGCTTTGATGACAGTCGCCGCATTTAATTTTTTCGTGCTTGCCGGTCAATTTAAAACTTGTTTTGGAGTGATCAAATTTGTCGGGATTAAAATTTACAATCCTAAAATTGCTTCCATGATGCTCACTGTGACAGCTCCAGCAGTCTTTTCCTTTCACGTCACTTGTTGCGTGATATCCCTTATTACTTTTAATTAAACTATTTATTTCCGTGTGGCAGTCGAGGCATTTGGAATTATAAACCTTTTCTCCAAGTACATGGCACTTTGTGCAATTACTTAATCCTTCAAGTTTTGCGTGTGCCTTAGTCAAATCACCGGGTGATATTTGTGCTAATGTTGAACTCGCAAAAAGAACAACTATCGTGATGAGGATGAACATAAATCCATTTAATTTTGAACCGGAAATAGTATTCACTTTAATAATAATATCAATAACAGTAGATAATATAACATATTAGGGACAAAGTGATCTCCAATGAAAAGTTAAAGATAGTATCCGTAATAATCTGTTAGTAACCTGAAAAGAATATCATCTATAAATATATTTCAACAATTTATTTTTGAGAATACGATGGTTATTAGTTAATTCTTAAAGCATACATACATGCATTCTTCATACAATCACGTTTCAGTATAATGTAAATCATCGTTATGCTCGGTTATTAAACTTTGGCAGTGGGCTTATATATAGAGATTATTACTTCTTCATTAGCTTAAATGCGTGTGTCCAATTGTTAAATTTAAAACCGTATTGAATCCACAACATTGCGAATGCTTCCAACCAGTAGGATTGCGAAATATCTCCCATATCTACTATGCTCTTCCATCCTAACTGTGCAGCAAATTGCGTTACTTGCTTTTTTGCATTTTCGTCATTACCGGCAATAAATAAATCGGGATCACCGCCTTCTTCTCTAACCGGGCTAATCATTATATATGCGCTGATTGTATTAAATGCTTTCACCACTTTTGTATCAGGCAGCCATTTTTGAACTTGCTCTCCGCCGGAATTTCCAATTTCGACTGCGAATTTTGGCGGAACACCCTGAGAAAAATCAAGCGGATTTGTAATATCAATTAATATTTTGTTTTTCAAATTATCTTTCTCAGCCGATTCAATCGCCGATTTTGTACCGCCCCATAACGTTGCTAATATTATTACTTCCCCGAAAGCAGCCGCGTCTGCAAAACTTCCTACAGATGCGTTTGCACCGGCTTTTTGCTTCCATTCGGTAAGCTTCAAAGTATCTCTTGTCCCGATTTTTACTTCATGTCCGATTCTTAAAAAACCTAATCCCAACTGCTGACCAACAACTCCTGAACCGATAATTCCGATTTTCATACATACTCCTATAAGTTTATAAATTTATAGCTGATATTACTTCGTTTTCTTTAAAAAAACAAAACCCCTGAGAAAGAAATTTCAAAGAGGTTAAGCGTTTTAAATTATGCGATGTTAGAAACGCAAACCGAGTGAAATGTATTGAACATTTTTCAGTCTGCCAAAATCTTCATAAGCATAATCAAGTTTTACTTTGATTGATTCAATCAATCTATAGTTTATGCCTACTCCGAGAGTTAATCCCTGTTCGCCGTCTTTTTCAAACAAAGATTTATAACCGCCGCGAACAAAAAATATTTCATTCCAGGTATACTCTAAACCGCTGTTTACATATTCTGAGTTATCATTTGGATGAACTGCATCAACAGCAAAGGTTAAGCGGTGTTCAGTTTCTTTAATTGCATCAACTGCAAAGCCAATTCTGAAAAGCAGAGGAAGCTCAAATTCTTCAAGCTGTAAATCAGTATTGATAACATTACCTTCGCCGGCACCAACAGTTGTAACGACAAGAATATCGCGCCCACTAAGTCTCATCTTTGGACCGAAGTTAGAAATACTTGCAGCTAACCTGAATTGATTCAAAAAAGGAATAGTATAAATAGTCCCGATATCGAAAGCAAAACCGATTGCATTTTCATTCCATATATATTCATTTATATATTTTGCATTAAAACCGATTGCAAATTCTTCAGTTAGATTTCGCGCGTATGAAAGCCCTATTACAACAGCGCCGGCTGTAAACAATTCGCCGGTTCCTTCGGGCTGTTCGAGTGTACGGATCATCATATCACCCATTGACATGATTGATACGAAGGTACCAAGCGTTCCGAATCCGCTTATATCCATCGCAAAGCCTGCATAATCAAGATTAACATCACTAATCCAATCAACATGATTAAAATATGCTTCGCGCGAATACATTTTTGCAAGTCCCGCAGGATTCCAATACATCGAATTAATATCATCTGCTAAAGCGGTAAATGCGCCGCCCATGCCTATAGCGCGGGGTCCAACGCCAATCTTTAAAAACTGCGCTGCAGTAGTCCCCGATTTATTTAACTGAGCGCCGCCAATTTGTGCATGTATTAAACCGGCAAACAGTAAGCAGGCTGTAATTAGAAATGTTCTGAAAAACTTCATTGATATCTCCTTCTCAAAAACAGAATGCAAAATTTTAGTTTTCATTTTATACCTCGCATCCTTATTTAATTAGAGCAAATTTAATTATCTTCTCGCCCACTCCAGGTGCATCAACATGAGCGAAGTAAACGCCATAAGCAACGCTAAAACCGTCCTTGTTAAGAAGATTCCAAAATTCTCTTCCGTTCTGAATTGTCACGTCATGTTCGATTGTTTGAACATGTTCGCCGCTGAGAGTAAAAATACGGATTGTGCACTGCGGCGGCAGATTTTCAAAATAGATACGGCGTTCGCCACGCTGCTGTCCCGGCAGTTTTGTAGTCGGTTCGATTTCATTTACACCTATATATGGATTCGGCACAACATATACATTATCAAGCCCTGATTTAGCGGACTCGCTGCTGAATGAAGCTCCGTCAGTTGTAAATGTAAATCTATCTTGCGTATTAAAAGAGCGTTTTGTTTTGAAAATAAATATATCTCCATCTGTCGGAAGTATCGGTGCGATTGTAGTATCTTCCGGTCGGGCAAAAGTTACACCCCAGGTAAGCTCGTTTGGATTGCCAGTTGTATTTGGTTTGAATAAAATAATTTCCTCTGCTAAAGTCCAGGCTGTATCTTTTTTTACAACATCGTTTAAAAATGTTTGAATTCTTTGAGGCACGCCTGTAGTTATGTCACTTACCGAGTATTTAACCGGGAATTTTTTAGCGCCGCCAGGAACTTGTATAAGCGCAGAGTCGATGTAAGAAGAAGAAAATTTAATTTCGTAATCGGCAGGGTATTTTTTCTTACCGCCGATTGTACCTTCTTTTATGATCCAGCGTAAATTTGCATTTCCTTCAGACCACTTTGTTAAAGATGAATCAACTTCGAGTCGCGGATCATTGTTTACTTTTACTTTTAAGCCATCAAATGAGGGATTTCCATCCTCAAAGCTTAAATTTTTACTGTCGTACACAGGTAAATATCTGTACGTTATGCTATATTCTTTATTTGGAAGCATTGCTCCGCTGCCGGTTGTTCTAATAGAAC
Organism: Ignavibacteria bacterium CG2_30_36_16; assembly: GCA_001873185.1. Taxonomy (GTDB): domain Bacteria; phylum Bacteroidota; class Ignavibacteria; order Ignavibacteriales; family Ignavibacteriaceae; genus CG2-30-36-16. Next base: position 13,763 of record MNYQ01000200.1, on the reverse strand, counting down.
CGCGGTCATAATTAATTACGTAATCCACACCTTCGATATAAACTGTACTTGTTGAAGGATCACTAACTACTAACCGGTCATCATCGGAAATATTTGGAAATTTCAATGCAGTAAAGTTTGTATCCTGCACCGTAAATTTTTGCAATACAGCATCAAGATTTAAAATCGAGTAATTAAGCCCGTCAACCGGAGTTCCGTTAAAACTGTATGTTGAATCAAAAATTAATTCGTAATTCCCTTTTTCCGGCACTGCGAGATCGTCAATTATTTTAATAGAAATATCCCCTGTTCCAATACCACTTGAGTGCATTAAATTTAAATCGCTGTACTGTGGCGGCTGATAACCACTTGCACGCGGACCGGGAATTACCTGAACAGTATTCAGATCGAATTTATACCGGGAAGTTATCGGGTCAACCGTAATTTTTTTTGTAGTTTCTGTTGGCGGAATTCCGATTGAATCTCCATGATCATAGGCAACTACTGCGTAATAATAAGTTTGTCCGTTAATTACATGATTAGAGTCAATAAAACTATGAACAAGCCCCGAATTGTTTCCAAGAAAATATTGAATGCCTCTATCCTGATAAGGTACGGGGTGATAGCCTTTCCAGGGGCTTTCAATTTGTGAAGTATAAATACCGTCATGATTGTAATCCTCAAAAGGTTCACCCTGATCCCATTTACCATTTCCATTCAAATCTGTAAATGGCTCATCGATTTTAGCAAGATCCCATTTAGCATCCCTGCCATTTTTATCTTTTAAAGGCTCACTTAAGAATGAAGAACCCTTACCATCTGTAATAACTTGTATATCATTAAAATTTGGATCGGTACTTCTGTAAATTACATAACCTTCAAAATCTTTACCGGTAATCGGATCTTCGCTGATCTCGGCTTTAGTATCCCAATAAAGTGTTACTTTCTTATCTCCCGGCACTGCGGTCACGGTAGGCACTTGCGGCGGACGGAAGAAACGATAATTGTTGTTATAAATAGTTTGAACTGTTTGTGCAGAAACAAGCAAATCTTCTAAATCTTCTCCAAGTAAAAGAGCCATAGAAATTCTTTTTGTCTCCCCTTTTTTTAGAGAAATGTAGCCGGAACCAAAAATAAAAACTATGTCGGCATTTTGTTGGATGTTACCAAAGTTTCTCGGACGCGAGCGGTTCCACATCGATTCATCATTAGAAATTTTATCGGTATTCCACGTCCACGAGTTAAAACTCGTCAACCCAATCTGATCAGCTTCATCAAGATCGGTCAATTCAAAATTAGGTTCGCCGGGGAAGAGAGGATCAAGTGAACCATCCTGTAATTTTCTGCCGGCAGTAGGAACACCGTCACCTTCACCTTGATCATTTGTATTAGGTACGCCGTCAATTCCTACATCATGAAGTGCGGCTTTCCAATCACCGTCGTTATCAATTCCATCATCCTGGCGCTCGTCTATCATTCCGTCACCATCATCATCAATGCCATTCTCGGCATTACCGGGACTTTCGAGAAATTTACATCCTAAATAACCAAGAGGTAAATTAAGCGGACCCTTCATATCGGGGTCCCAAAAGTAAACCATGCTTCTTGCATAGTACGGGATATTATCAACATTTACGGAATCGGTTGAATACGGCGGTATAAAAAATCCATTGTCATCAGTATTTTCGGGTGAGCCGCCTCCCACATCGGGGTCGCCATAAATTCCGAAGAAAACCGAATCGAGATCTTTATCACTAACGTTGGTTATAGTATAAACGAAAAAGATAGCATCTTCGGCAAGGGCATTACTCCACTGAAATGCGCGTCCATCCACCTGAATGCCCAGCCCTAACCGGGAGTAATCACTTGTAAATGGGTAATATGGAAATTCGCGGTTGTCTCTGTCATCCATTGCCCAAAATACTTCAAGATCAGCGTTTGTAGCATCCTGAGAAAGATACCCGGGCCAAACATATTTGCCGAGTGCCGGATTGTACCATGAGCGGGGCCAGCTATCTGGTTTTCCATCTCCGTCATTATCATCAGCGGGATTGGAAGCCATCTGTTCTTGATCAGGATCTGAATAACCGGGCAGCGGCTGCCATTGCCATAATGTATCACCGTTCGGGCTTACTTCTAATAAAAGCGGGCTTGTGTAATCGTTTAACGCATCCGATATTATGTGAAGTTGTTTGCCATCTTTAGCGCTGGGAACGGAAGCGCCCACTAATGGACCAAATTGAAAAACATAGGAAAGATTTTTCCATACGAAATTATTTACGCCTCTTATTAAGCCATATCCCGGCGCAATGCCGCCGTAATTATAAACGTCGGAAGATATTTTATTACCGTTCATAAAATATGATTTTCTTCTTTCGTGAGCATTGGATTTCGAAAGTGAATTTACGGGCGCCGTATTTCGTTTTTCATTCACAACTGGAACTGTGCTTTTAGGACTATGCTGAATGTAGTTCTGCATATATTCTCTCACGGCGACAGCATCTTTCTTTGCTTTTTCTCTATCAATCAATTGTGCGGCTGTGAAACTGCTTATAAAAAAGACGGCAGCAACTACTATTAGTAACATTATTGTTGTTTTATTTTTCATTTAAAAATCTCCGATAAAAATTCTATCAAAATTCTATTGACATACCGATGTTTACTTCGCGCGGGGCAAGATAAAAATCGGGTCGTGTGAAATATTCGCCTGGTGAATGAATACCGGGAATAGTGTCCGAAAGTTTTTGGGTTTCTTCTGCTGTGCCCTGCCCCTGAACCAAAGTATACGAAGCCCTTCCTGTATCATTGTAAACAAGGCGTTCATTAAGAGTATCAAATAGATTGTAAATTTTCAAAAAGATCGTGAGACCAATGCCCTGAATTGTAAATTGTTTTTCAGCAAGTAAATCAACTCTTGCTTGTGTTGGACGGCGACCGCTGTTAGTTCTAAGAAATACCTGCTGGTCAAGAATTTGAGGAGTATAAGGCAATCCGCTGCCGAGACGCCCAACAAGCGTTACGTTCCAATCATTTAGATTTCCAATAGAAACCGTACTGTTTAGAGTATGGGTTTGATCCCATCCGAGGAACACGGGAATTTTTTCACTCTGCCTGCCGGAGGATAGATCTAAGAAAAATGCATCTGCATCTGTTTCATTGCCTTCAGAAACTGCAAAAGTATAATCTAAAGTCACGCCAATCATACTCTCCGGGGTTCTTCTTTTTGTTAAAGAGAAGGTCAACCCTTTGCTGTTCGCGTAATCTTTGTTTACATATTTGAGATAAGTTTCATTTCCGCTTATACGAATTTGCTGAATTGCAAGAAGATCTCTTACGTCTTTGTAATAACCGGTAATATTGAAAGCTAAGTCTTCTAACAATTGCTGCTGTAATCCTATTTCGTAAGTAACTGTTTTTTCTGGATTGAGATTTGCGTTGCCAAATAAAGGAGTGCCAATAGCATAACTATATTTGAAATCGGGATTAGTGTAAAGATTTCTGAATGGAGGCATCTGGAAAAAATGTCCGTACGAAAAATGGATAATTCCCTGATCGGTTATAGGAAATGAAACTCCAATCCTCGGACTTATCTGATGCTTTGCCGGGGTTTCGGCTAACAATTTTGTTTTGTCAATGTAAGGCGGAAGATCAGGATTATTTGGTGAAGGATTAAAAATATCGGTTGAATAAACTGAATTTGGAATAAAGTAATCATACCTTAAACCGACATTAATTATCAAACTTTCAAACTCCATTTTATCCTGAATATAACCGGCGAGCACAAGAGGATATTTAGAATATAAGTCGTGATTAGCAGTAGATAATTCGGGAATAGTTGGTTTGATATAAGTAGTGGAGTCTCGTAAAATGGTAAAGTTTTCAAAATCAAGCGAATGATTTTCAAACATCAAACCAAGTTTAACTTCATGATTTTTACTTAACTGGCTTACAACGTCAAACTTACCGCCCCATGTTGACGATCGCTGGTAATAATGCCCGTTGTTCGTACCGCCGGAAAGAAAAGTATAATTAGCCGCCCGGCTCGATTTATAATCTGGTTGATAATTTGAATTTGCATGCAGCCCATCAACTTGAAGACCGGGATAATAATCAACAGGATTACCGCCGCCGTCTAAAAGCGGAAATAAAAATTGTTTGAAGTCATTTAAATTATACGAACCGCGGAGTGTGTAAAATGTTTTATCGCTTAATGCGTGTCTTATTTCGAGTGAATTTAATAATCCCCACTCGTAATTATTGTAAGCTGCATCCGGGTTGTATTTGTAATCGTGGCTATAGAATTTATAATTTGATTTTGAAAAAAGAAGATCGTAATTAATTTTTACAGCTTTAAAAGGTTTGATCGTTAATTTGCCTGTAGTGCTTAATTCTCTGCTCGGGTTCATCGGCACAACGGAGCCGTTCCCGGTACGGGAAATTTTTATGTCATTTGGGTTAAGAGGGTTGCGGTAAACAGAATCGTAAATGGTTTGTTCCCGGATTCCGTACAAATAACCTTTGCTTTGCTCCAATCTTCCGGAAATAAAAAAGTTTACTTTTGATTCTAAAGTTGGGATCGGTCCGCTGATGGTGCCTTCAACAACTGATTTATTTATTGGATTAACGTCGCCGATGTTGAAAAAAAGCTCATCGCGCGTACTTAAATAATCGCCGGCATAAGCAGAAATTTTCCCTCTGTACTTGCTGCCCCCCTCTTTAGTGATAGTGTTTACAACCCCGCTAAGAGCGTTACCGTACTCGGCATTAAAAGTGCCGCTTACAACAGAAAGTTCTTGAATTGCATTTGTTGCAATATTAACCGTTCTGCTGTTGTCAAACGGATTAGCAATAGAAACTCCGTTAACGGTATATTGAATTTCGGTAGAACGCCCGCCGCGTATATGAAGTTCGCCGCCGGCACCCTGAACGATACCAGCCTGCAAAGTTAATAACTGGTTTACTGATTCAACCGGCAGACTTGCTATTTGACCGGCATCTACAGTAACCTGCGATGAAGTTAAATCTTTTCTTACAAGCGGGGTTTCTGCTTCCACAACTATCGTTTGAAGTTCAATAGTTTCAGTTCGCAGTTCAACATTTAATTTGGTTGTAAAGTCAACCGATATTTTAACATTAGTAAAACTTTTACGAGTAAAACCAATTGCAGAAAAGTTTACAGTGTAACTGCCGGGAGGCAGATTATTAATTGAATAATATCCATCAACATCAGTTGCGGCTCCAAATGTGGTGCCCTCTAAAATTATGTTAACGCCTGGAATCGGTTCGCCCGTGTCAGCGTCTTTTACGGTTCCAGAGAGTTTACCGGTTGTTCCGGAATAAATTGGGGCTATAAATGAGAAAGAGAAAAGTAAAATTAATAGTAGCCTTTTAATCATTTAATCCTCCGGGAATAAATAATAAAGAAATGTGTGTCTTATTTGAAACGATTGCTAGTTCGTCAACAAATTTCATTTTTTCTAATCACTAACAATATGTGTAAAAAATTTCGGTAAAATTAACTATTCCATTTTTATGACGCAAGAAAATTCAATTTTAATTTAGAGGAAAGTTTTTTTACCTTCTCTTAAATTAGGTGGTTCTTACTATAACATCTCTTTTTAAGGTCATTGTCAGTTTCCCTTTGCTAACGTATATGTAATGTGATAGATTGCTTCACTCGAAGACTCGTTCGCAATGACACAAGAGAAAAGTCATTGCGAGTTATCAAAAAATGCATTCTTTTATTTATCAAATATTTATCAAAAGAATGACCTCACCATCATTGCGTCCCGCACTACGGGATTGGGAGCGAAGTAATCTCAAAATTCTACTTTGGAATTGCTTCTCTCGAAGACTCGTTCGCAATGACACAAAAGTTGAAAGTCATTGCCCGTTTCTGTTATCTAACGGATTATTTCATAATTCATATCTCTTAATTCTTAGCTCTTTTTTCTTAATTCTTATCTCTTAAATCTTAACTCTTATTTCTTTATCGCTGATCGTCCTCCTTTGCCTACTCAAAGTAAGTTTGTTCATCCGGGTTTTTGAATATCTTGTGCAAAATATTTATTTGGCTTTCTTTAGTACGCGCAGTAGAAAGCGGAGGAAGTTTATCAATGGGGAAAAAATCTGCGCCGGTTGTTTCAATACTATTTTTACTTGCGCCGCCGGTTATCCTGCAAAGAAAAAATATTTTATAAACGTGGAAAGGATAATAAGGCGAATGCCCCTGCACTGTTCTATCCATTACAGCAGCGAGTTTATATGCTTCAACTTTATAGCCGGATTCTTCAAACACCTCCCTTTCAACTGCTTCACGCGGAGTTTCATTCTGATCAGCCCAGCCTCCCGGTAAAGTCCATCCGCCGTCTGATATTTCTTTTACGAGAAGAACTTTATTATCAATAAAAACAGCGCCCCTGACGTCTACTTTTGGAGTCGAGTATCCTTTTTCATCCATTAAAAGCTTGGTTACTTTTTGTAAATCTTCGTCAGCTTGATGCGCAATAATTTCTGCTACAATTAGTTGAAGTTGTTTGTAACGCTCAATGTCGAATTCATTTCGGCAGTAAGTTAACCCGCTTTGTGCAATAGTCTGTAACTCTTTAGCCCATTTTAACCAAATTGGTTCCATACTCTTTATTTCCATTTACATCGTATAAAAATAATCGGGAAAAATCGAAAGGATAACTCCCATCAAAGTAGTATGTTTTTATTTCCTACGCAACAAATAAAAAAGCCCGACTTTTAATAAAATCGAGCTGTTGAAGTGGGCCCAGATGGACTTGAACCACCGACCCTCTGATTATGAGTCAGATGCTCTAACCAACTGAGCTATGGGCCCTTAAAATTTTGAGGAACAAAAATAATATTAAGTTTCCCCTAAAGCAATAAAATTTTTAATGATTAAAAAAATTTCCTCCGCTATAATTTCGAAATCAATGATAATATACATATTGAATTATCCCTGAAGGTTTATCATCAACATCGTAGCGTACTTCTTCCACAATGTTCCCTTCGCTATCGTACCTGTAAACATACTTTGCTACAAGATTGGATTCCTCATCATAACTATATGAAGATTCTTTGCGCCCCTTTTTATCGTATTCGTAAGTTATCATGTATTCTTTTTCACCATTTTTATCAAACCAAATGTCCTTTATTAGCTGACCTTCATCGTTATACTCGTACTTATAATATTTTTCTAAAGCTCCCTCGGAAGATAAACATTCCGACAGGATTTTATTTCCTCGATCGTTGTAATCATATGTATAAATTTTATCGTTAACGCCTTTGTCATTATATCTGAGCGTCTTAACTCTTCTTCCTTTGATGTAATGGTAAACATATCTAAAATTTATATTTTCATCTTTACTATAAATTATTGTTTCTTTTTGAAATCCAATATCATCATAAACTATTTTAGACAATTTTTTGCGGTTAGAAAGTTTCCCTTTTTTATCATAATCGAACTGGATTTTTTCTATACTTTTTATTTTTGCAGATGAAATATATTTCCGCTCAAGTTCATCAAGATTTTTTACCGGAATAATTTCGGGAAATTTGTCTTCAATTTTTTTTTCTTCTTTTTTTGATGCTTCACTTGACGAACATCCCGCTCCTAAAATTGAGAAAGAGATTAAACACGATAGTAAAAAAAATATCTTAATATAAGTAGGTTTTACTTTCATCGCATTTCTTTATAAGCCTCAATTAATTTTCGTTTCGTCACGAGTAAATCCTGGGAAATGATTTTTACTTTGCCGAGCACGGGCATAAAATTAGTATCGCCGTTCCATCTCGGAACTATGTGAAAGTGTATGTGCTCGTGAATGCCTGCGCCGCTAACCTGTCCAAGATTTGCGCCGAGATTAAATCCCTGCGGTTTATAAACTTTATTTAGCGCCGCAGAAGCTAATTGTAGTTTATTCATCACTTCAATATTTTCATCCCGTGTCATGCTTTCAAACTCTTTAGTATGACGGTAAGGCACAACCATTAGATGACCGTTGTTGTATGGGAATAAATTCAAAACGGTGAAAGTGAACTCTCCCTTATCAATAAGCAAGTTGCCCTCATCTTCAACTTTTAAATTCTGCATATCGCAAAATATACAACCGCCTTCAGATTCCTTCTTAAATGATTCTATATATTGCGAGCGCCAGGGCGACCATAATCTATCCATAAAACCTCAATGATATTTTTTTAAATCGAACGCTATACCGTTTAATTTTCTATAGTATTAAAACAATTATTCAGCTTTATTACACAAAATATTAAATTCAATTGCCACGACCATTATAGCTTGTGTTAATATTTAATAAAAACCTTAAAACGGTTACTAATTGTTCGTTTTCGGTTTATTTTCCCATCCCGCTTCGGTGGGATGGGCTAAGGATTTTCACACAGCCTCTAAATGGCGGGGCTATTGAGCAACAAACTTTGCGTAAGGTGAGTTACTTGCTTAAATACTCATCTTTTATTTTTAAAAGATATCCATAGGCTTCATCGTAATTATTACCAATTATACCATCAAGGATTGCATCTTCAATAGCAGTTTTAATTTCGCCGACCTTTGGGGATGGTTTCAAATTACAAACTGACATAATTGTTTCACCTCTAACCGGGCTTTGGAATGCACGAAGTTTATCTTTCTCTTCAACTTCCCAAACTTTCTTCATAACTCTATCATAGTTATTCAGATACTTTGAGACTTTACCCGGGTTTTTACTTGTAATATCAGCGCGGCAAAGTATAATTAAATCTGCAAGATCCTGCCCTGCTGAAACAATAAACCGGCGGATTGCCGAATCTGTTACTTCTTCTTTAGCAAGCGCAATCGGGCGAAGGTGAAGACGCACAAGTTTTTCAATGTACTCTAGATGATGCATTGGAAGTTTCAATCTTCTAAAAATTCCTTTCATCATACGGGCGCCCATTTCTTCATGCCCGTGAAAAGTCCAGCCGGTTCCTTCCACAAAATTTTTTGTTGCCGGCTTTGCAATATCATGCACAAGCGCGGCAAACCGCAGCCAAACGTTATCGGTAGATTGAGCAATATTATCTACAACCATGCAAGTATGCAAAAAAACATCTTTATGATGATAATCTTTCCGCTGCTCAACACCTGCTAAATTTGAAACCTCGGGAAAAACAATTTCCATTACATTCGTATCATATAGCAGCCGCAATCCAATTGACGGCTTTTGCGCAGAAAGAATTTTGAGAAACTCATCGGTTATTCTTTCTTGCGAAACGATTTTTAATCTTTCGCGGAGTTTGTTGGCTGCATCAAGAATTTTTTCATCAACATTAAATTGAAGCTGTGCGGCAAACCGGAATGCCCTCATAATCCGCAACGGATCATCATCAAAAGTTACAAAAGGACTAAGCGGAGTTTTAATAATTTGGTTTTCTAAATCAAACAATCCATTAAATGTATCAATTAATTCGCCAAAATTCCCTTTTGTAATATCAACAGCAAGCGTATTAATTGTAAAATCGCGGCGCTTAATATCGTCAACAAAAGAACCGATCTCGACTGAAGGTTTGCGACTTTGACGGTTGTAGGATTCTTTACGCGCACCAACAAATTCAAGGTCGAAACCATGATACTTAAAATGTGCGGTACCGAAATTTTTGTAGGTAACGATTTGATCGACGCCAAGTTTGGAAGCAAAAAAAGAAGCAAAATTTAATCCGTCGCCAAGCACTAAAAAATCAATTTCGTTTCTGTGTCTGTTAAGCAATAGATCTCTTACAAATCCACCGACAATATAAACAACTACACCCGATTCCTCCGCTGCTTCGGAAGTTGCAGAAAGAAATTCAATATTTTTTAGTTTCTCAGATAAATTCATTTATCCTTTTCAACTTTATGTCTTCCCGGAATGGAAATTTTGTCTTCAAGTTTTCTCACATTACTACCTAATAAAATAGCAATCGGGCGTAACGCTTCAATATTACTAAAAAATATTTTCATCGCAGCTGCAATCGGAACGGCAAGAAACATTCCGGTAATGCCCCAAATCCATCCCCAAAAGATTAAAGAAAACAAAACGAATACCGGGCTTAAATCCATATGCCGACCAAGGTATTGCGGTTCTATAAAATTGCCTATAATATTTTGGTTCATAATCAGAAGCGCTGCGACTGAGATGGATTTAAACCCTAAGCCATACTCAAGCATTACAATTAAAATCGGTGCAAATGTAGCAACGATGGAACCGATGTTTGGTATATAATTTAAGATAAATGCAATCAACCCCCAAATAAGAGCAAAGTCAATTCCAAAAGCGAGCAAAATGACTGTTGTAATGAAACCAGTAACCAAACTCAAAATAGTTTTTATTATTATATAGGACTGCAATTGGTCGTTGATAGCTTTAATATTTTTCTCAACTGCTGCCAGGTTCGATTCGAACGCAAATTTAAGTCTGTCTTCAAACTTATTCTTTCCCATTATCATGAATATCCAAAAAATCATCATTATGAAAAAGCTTCCGAGCATGGCGTAGAATGAGTCGAAGATACTTTCTATAATGCCCGCCTGCATTAATCTTTCAAATACTTTGCCGAAATCAAGAGTTTGAATATCGATATCCAGCATTGCGGCAAACTCTTTGAGGCTTAAATCAAAAGGTTTAAGAATCGATTCTACAAATTGAGTTAAGTGCGCTAAGTATAGCTGCATTTTATCAGGCAAAGTACTTAGAGATGAAATTATTAAAAGAATTACTAAATAATAAATTCCGATAAGTGTAAAAATTAACACAATTAGTGAAAGCCATGTGGGTATTTTATACTTCTTAAAATACATTAATAAGGGATGAAACAAATATGTTAAAAATATTGCTACAGTTACCGGAACTAATATGTCTCGAAGCGCCATCAACACATATACAAACAATACAAAAGCAATAAAACCAAGTATAAAGGCAGCTGCTTTGGTATGCTTAACAAGCGATTGTTCAGGGGTATTCATCGTTTTACTTATTTGTTATAAAATTATTTTTAATATAAAAATTTTTATAAAACCAATCAGATTTCTTTAACTGCTCTTGCGCAATATACGAAAAATTTTTTTCTGCTTTATAACGTGTTGACAAGGCTGCGAGCCGTCTTGCCCGCATATAATCGAGATTCTTTAGGGCATACTCGGAAAGTTTGTAAACAGCGTATGCAGACGCTTCACTATTTACTATCAATGTCTTATCAAATTGTTTTAAAAAAACGTTATAGTTTTCTTCAAGAACTTCCGAAAGATTGATGACAGAAGGAATTGAATTATAGTTATAGCTTTTTGAATTTAATTGGCGGAGAATTAAATATTTGTCAATGTTTTTTCCGTTTACGTATATAGTTAGAAGAGTGTCGAAATCTTTTAATGCAATTCTCATGCTTGATAAATTGGATATAGTTCTATTTGGGTTTTCCAGTTGAAGCGCCGAATAAATTGAATCGGCGATAGAATAATTACTTGCGACGACATATAAATCAGCAAGTTGAAACTGTAGATTAAAAAAATATGCCGTGCCAGGATAACTATTTAAGTTTTTCTTCAATAAATAAATGGCGCTGTCCTTTCTGCCGGACTGACTAAAGACCGCAGCAAGACCTGTTAAAGCGGAATAGTTATCGCTCATTTTTAAGACGTCGGCAAACATCTCCCCGGCTTTGTTATATTTTTTTTCATTAAAAAAGTCCCATGCTTCCGTTAATTGATCGGCAATAAAGCGGGGGCAAACCTTAGCAAAAATTGATTTGCGCCCGAAGTAATAATCAGCTTCGTTTTTATTGTCCGCTTCCCATGTTGAGAGGTAACTTTTATAATCTTCTATCAGAAACGATAATTTTTTTCCGTAATATTTTTCGAAGTCGATATCTGTATACAATAATTTAAATTTATCTATTCCATAATTGTCAACTAAGAATTTTACAAATGAGCCGGCATAGATGTAGGAAATTGATGAATTCTGCGAAAAGAAATTTAACCCTTCAAATAAAGTTCGAATGTTTATTTTGTAACCATTTTTAAAAGCAAGCGCTGCAACGTAATCGATATAATTGTCGTCATAAAATGGATCTGCTGCCATAGCAATTCCTTCTATGAGAGAGGGGTTAAACCACTCAGCCACCTTAAATATTTTGCCGCCAAAATTAGATGTAAAACAATGTGCAATTTCATGCCGCAATGTTGAATTGAAATTATCTTTTGTTGTGTATAACTGCCTGAGCCAGGGTTTAGCAACATCGGCATTTTCAGCGCCGAATAAATTTTTCTTCTGCTTTCTGTCGAAAAAAATAAACGATTCAATTTTCTGTTTAACGTCTTCATTAAAATATTTTTTCAATTCGGTGTAATAATACTCGTGATGGAGCGCTATCAATTCTTTTTCGTCATCGCTTACTCTGGGATCAAAATGAATAACGAAGTTTTCGGTTTCAATCCGATAATCTAATTCATTGCTTAAACTTCTTACCGTTGAGGAATAACCAAGATATGGCGATAAGGCTACGAAACATCCGGCTGTCAAAACAAACGGAGCAATTAATAGAATTCTTTTTTTTAATGTTGCTTTTTTATACCATAAAAAGAAAGCAGCAAAAAATAAAATCCCGAAATAAAAAAGATTGGCAGAACGATAAAAAATAAGTTTTAAATCAACACTTAATCCTTCATCGTAAATTGTGCCGGAAAAATATACGAATAGCGGACTGTAAAAGAAATTTTGCGGATTAAAATAAATTTCATAGAGAGTAATTAAAGCGACTGCAAAAAGCAATAAAGTATAAACGATGTACTTATGTCGTTCCCACAAAAGTAATGCAGCAGCGCCACATGCAGAGCCTATGATGACCGCAGGGAATACGAATGTGAAATAAAATAGCAGCCCGTTTGAGAAAGAACAGAAACCCGTAAAGAATGAATTGATGAGCGAAATAATAAATGGAACTAATAATAGAATGATTAATCCCTTAACCAATTCTTTTAATGTTTTCCTTCTCCCCTCGCTTCTGCAATAGATCATAGTTCTTATTGCAAAAACGCCTGATAGAATGGTTACAAGAAGTGAATTGAATAACGAAAATTCATAACCGAAAACCGAAATAAGCGGCAGAAAAAGAAACGACACATTTACTACTGCAAGTATAATAATTGATATAAGTGGAAATCTTTTCATTTTTTTTAAATTAATATTCTGGTCCTGCAACGCGCTGTATATCGGCGCCTAACTTTATTAGTTTTTCTTCTATCTTCTGATAACCTCTGTCAAGATGATAAATTCGTAAAACTTCAGTTGTTCCATTTGCAGCAAGCCCTGCAAGCACCAAAGATGCGCTTGCGCGTAAATCAGTGGACATCACTTTTGCGCCATTCAAATTTTGCACGCCTTTAATGACTGCGCTGTTTTCGTTAACAATTATATCCGCACCAAGGCGGACTAATTCAGGCACATGCTTAAATCTGTCAATGTATATTGAGTCCGTTACAGTTGAAGTTCCATTGGCAATGCTCATATAGGCAGTCCATTGCGCCTGCATATCCGTAGGGAAGCCGGGAAATATCGAAGTTGAAACATCCGAAGGTTTAATATCCAAATTCTCAGCATTAATTGTTATTTGATTTTCCGATATAATAATTTTACAGCCGCTGTCTTCGAGTTTGAATAATACAGCATCAAGAAGATTTGGAGAAATATTTTGCAGCGTCAATTCGCCTTTTGTTACAGCGCCTGCAATCAGCAATGTTCCCGCTTCAATTCTGTCGGGAATAGTATTCA
>MNYQ01000186.1 GCA_001873185.1 Ignavibacteria bacterium CG2_30_36_16 | reverse complement strand
AGAAGAAGTAGCGTTCTATGATGCGTTGGAAGTAAACGATAGCGCAGTACAAATTCTTGGTGATGAAATTCTAAAAGTAATTGCAAAAGAAATTGCTGATAAAGTAAGAAAGAACGCAACAATTGATTGGACAATACGAGAAAGCGCGCGAGCTAAATTAATGGTGTTGGTAAAAAGAACTTTGACCAAATACGGCTACCCACCGGACAAACAGCAGAAAGCCATAGATACAGTCCTCAAGCAAGCAGAATTGTTTGCGGATGGAATAACGCACAATTAAATTAAACCGTTTTAGCAATAAAAAAATCTGTGGTCATTACTACTGCAAATCTTTTTAAAATTATAATTTTAATAATTAAATCACTTTGCTTATCTTTTTACCAATTGATGTAAATTATTATTGTAGATGACCCAAAGCTCTCCTAAAAATAGAATCATATTTATTGATTTGATGCGTGCCTTCGCAGTGCTGCAAATGGTGCAGGGGCATACTACTGACGTTCTGCTTTCCAACGATTATAGGAATGTCGAATATATCGGTTATTCAGTTTGGCTTTTTATGCGTGGCATGACAGCGCCGATTTTTCTTTTCTCTGCCGGAACGGTGTTTACTTATTTATTTAGATTAGTGCACAAACCGTTTAATGAAAATTCCCGTGTGAGTAAAGGATTAAAGCGCGCAGTGTTTCTTGTTTTTATCGGATATATGCTTCGATTTCCAACCCCCACTTTAGTCGATTTTTCATCGGTTGCAGAAGCTCAATGGATCACTTTTTTCTCCGTTGACGTCCTCCATTTGATTGGAGTTAGCTTATTTATGGTTATCACTTTGATTTGGATTTCCGAAAAAACAAAACTTGGTGACTCAATAATTTTTACGATTGCTACGCTTATTTTTTTTCTTACTTCACTTTACACAGAACAAGTTGAGTGGGGCAATTTTTTACCCGCACCGTTAGCTTCCTATTTGTATCAAGGCACGGGTTCATTATTTCCGTTGTTCCCATGGTCGGGATATGTTTTGGCAGGAGCAGTTCTGGGAAGTTATCTTGCTAAAAAACCAGGTATATTTAGGAGTGCTAAATTTAGCACCTGGCTTCTTGTAGCTGGTATTGGAATTATGCTGTTTGCACAGCTCGTTGAATACATCGAGTTTTACTGGCTTGGCGAGATGAGGACGTGGAATACAAGCCCGTATTTAGTATTCTTTCGTCTTGGTTTTGTGCTTGTATTAAATTCAATTGTTTCATTTATTTCACTTAAGGTGGAATCCATACCAAAGCTATTAGTACTGCTCGGAAGAAACACATTATTGATATATGTATTCCATCTAGTAATATTATACGGCAGCGCGTGGAACGCGGGAATAAGTTTGTGGTTCGGCAAACAACTTGGTGTGGGAACAACAATTAGCGCCGCTTTAACGATGATAATTTTGATGTGTGCTACAGTTATCATAATTAATAAATTAAAAATCAAAAATAAACAGTTAGTTACATCTTGATGGATAGAAAATCGAATAGTACAAATCCTTCAGCAAATGATGAAGAAAAGGTTGTCGAACAATCGCTTCGCCCCAGATATTTATCTGAGTTTAATGGGCAGCCGAAGATAACAGACAACTTAAATGTTTTTATTACTGCCGCAAAAATGAGAGGCGAAGCCTTAGACCATGTTTTGCTTACAGGTCCTCCGGGTCTCGGTAAAACAACGCTTGCACATATAATAGCAAACGAAATGGAAGTGAAGATAAAAATTACTTCCGGTCCTGTATTAGAAAAGCCTGGTGATTTAGCCGGCTTGCTTACTAACCTCGAAGCAAAATCGGTCTTGTTTATTGATGAAATCCACAGGCTAAGCCCGGTTGTAGAAGAATATCTATACTCGGCAATGGAAGATTTTAAGCTTGATATAATGATTGATTCGGGACCTAATGCGCGAACTGTGCAGATAAAACTGCCCAAATACACATTGATCGGAGCAACTACACGCGCAGGAATGTTAACTTCTCCTTTGCGGGATCGATTCGGGATCAAGTTTAGGTTAGATTATTACACTGCCGACATATTAGATTTAATTGTATCGCGTTCATCAAAATTATTAAACGCTCCGATTACAAATAATGCGTCACTCGAAATTGCAAAACGTTCGAGAGGCACTCCGCGTATTGCAAACAGACTGTTGCGCCGGACGAGAGACTTTGCGGACTTTGATAATAAAAAAGAAATTGATATTCATGTGGCTCAAAAAGCTTTAACTGCCCTCGAAGTTGATGAGTATGGTCTTGATGAAATGGACAAAGACATTCTCTTAACTATTATTGACAAATACAACGGCGGACCCGTTGGACTAAATACACTTGCAGTTGCAGTTAATGAAGATGCCGGAACTATAGAGGAGGTTTATGAACCTTTTTTAATTCAGCAAGGATTTATTCAACGCACACCACGCGGAAGAGAAGCTACTGTTTTGGCATATAAGCATTTCGGAAGAAATAAATTTCATTCAGGTCAAAGCCAGGGATTGTTTGAATAGATAAAACGTCTTTAGCTTAACAATATTTAAATTTTATTTCACCGAACCCGGCAACGGCAAAATATATTCGAAGTGGGTATGATGTGTGACTTTTTTAATAATTTTAACAAAAAGGAGATGTTAATGAAAAATTTATTTTCTTTTAGAATTCTTTTATCATTTTTTATTACGGCAGTTAGTGTAAATATTCTCTATGCACAGAGTTATTTATATACGCCGCTTAATATTCAATCGGCTTATCAAAAACAAACCCGCTCTTCAAACGGAATGCCGGGTAAAAACTATTGGCAAAATGCGGCTGATTACAAAATAAAAGCCGAGATTGATTTTCCCACGAGACTTTTATCAGGTGTGGAGGAAATAAAATATTTTAATAATAGTCCGGATACATTACGGAGTATTACTATTCGTTTATATCAGGATTTATATCAGTTTGGCGCCGCCAGAAATTTTCAAATAAGTAAAGAAGCCCTATCCGATGGTGTCGAAATCAAATCACTCAAAATAAATGGAACCGAAATAAATCCCGCAGATGGCGATAAAGTTAAAAGAGGAAATACCCTTATGGTTATTGATTTATCGCAGCCACTTTTGCCCTCATCTACTATAGTGGTTGAAACTGAATGGTCTTTCACTATTCCAAAAGGTTCTAGCATAAGGATGGGCACTTATGATTCGACGACATTTTTTGTTGCTTATTGGTATCCTCAAATTGCTGTATATGATGACGTTGATGGATGGGATAGAATAAGCTACAACGGCGAGCAGGAGTTTTATAATGACATAAATAATTTTGAGGTTGAAATTACTCTTCCAAATTCTTTTGGGGTTTGGGCAACCGGTGTCCTTCAAAATCCGGCGGATGTATTAATGACAAATTATTTGTCTCTTTACAAAGAAGCGTTGATCTCTTCAAAGGTTGTTAACATCATAACAAAAGACGATTTGCAAAAGACAGTTTATTCAAATTCATCAGAAAAAAATGTTTGGAAATTTCTTGCGCCAAATGTTCCGGATTTTGCATTCGGCACAAGCGACCATTATTTATGGGACGCGGTAACTCTGAAATTGGAGAATAAGCCGGAGCCTATTTATGTAGCGGCAGCTTACAATCCAAATTCGGCGGATTTTAATAAAGTGGCGGCGATCGCTAAAAAATCTATTGAATATTTTTCGACCGATTTACCCGGAATTAATTATCCATATCCTTCAATGACAGTATTCAACGGCGGCGGCGGAATGGAATTTCCGATGATTGTTAACAATGGTTCTTCATCAACTGAGGCGGGGACTGTTCATTTAACTTCACACGAAATTCTTCATACATACTTCCCGTTTTATATGGGTATTAATGAAAAAAAATACGCATGGATGGATGAAGGTTGGGCAGTCATGCTTCCATTTAAGTTTCAGTCAAAAGAAGCGGAAGGTTACGATCCCTTCGCCCGTTATGTTAATGCCTATGAAAACATAGCCGGTTCGGAGTTGGAAATGCCCATGATGACTCCTTCTATTTTGTTGAGAGGAGCTGCATATAGAACTGCTTCCTACAATCGTCCAGCAATGGCGTATCAAATATTATTAGAAACACTTGGCGAAGATATTTTCAAAAAAGCTTTGAAAGAATATATAACGAGATGGAATGGTAAGCACCCGCTGCCTTATGATTTCTTTAATACATTTAACGAAGTTACGCAGGAAAAATTATCATGGTACTGGCAGCCATGGTTTTTCGAAAAGGGATATCCCGATTTAGCGATTAAAAAAATTGAAAACGGTGACGGTGTTGTTCGAGTACTTATTGAAAAAGTCGGTAATATTCCTGTTCCAATTCATTTAACTATCCAAACCGGAGAGGGAAGTGAAATTTCAGTTGACCGGAGCGCATTAGTATGGAAGGACGGTTCAAACGAAGTATGGATTGAACATG
>MNYQ01000125.1 GCA_001873185.1 Ignavibacteria bacterium CG2_30_36_16 | reverse complement strand
TTTTACCTGGGATGAATAAAAGAAATAACCGCCAAATATAATCAGTAAGCTTATTGCCCCCGTTAAAACAAACACGTGCCATTTTTTAATTACAGTTGGTTCAGATTTATTTTCCATAGAACTCACATTAAAAAATTCTACTTACCGTTTAGTGCAATAACACAACTAACATTTAACATAAACTTAGTTATATTTTTACCATTGAGCAAACAAGGCAATAGTGGTTAGAAGTGTAACTCTTCGTGTAACTTCGAGTCTTGGCGCCTTTGTGGCAAATACCCTTTTGCCACTAAGACACCAAGGCACAAAGAAAAAACGTTACACGAAGATTTTAAGAGGCTTGCAATGTTAAGTCTCTACGCAATCTAATTCTGCGGAGGAACAACCGGCTTAGGTACACCCGCTGTAGCTTCGGATAAATTATATCTTTGATGCTTTGCAAAATCATCAAAAAAAAAAAAATTTTTGCCGGCGGTGCATATTATGCGCATCGCTTCCAATCGGAATTCACTTTTTTTTATTCAGTCTTGCGTAAGATTGGTTGGTTTTGGGTAAATTGATTTTGCGCCTGGTTATCTTCATCAAGCTCAACGGCATACTGCTGGGTTTGTGCAATATTCTCATAGGTTAGATTGGCGGAGTTTAATTTTGGTTGTAGCTGCTCAAACTTATTCGCCCCTTTTATTAATTTTAGATATTCATATTTTCAAACGAAAAAATATGATTTAATCGGATATATATAATTCAAGTGAGCGCTGTAGTTCTTCAACAGGCACCTGTTCACCGGTCCAAATTTCAAAAGCTTTTGCCGCTTGATGAACTAGCATCTTAAGTCCATCTAATGCAATTGCTCCTTTTTTTTCTGCCAACTGAAGCAGCTTAGTTTTTGGTGGGTTATAAACAAGATCAAAAATTATCTGCCCCTTCACAAATGAATTTTCTAACCTCGTTATAGAATCATCATTTTCCGGAAACATCCCAACGGGAGTTGCATTTATTATTAATTTTGAATCTCTGAAAACTTCTACAAGATCCGGCGGAAATAGCTCGCGGGTTTTGAATCCGTCGAATTTCATCTTTGCGTTAAAATAATTTTTTAATAATTCGGCTCTGCCCTCCGTCCGGTTTATTAAAAATATTTTCGCCGGTTTGAAGTGTCTGATTAAAGCATAAATAACCGCGCGAGATCCGCCGCCGGCACCAACAACGCAAACCTGGCTGCCAGTAATTTCATCTTTATAAGGGATTAATGTTTCAACCACTCCATTAACATCAGTATTATAACCGGTTAATTTCCCTAAATCGTTAGTAACAGTATTTACCGAGCCTATTATCGAAGCTTCCTCCGATAAATTACTTAGATACTGTATGATGCTTTCCTTGTGTGGAATAGTTACGTTGAATCCTTTAATTCCTAATGCGTTCATCCCTTTAACAACATTGCGTAAATTTGCAGCCGGGACATCAAAAGGCAGATAGATGTAATCGAGTTTTTTTAATTCAATTGCAATGTTATGTATAAAAGGAGAATACGAATGTTTTATCGGATGACCGATGAGCCCGAGTACTTTTGTATTAATATGAAAAGAATCTTTCATAAACTTTCTTATAAATTAATGATTGGGAAAACAGTTGTTAAAATAATAGTTTAATTTTTCAGATTAGTGATCGGCTCCCTTAGAATTCACCCAAAAGAGTTTTAAATAATTTAGAAGATTTAATATCGGGATATTCTTTTACAAACTCACCCTTTATAGCCGGGTCTAATTTAAAAGCTACTTTAAGACAATCAACAGCATCTTTAGTACGGCTTAAAATTAAATTCACTTTTGCTTTTGCATAAAAACTTGTGGCATCATCGGGGTTTAAGATGTTGCAGTTTTCGAAGGCATCAAGCGCATCTACCCAACTTCCCATCTCAAAAAGGGTTTCGGCAAGATTAAACCATATTTCAAAATTATCAGGTTCATATTTTAGTGCAGTTCTGTAACAATGAATGGCGCTATTTAGTTTTCCGAGAGAGTATTCAAGATCAGCTTTTGCATACCAGGCATCTGCGCTGTCAAACGATAAATCTATTGCTTTATTAAAATCCTTTAGTGCTGATTGGAATTTATCGAGAGATTCATAGCAAAAGCCTCGAGCTACATAAGCTTCATAATACTCATCATTTATTTTGATCGCCATCGAATAAAATTGTATCGCTCTATTTAGCTCCCCCAATTCTTCATAAATATTGCCAAGATTATATAGTACGGCTTCATCCTCGGGATCAATTTCCTTAGCTTTTGTAAAACATTCGAGAGACTTTTTTAGCCTGCCAAGATCTGCATTAGCGTTACCCATATTAAACCATGCGCTTGCAAATTTTTCACGGACAGCAACGGCGAGTTCGTAACTATTTATTGCTTTTTCTAAATTATTCAACTTACCGAGCACTACACCACGATTATACCAGCCGTTAGCGCTATAAGGATCAGATTCAAGGAATTTGTCATATGCAGCTAAAGACTTATTTAACTCATTCAGATTCTCGTAGCAAAAGCCAAGTTCATAATATGCTTCGGCAAAAGTTTCGTCTAATTCAACAGCCTTTAAGAAAGAATCTACAGCCTTTGTAAAGTTTTCTGCGCGCTGATAAACCATGCCAAGGTTAAACCAGATTTCTTCATCATTAGGGTCGCTGTTTAATGCGGCATCAAGAGATTCCTGAGCATCTGTATATCGACCCAAATTTTCTTCTGCCGCTGCTTTATCAATCAGCGTTTCAGAGTCGCCGGGATTTAGCGACAAAGCTTTTTCGAAACTTTTAACTGCTTCTTCAAAAGAAAATAAACCGTTAAGAAATACTCCTTTTCTAAACCAATGTTCTGAGTTATAAGGCGCAACTTCAATAAGTTTTTCAACGAAATATAGCCCTTCTTCGTTCCGGTCGTTATCCACACATAATTGAAGTGTTTCTTCAACGGTTTCTAAGGATGTGTATATGTTTCCGTCTTCGATAGCCTGGCGGCATCTTTCAATTTCGGCATCGATTTCTTTTTCGTCGCCCAGAAATTGCTGATCGTCAAAACTAAATTCGGAATCGTAAAGGGACATTAACTATACTCCAAATGACATAACGCGGCAAGCCGCAATTAAAAATGTACAATGTAAAATTGAAAATTGTAAACACATAATTATTTTGACACAAGAAACAATCCCGCATGCGGGATACTTATCAATACTATATTTATCATACAAAAAAGTATCATATTAAAAGTGCAAAATCAAGTTGATTTTAAATTCCATTTAATTTATTAGAAAGATGTCATTTCTTTATTAATTTTTTAAAACTGCTGTAACTTTTTCGGCTGCTTCTTTTAATGATTTAGCCACCTGGAAATTAAGACTCGAATTAGCAAGTAACTCCGCAGCCTCTTCTGCATTGGTTCCTTCTAACCGGACGACAATGGGAATATTAATTTGCATTTCACCAGTTGCATCAATTACACCCTGCGCAACTCTGTCGCAGCGAACTATTCCACCAAAGATATTAATCAATATCGCTTTTACGTTAGGATCGGATAATATAATTTTGAAGCCGTTCGATACTGTTTCTTTATTCGCGCCGCCGCCTACGTCCAAAAAGTTAGCCGGTTCGCCGCCTGCAAGTTTTATAATATCCATTGTAGCCATTGCAAGCCCGGCACCATTAACCATGCAGCCGACATTACCGTCAAGTTTTATGTAATTCAAATTATATTTTGAAGCTTCAATTTCGAGAGGATCTTCTTCATCAAGATCGCGGAAATCTGCAATATCTTTTTGACGTTCAAGTGCGTTATCGTCAAAATTCATTTTAGCATCGAGTGCAACCACGCGGTCATCATTTGTGATAACAAGCGGGTTAATTTCAAGCAATGATGAATCGGTCTCCTCATAAGCTTTATATAATAAAGCTATAAACTTAACGAAGCTCTTAAAGGTTGCACCTTCTAATCCGAGCGAAAAGGCAAGTTTCCTTGCTTGATAAGCTTGAAGACCTATAGCGGGATCAATCCAAACTTTAATTATTTTTTCCGGAGTTTCGGCAGCAACTTTTTCAATTTCCACGCCGCCTTCGGTAGAACCCATTATAACATTTTTTGCTGCGGCGCGATCGAGAAGAATGCCGAGATAGAACTCTTTTTTATAATCAAGCCCTTCAGTAATAAAAAGGGTTTTAACAATTTTTCCTTCCGAACCGGTTTGATGTGTAACGAGTAAATTGCCGAGCATTTTTTGTGCATAATCTTTAGCTTTTTCTGCAGAAGTAGTAAATTTTACTCCGCCTTCCAGAATAACTTCATCACGATTTAGTGGATTGTACAAAATGCCTTTACCCCGCCCACCAGCGTGTATTTGTGATTTAACCGCAAATTGATTGATACCTCTTGATTGAAGTTCTGATATCGCATCATCAACTTCCGATAAATCCCTAATCGCAATTCCATCCTGGACAGGTACTTTGTACTTTTTAAGAATCTCCTTCGCTTGATATTCGTGTATTTTCATTAAGGTTCCTTAACTTATTAAAACTTTTGGGGAAAACAATTATATACTGTAGTAAAAATTAAAACTTTTGCTCTTGATAAGCAATTTGAAATCAAATTAGTTTATTGACTGAGGCGTACTTCCAATCATTCTTACTAATTCTTTTGGGGGACATGGGCTTAAAATTTTGACAATATTTTTTCATAATTAAAAACAGTTCTTTAAAGTTAACAAGCATCTGCATATTTTTACGCGTGTTTAATTCATCATTGTTTGATAACTAATTTTGTTATGAATACCACCACTTTTTCGAATGAAGTTCCTAAACGTGCTCTTGCTTTAGATGCACTTCGCGGTATCGCAATTCTTGCCATGATTTTATCAAGCCGCATTCCTTACGGCTCATTACCCGGATGGATGTATCACGCACAAAACCCGCCGCCTTCACATGCTTTTAATCCTGCTCTGCCGGGCATTTCATGGGTTGATTTAGTTTTTCCTTTTTTTCTTTTTGCAATGGGTGCGGCGTTTCCGTTTGCGCTCTCAAAGAAGTTAGATGCGGGAATAGCGAAATGGAAAATCAGTCTCGGTATCCTTCAGCGCGGATTACTCCTGGCATTATTCGCAATTGTAATTCAACATTTAAGACCAACCGTAATCAATGCTACTCCAGACTTACCTACAAACATGATTTCTCTAATTGGTTTTGTGTTGTTGTTTTTAATTTATACACGATACTCCCAAAGCATTGCGAAAAATTCTGTTTTGATCATTAAAGGAATTGGCGCCGCCGGGCTTGGTTCATTATTATTAATGCTTAGCTATGCTGACGGGAAAGGTTTTTCGGTTGAAAGAAGTGACATCATTATTCTTGTTCTTTCTAACGTTGCCGTAGCAGGTTCATTGATCTGGCTTTTCACGCGAAATAATTGGTTAATTCGGTTAAGTTTTCTTGGACTATTGATTGCCATTCGCTTATCTGCACCGATTGAAGGAAACTGGATAAACTGGTTGTGGAATAATTCCCCGGTTCCCTGGCTTTTTAAACTTTATTATTTACAATATCTTTTAATTGTTTTACCGGGTACCATCGCTGGTGATATAATTCTAAGCTGGATGAACAGCAAAGATGATAAAAATGTTACATGTTCATGGGATAAGAAAAAATTATGGATTATTGCCTTTTCACTAATAGTAATGTTATTAATTATTATGTCGGGTTTATATTCAAGGGATGTTTTATTAGTAACGATAGCAGCTTTTGTTTTTTGTGTGTTGTTTTATTTCTATTTAAAGAACGCCGATACTACGGAAGAAATAACAATTCGGAAATTATTTAACTGGGCTGCGTACTGGCTGATGCTCGGATTATTTTTTGAGGCTTACGAAGGCGGAATTCAAAAAGGGAGACCTACATTAAGTTTTTACTTTGTTACGACAGGTTTAGCAATATTTTTATTAATCTCTTTTTTTATAATTATTCAGTCATTAAAGAAACAAATATATTTGAAGCTCTTAATCGATAATGGGCAAAACCCGATGCTTGCTTATGCCGGAGGTACGAATCTTTTAAATCCATTTTTGAGCATTTTATTTATTGATAACCTATTAAGTTTTTTAAATGCTAATCCCTGGCTCGGAGTTGTGAAAGGAATAATTACTACATTGATGCTGGCGTATATTGTCAAATTATTCACGTTTAAAAAAATATTTTGGCGCACGTGATTATTTTTTAATTTTAATTTTGCAGCAGATAAAGGGTAACGATTAGGAAATAAAAATGATAGCAAATTCATGAATTCCAGCAGAAAAAGTTGTAAATAAAATTCTTGTTATCCGCAGCCAAAAAGTTCCCTTCTAAACGTCCGATGAATTACACAACTGCGATTCATTGATTAACAGGTTTTTAATATCCCAAAACTTCTGTCCCATCCTCTGACTTTTTATTTTTGACCCCTAAGCAACCAGCATTCGCATTATCTGCTAATGCTAAGTTTCCACTATTAGGTGAAAAAAAATAATTATTTTATTATTTGTTTTTATGAATCTTCAAAGGTAAATTCGCACTTATTTTTGAACACAAGGAGTTACTATGCAGAAACCGAGTGCACGTAAAACAGTTCCCGACTTATTCCTCTGGCTTGTCGAGGAAAGAAGTAAAATTACAAATACAGATTTGATGAGAAGAAAAGTCGAAGGGAAGTTTGAAGGAATTTCTACGGATGAATTCAAAAATCAAACCGAATTATTTGCTTTGGGTCTTGCTGCTCTTGGAGTATCGCGAGGAGATAAGGTTGCCATCATTTCCGAAAACCGACCGGAATGGGTCTATTCCGATATGGGCATTCTCGGGATAGGCGCAATAGATGTGCCTCTCTACCCTTCACTAACCGATGCCTCGGTTGAATTTATTTTACATAATTCAGAGTCTAAGTGCGTAATAGTTTCAAATAAATTTCAGCTTAATAAAATCTTAAAAGTTAGAGAGCGCCTCCGAACCACTAAAACAATAATCATATTAAATGAAAAAGATATGATAATTGACACAGATGGACTCTATTCCTTTAACGACGTTCAGGAATTAGGGAAAGTTTTTAAGTCCCATCATCCAAACTATTTTAATGAAAATTTAAAACTTGCAAAAGAAGACGACCTTTGTACGATTATTTATACTTCCGGAACTACCGGAGAACCGAAAGGCGTGATGTTGACGCACCGGAATATAATGTCGAATGTAAGAGCGGTTCTATCTATCCTCCCCATCGATCACAACGACGTATTTTTATCTTTTCTACCTCTTTGCCATATCTTTGAAAGAATGGGGGGATATTATACAGGGTTTTCGTGCGGAGGTACAATTTGTTATGCAGAAAGTATAGAAACCGTGGCACAGGATATTTTAACCGTGCACCCTACAATTATTACTTCAGTGCCAAGATTATTTGAACGTATTTATTCAAAGGTGATGAAGAATGTTGAAAGCCAGAGCGCTAGCAAACAGAAAATTTTCAACTGGGCTATTAGTGTAGGTAAAGAATATATGAAGGCAAAAAAAGGAGGGAGCGTTCCGGTTATACTAAACATAAAGTATAAAGCAGCATCGAAGTTAGTTTTCGGAAAATTGCAGGCAAAGATGGGAGGCAAATTAAGATTTTTTGTTTCTGGCGGCGCAGCGCTTTCAAAAGATCTTGGTGAATTTTTTGAAGCAGTCGGAGTTATAATTCTCGAAGGTTACGGTTTGACAGAAACATCCCCTGTAATTGCAGTTAATAAACTTGACGATTACAAATTCGGAACAGTTGGGAAAATACTTCCGGGCGTTGAAGTTAAAATAGCTTCAGATGGCGAGATATTAGCTCAGGGACCAAACATAATGCCGGGCTATTATAAAAACAAAAAAGAAACAGATTCCGTAATCATTAATGGCTGGCTGCATACTGGCGATATAGGAATGTTTGACGTTGATGGCTTTTTAATGATTACAGACCGCAAAAAACATCTCTTTAAAACCACCGCGGGGAAATATATTGCCCCGACACCGATTGAAAGCTTATTCCTAAGTAGTAAATATATAGATCAGTTTATTCTTATCGGCGATAAAAGAATTTTTCTAAGCGCTCTTATTGTGCCTGATTTTGAATCGCTTAAAGATTATGCTAAACAGCAAAATATAATTTATTCTTCGGATGAAGATTTAATTATTAATAAACAAATAGTAGATTTTTACGACAAGGAAATATCAAAACTTGGAAAGAAGCTTGCTAATTTTGAACGTGTAAGGAAATTTAGATTGCTTGCCAAGCCCTTTACTTTGGATTCGGGT
This sequence comes from Ignavibacteria bacterium CG2_30_36_16, assembly GCA_001873185.1. Lineage (GTDB taxonomy): Bacteria > Bacteroidota > Ignavibacteria > Ignavibacteriales > Ignavibacteriaceae > CG2-30-36-16. The sequence goes on along the minus strand of MNYQ01000125.1, from coordinate 11,281 downwards.
GAAATTACTCCAAGCTTAAAATACCGACGCAAAATAATAGAAGAACATTATAAACATTTAATCGAGGAAATGTACAAAGAGTAAATCGTCTAGTTGAAGATTAACAACTATGAATATCGTTAAATTAATTTATTCAAAAGTAGTACGAACTCTCTGCTGATAAGCGGGGAAAGTAAAATCCTGTCAGCTTTGATTAACGGTAACGGGATATAAATTTTTAATCATTACCAATTAAAATTAATTCAATCATGAAGAGAGTGAAGATTAAATTTATCTTTTTCAAAACATTTTGTTTCGATTAAATTTCATCTTCACTGCGGTGTGAATTTAACTTATCCATCGTATCCCTCAATACGGCGAGTGATCGCTGGCTTAGTAAATCTATTTTTATTAAACCGAGATCTTCCACACCGTACATATCGGGTTGTGTAATAATTAAACCGAGTCCTTTATTCTTTGCATATTCGAGCGCTGTGTAATTTGTAATTGGTTTGGGAGTAATTAATATGCCACTCGGATGGATACTAAGGTGTCTCGGAAAATTTGCAATTTTAACCGCCGTATCCACTATACTTTTCCACGGCTCCACTTTAAAGTTAAGTGAACGTGATTCAGGAAATAGTTCAGCAACTTTTGGAAGATTTTCAGCGTCTGTCCATGGAATATATTTTGCATATTTAGAAATTTCTTCATCGCTTAGTCCGAATGCTTTAGCAGTTTCTCGAAATGCGGAGCGCGCCTTAAAAGTAACATGTGTAGAAATCATTGCCACGTTTTCGTAACCATATTTATCAAATACATACTTAACAATTTCATCCCTTTCCTTCCAGGAAAAATCCAGATCAACATCGGGCGGGCTGCTTCTTCCTTTGTTTAAAAATCTTTCGAAGTACAGGTTGAGTTCAACCGGATCAACCTGAGTTAATCCGAGACAATAGGCAACAAGACTATTGGCAGCCGAACCACGCCCTATCAGAAGCATTCCCCTACTGTGGGCTTCGCGCACAATATCCCAGACTATTAAAAAATAATCCGTAAAATTTAAATCTCGTATTACTTGAAGCTCATAGCTAAGTTTTTCAAGAAGTTTTTCGGTAATGACGTTGTACCGTTTTCTTAATCCTTCATGGCTAAGCTCCCACAGTTTTGAAAAAGCATCCTGTCGATCCGGTAGATCATATTTCGGAAATTTGTACTGGTTAAATTTCAAATCGACATTACAATGCCGCGCTATATACTCGGTGTTAGCTATTGCTTCGGGAATTGATTTCCAGAGATTTTGATCTTCAACAGGATTTGCGAAATAATATTCGGAATCCCGCACTTCATTTTCGGAAAGATTATCAATCGTCTTATTGAAATGTATAGCTCGTAAAGTTTTGTGAATACCATAATCTTCCTTATCGAGAAAATAAACAGGTCGAAGCGCAACCAGTTTTATAGCTTTAGAACAGGCATATTCATATAGTCTTCGTGTTTCTGCTTTCTGGGTTTTAGAAATTATTAACCCGGCAAATAAATTTTGCCGGTGCGGTATTTTTTGGATTAGATTTAGGGAAGATGAAATTATAAAAAAATTATTTAACTCCTTTTCAAACACATCGGCAAGATTGAAGTCATCACGCAAACGGCGAATGGTTATTAATTTGCAAAGCTCTGAATAACCGCGATTATTTTTTGCATAAAACAGAGCAGATAAATCTGGATCACTTGGATCATCAATATAAGCGCCAAGAATAGGTTTGATGCCTGCTTGGACAGCTTGTTTAGCAAATGCAATTAAACCATACATTCCGTTTGTATCTGTAAGCGCCAAAGATTTCAAACCATAAGCTGAAGCTCGTTCGATCAGTTTAGGTATTGTAATAGTTCCCTCTAAAAATGAATAAAAAGAATGTACATGAAGTGGAATCATTTTTCCTTTGATTAATTATAATAAAAATAAAAAACATTTGGGAAGAAAAGAAAGTACTTTTTTAGATATGGTTTTGAATTGTTTTTAAGAATATCCGTTAGTCCCCTGACTAACTGAAAAATTTTGTGTTAAGTTTGTCCATCATAAGTAGAGTTATTGGATATGATTTTCTTATATTATTCAACCTCCTGTTGTGTGAAATTCGAAACTATTGAACGGAATCCGCCATGCGGTTTGACTCGATACGTTTGATGCCTCTATCAGCTATGTCCGTCCTAAAATACATTCCTTCAAAATTAATTCTTTTTAATGCAGAATAAGCTTTTTCTTTTGTTTTTCTTAGATCATCATCATTACTTACCGCAGTAATTCCAAGCACTCTGCCGCCGTTTGTAAATATTTTATTTCCCTCTTTCTTTGTCCCCGCATGAAAAATAATAACGTCATTTTCCTGCCCGCCTAATCCTTTAATTTCAAATCCTTTTTCGTAATGATCCGGGTATCCTTTAGAAGCAGCCACAACACAAACAGCAGTGCCGCCTGAATATTCAACTTCTGATTTCTCAAGCTTTCCTGAAGCAGCGGAATATAATAATTTAAGTAAGTCTCCTTTAAGTAAAGGCAGCACAACCTGCGTTTCCGGATCGCCAAACCTGCAATTAAATTCAACCACTTTAGGACCAGTTTCTGTAATCATTAATCCGCAGTACAAACAACCAACAAATTTTCTTCCTGCATTTCTAAGCGCAGCTAATGTCGGTTTAATGATTGAAGCTTCAATTTCTTTTAATAATTCTCTGTTTAATATTGGAGCTGGACAATATGCACCCATTCCTCCTGTATTTTTCCCGGAATCATTATTTCCAATCCGCTTATGATCTTGTGCCGATGGAAGGCACAAAAAATCTTCTCCGTCTGTAACGGCAAATATGGAAACTTCCTCACCGATTAAAAATTCTTCTATAATTACTCTACTGCCTGCTTCACCAAATTCTTTTTTAATAAAAAAATTATTTAATGATTCTATCGCTTCATCCAAATCATTGCATATTAATACACCTTTGCCTGCAGCAAGACCATCTGCTTTTAAAACTACAGGCATAGATGATTTATTTAAATACTCATTTGCTTCATCATACTGATCAGCACTAAACTCCGCAAATGCAGCAGTCGGTATATTGTGCTTTTTCATCAACCGTTTTGCAAAAGATTTACTTGATTCAATTTCTGCTGCAAGCGCGTCGGGTCCAAAAACTTTTAAGCCAGTTTCTCTTAAATAATTTCCAAGCCCATCAACAAGCGGTTTTTCGGGACCGATAATAATAAGCTCAATATTCTTTTCATTGCAAAATGTTTTTATAGCCGAATAATCTTTGACATCAATGAGAATATTTTCTGCTAATAATTCGATGCCGGGATTCCCGGGCAGGACGAATAATTTTGTTAACAATTTACTTTTGCTGATTGCATGAGCCAGTGCATGTTCTCTTCCGCCGGAACCAATTATTAAAATATTCATCATCCAAAATCCTTTACCGACAATAAAAACTGTTTGGAAAGTTGCTCGGTCAAAAAATCACGCCTATGTTTTTGAATAAATTCTTCATCCGACGCTGGTAAAGTACTATTTTTATACTGTTCGTAAACTTGCAGCAAAACATTTTTTATTTCGTCAATATTATTGGGTGAAGTAATGAAAGACGCTCCATAATCAGTAGCTGCCGTTTTTAATGCTCCTCCGGGGAGGCATGCAATAATTGGTTTTTTAGTTCCGAAATACTCGTACAATTTACCGCTTGAAATTGTATCAGCATTACGTCCATAACCAACCATCATCCAGAGAATATCGCTTTGCATACACTTCGTAAGCGCTTCTTTATGATTAAGATAGCCATATTCTTTAACAAATTGTTGAATGTTTAATTTACTGATAAGTTTTCTATTTTCTTTTCGTAAAATTCCAACAAAATTAAGTTGAATATCTGCAGCGATATCCGGTCGTTCTTCAAGTAGTTTTTTAAATGCTTTCAAAAAATATTTTGGTGTTATGTATTCGTAAAAAATACCCGAATAAGTTATTTGCATTTTATTGTTCGGTTTCTGCTCTACGACTAATTCATCAAAATCTTTAGGGTCAAATCCATGCGAAATAATAAAAATATCTTCGAAAGTTAAAAACTTGAAATTATTTAGAATCTTTTCTTTCATGTTTCGATTTGTAACTATGATTTTATCAGCAGCTTTGAGAGCGTTGTACTCCATCTTCTTATGGAGATGCGACTGCAGGGGAGAAGGATAAAATGCAAATTGATTACCGAACCAGAGATCACGATAATCTATAATAACAGGAATGTTAAATTCTTTTTTAAGTTTAATGGCTGTATTAATTGCTGAAAATGGAGGGGCGCTGACAAAGACCAGATCGTATTTTTCAACGGATAAAATTTCTTTACACTTTTTGAAAGCTTTTCGTGACCAGAAAACTTTATTATCAGGAATTAAGAAGGAACTGCTTACACGGCTCAGAATTTTTCGAAATAACTCTGGAGGCATTTTTACGGTCCCTCTCCCTGAAATAAGAGAATTAATTTCCTTTCCCTCTATTCGAATTATTTTTATGTTCGCTTCTTCAGCCTCTTTAAGAAGTGAATTATCGTGTGCATAATATCCGGTTGTGCCTGCAGTAATTACTGTTGGTTCCCAGTTATAATTTTTTAAATACTTAGCAAACTTTAACGTCCGCTGAACGCCGCTTAATCCCATAGGAGGGAAATAATAAGCCAAAACTAATACTTTATACATATTACAAATTTCCCCTAATGTTATGAATGATAATTTGGGGATTCTTGTGTGATGATCACATCATGCGGGTGACTTTCTTTTAAGCCGGCGAGCGTAATTTTAATAAATTTTGTATTCTTTTTCAATTCCTCAATATTTTTAACACCACAATATCCCATAGCCGCCCTTAAACCACCGATGAGTTGATATATTGAATCAGAAATCGGACCTTTAAAAGGAACCCGACCTTCCACTCCTTCAGGAACAAGTTTTGAAATATCTTCTTCCGCATCCTGGAAATATCTATCCTTACTACCGCTTTGCATAGCGCCAAGAGAACCCATACCTCTATACATTTTGAAACTTCTTCCTTCATAAAGAATTTTTTCACCCGGACTTTCTTCAACTCCAGCAAATAAACTTCCTATCATCACAGAGTCTGCTCCCGCTGCTATTGCCTTTGCTATGTCGCCAGTTTGTTTGATCCCGCCATCAGCTATAACAGGAATTCCCTTAACTTTTGCAGCTTGATATACATCTGCAATTGCTGTTATTTGAGGAACGCCAACTCCAGCAACAACGCGGGTTGTACATATTGAGCCAGGACCAATGCCAACTTTTATTGCATCTACCTTGCATGATATAAGTTCAAGTGCTGCTTCATAAGTTGCTATATTACCAACTATTAATTGAATATACTTAAATTCCTTTCGTACTTCTTTAATAGTTTTAATAACTCTCATCGAATGCCCATGAGCCGTGTCTATCACAATAACATCTGCACCGGCAAGATTGAGTATTTCTATTCTTTGCATTGTGTCTTTGGTAATTCCAACTGCTGCTCCCACGCGAAGTCTTCCAAGTTCATCTTTACTTGCAAATGGATGTTTTTTCTTCTTTTGAATATCTTTAAAAGTTATGAGTCCTTTTATAATCCCTTCTTTATTCACGACTGGAAGTTTTTCTATTTTATATTTCTGTAAAAGTTTTTCAGCTTTTTCAAGAGTTGTACCAATAGGAGCCGTCACTAAATTGTTTTTAGTCATAAGTTCAGAAACTACTAAACTCTCATTGGGTTCAAATCTAAGATCTCTATTCGTTAAAATACCTACTAATTTCCCTCCATTTTCTACTATTGGAATCCCAGATATTCCATATTTCTTCATTAATATCTTTGCATCTTTAACTGTTTTATCCGGAGTAAGAGTAACTGGATTCTGAATCATCCCACTTTCTGAACGCTTTACTTTATCAACCTCATCAGCTTGTTGCTCCATTTTCATATTTTTATGTAAAATCCCTATACCTCCCTCTCTTGCAATTGCGATTGCCAACTCTGCTTCTGTTACAGTATCCATAGCAGCAGATACAATTGGGATATTTAGGGATATCTCACGGGTAAGTTTTGTCGTAAGATCAACTTCTCTTGGGAGCACTGAAGATTTAGAAGGGATTAATAACACATCATCAAAAGTTAAACCTTCTTTTACGTCTAATTTATTTATCATTATTTACTCCATTTAATAAAAAGACCACTTTAAGTAGTCTATGTAATTTCTTTTATTCAAATGCTGGAAAGCCAGTAATATCTTCACCAACAATAAGTGTATGCATCTCATGCGTACCTTCATATGTTTTAACTGACTCAAGGTTTGCCGAATGCCGCATAATAGGATATTCATTGATGATACCGTTTGCTCCCAAAATCTCGCGGGATATATGTGATATTTCCAACGCTTTTTCACAGTTGTTCCTTTTAGCAAGTGACACATGCGTATGCTTTAATGTTTTGTTATCTTTCATTCTTCCAAGTTGTAAATTTAATAGCTGTGCTTTAGTTATTTCTGTCAAAATATTAACTAATTTTTCTTGCGTCATTTGGAATGCTGCAATTGGTTTATTGAATTGAATTCTAGATTTAGAATATGTTAAAGCTGTTTCGTAGCATTCCATGGCTGCACCCATCACTCCCCACGCTATTCCATACCTTGCTTGATTTAAACATTTTAGAGCGCTTTTTAACCCTGTACTCTTGGGGAGCAGATGAGTTTCAGGAACAAATACATCATCCAAAATAAGTTCTGATGTAATTGATGCCCGCAAAGAATGTTTTCCTTTCATCTCGGGAGCAGTAAATCCTTTGAAGTTTTTTTCGACAATGAATCCATGAATCTTCCCGTCTAATTTCGCCCAAATAATAGCAACATCGGCAATACTGCCGTTTGTTATCCACATTTTTGCGCCATTTAAAAGATAGCCGCCATCAACCTTTTCAGCTTTTGTAATTAAACCACTTGGATTTGAACCGAAGTCAGGTTCAGTTAAACCAAAACACCCAATTTTTTCACCTTTCGCAAGAAGCGGCAGCCAAAAATCCTTTTGCTCCTCACTTCCGAAAGTAAATATTGGATACATTACAAGTGCACTTTGAACAGATACAAAACTCCTAATGCCGCTATCTCCTCTTTCAAGCTCTTGCATCACCAAACCATATGCAACATTATTCATTTCAACGCAGCCATATTTTTGAGGTAGGTTTGAACCAAACAAACCTAAATTTGCCATTTTAGAGATGAGTCCCATTGGAAATTTTCCTTCAGCATAATATTTTTCAATCACCGGAATAATTTCGATGGATACGAATTCGCGCACAGTATCACGTATCATTTTTTCCTCATAACTGATGAGAGATTCAATGTTAAAATAATCTACGCCGTTATATTGTGACACAATTTCTCCAAAGGATTTAAATAATTTAGTGTTCAAATTATCACATAGGAGTTTTAGAATCAAACCTTATTTAATTTTCTAATCTAACAGATTGACAATATTCATTTTAAAATCAACATAGAAGTCATTTTACCTGACTTGCATCTGATAGCCAAATTTTAAATTTTTAAAGCACATGTTTCTCAATAACTCAAAATACCGAATTTATCTTTCTGCATTTTTAACGGCAGTATATTTAATAACCATCACCGCTAATATCTTTCATCGCCACAATATTGAAGTATTGGTAGCCCTTAGTTATGAAGAAGCTTGCGGTACAACAAATCATTTCTCCGCCTCGGCGTATTATGAACTTAATTATAAATGTGTTTTCCATTCAAATTTTATTTCTTTAACTACATATTATTTTTCGTGTAACAACTTTTCACATTTCCCTACAAACCAGAAGCAATCTCTTTTGGTTTTGCCTAAATTTATTATTTCTGTTAATACAAAAAACGAGACCAATCTTCGTCGGGGTCCTCCTTCATTAGTATAATTCAGTTTATACTAACTAATATTTTAATCAATCTAAAGGAGACTATAAGATGAAAAAGATTATTCATCTAATCGGAATTTTATTATTTATTTCAATCTTTTTTTTAAGTGGCTGTAACGAAGATAACCCTACAATCCAACCTTCGGAACATTTTGAACCTGAAGGATGGGTTTTAAGGGATGCCACTCAAAGACCAATTTTAGTCGTCTGGCAGGGATACATTCAAACTTTATGGCAAGGTAATTCCATTTCTGATACTTTATACGCACCTTTAAACGCTTTATCGGATCATATTACTGTGAAGTTTTTAGATGCTAAAAAAGGAATTATGAATCCCCCGGTCGATGCTGAACATGAATTTGCTTGGATGATAACTGATACAACTTTTTTCGAGATAATTCGTGATAATCCAACTGACTGGGCTTTTCATCTCAAAGGGAAAAAAGAAGGGAAAACAACTTTGGAGCTTCAAGTTCTACATTTAGGTCATGTGGATGTACGAACTCCCAAAATTCCGGTAATTATAAAAGAAGATACTACCGCGCCGGATCAGCTGAATTTACTTCATATCCAATAACTATAAATGTTAATTAATATGAAGTTAAACTTATTAAAAGATCACCGCTTCCTTATGGTGATCTGCTTTTTCATTCTTCAAACTTCAACTTCAGCTTCTTTAATAAAGGGCGATTTGCAAGGTGTAGTGCTGGACGGCTCGAATGACAAGCCTTTAGTTAATGCTGTTGTGAAAATAGAGGAATTAAATCTTTATGATATTGCCGACAAAAATGGAATCTTTTTTTTAAAAAATATACCTTTTGGTCAATATATTATTGAGGTTTCTCATTTGGGATATAAAACAATACGGATGAACATCTCCATCATCAGCGAATATATCGGTGGAATCATAATTCACCTTTACCCGGTTCCCCTCGAAACAACTACGGTTGTGATAACAGGGACTCATATTGACAATAAGTTTGATGATATGAATGAATTAATTGGTGTGTTGAAAGGAAAAGAATTAGAGCGTGAATTAGGATTAACCCTTGCAGCTACACTAAAAAATGAAACGGGAATTTCACTTAGAAGTATGGGACCAGCCCCCGCACGCCCGGTTATAAGAGGTTTGGGAAGTGATAGAATTCAGATTACCGTTGATAATATTATTTCAACCGATTTATCATCTACTTCACCCGATCATGCTGTAGCAGTTGAACCTTTCACTATTGAACGTATAGAAGTATTGCGTGGACCTAAGATTTTACTTCACAACTCTACCTCCGTAGGCGGAATTGTAAATGTTATAAAAGAAGAAATACCAACAGAAATACCTAACAAAATTTCCGGGCTGGCGGGCTTCTACGGTGAGCTTGTAAATAGGGGATATCTTGGTGCAACGGTTCTTAAAGTTCCATATAAAAAATTAGTATTTCGTGCAGAGGCAACGAAAAAAAAGACAGATGATGTTTCTACTCCGAAAGGTATACTTAAAAATTCTAATATGGGATCATCTAACATTAGCACAGGCTTAAGCTTTATCGATGACTGGGGAAACACCGGATTATCAGTTTCGCAATTCGAATTAGATTATGGTGTGCCTGGCGGTTTTGTTGGCGCACATCCTAACGGTGTGGACGTAAGTATATTAAAGCGCCAGTTTAGCTTACAGTTTAATTATTTTTTACCGTTCCAATCGTTTGAAAAACTTGAGTTAAAAATTGCCCGGGATTATTACCGCCACACTGAATACGAACGCGCTGATTTGATTGGCGCACAGTTTACAATATTTAATTATAGGGGGAGTCTCAATGTTCACAATAAATCCTTTTTCCTTTTTGATAACGGTATTACGGGGGTATCCGGAGAATTCCGTGATTTTAACATTGGAGGATTTGTTTTTACTGCCCCTACAAAATCATATAAAGGTTCCTTCTATTCTTACCAGCGTTATGCATTGGGTAGTTTTAATTATGAAGCGTCATTTAGAATTTCATATGATCAAATGAATCCTCGAAAAGCAAACCCGAGTTCAAAAGAAAGTTTTATTAAGCAAAGAAAATTTTTCACTTACTCACTTTCATTTTCCCTTCTTTATCGGCTTAATAATCATTTTTATATTGGAGGTAACTTAAGCAGAACCTCCCGCGTGCCCACAATTGAAGAATTATACTCTGAGGGTCCGCACCTTGCCGCATACTCATACGAAATTGGTAATCCAAATCTTCAGCATGAACGGGGAATTGGTTTGGAGTTGTTCACTTATTACAAATCGGAAAATCTTTATGCAATGTTTACCGCATTCAAAAATGATTTTTCATATTTTATAATTCCGAGAAACTCTGGAATTATTAATTCGCAGACTCTACTTCCGATTTACCAAACTGTAGGTGTACCTGCTCGGTTTATCGGTTTTGAAAGCCATATTGAAACTACAATTTTCAATCAGTTCAGTATATTGTGTTCCTTCAGTTTTACACGTGCAAATTTTATTAACGGTTCACCCATTCCGCAGATTCCTCCGGTCAAAGTAATAACTCAATTGAAATATCAAAATGATGCGATGATATTAGGAATTGAGAATGAAACTGCATCAGCACAAAAGCGTGTAGATATTTTTGAACTGCCTACCGCAGGTTATTTCGTTTTCAATGCTTTTACACAATATTCTTTTTTCACCGGGGAAGTAGTTCACAATATAACTTTGAACATAGATAACATATTTAATACAGAGTATAGAAATCATTTGTCGAGAATTAAGGTCATTTTGCCGGAAGAAGGAAGAAATTTGAGAGTAACTTATAGGATATATTTTTAATTTCAATTTTTATATTTCTCTTAAAATATTATCTTTGTACACAAAAATTTTAATTTTCAGCTGTATTGATCCGGAGAGGTGGGTGAGTGGCTGAAACCAACGGTTTGCTAAACCGTCGTACTCTTTATCGGGTACCGCGGGTTCGAATCCCGCCCTCTCCGCAATGTTGTTGCTTATAGGTTGCTTTGGTTGATTTTAATTTAGAAGAATATTTTATTAATTATTTTGGAATAAGATTTATGTCAGATCGCAAACAAGGTTCTGTTAAATGGTTTAACAGTTCTAAAGGTTATGGTTTCATTTCCCAAGAAAATGGTGATGATGTATTTGTTCACTTCAAATCTATCAACTCAGATGGTTTCCGTTCCCTAGAAGAAGGTCAAAAAGTAACATTTACTGTTGGTGAAGGTCAAAAAGGCCCACAAGCACAAGATGTTGAAATAGTAAAATAAGTAATATATAGATTTTTATTTTCTATATTTCTTTCTTTTATACTAAT
>MNYQ01000219.1:19778-19860 GCA_001873185.1 Ignavibacteria bacterium CG2_30_36_16 | reverse complement strand
TAAGGGCAATAAAGAACGAGTTAGTTAGTGTCATTGACGGGAAAATGATTCCACAAGCGGCTTAAAATCTGCTTCCTTATTT
>MNYQ01000219.1:0-19718 GCA_001873185.1 Ignavibacteria bacterium CG2_30_36_16 | reverse complement strand
ATTGACTATTTGAAAAAACTATATTCTCGGACACGCTCCTAGGAGAACAATTTTCTTTTGATCAACCGAAGATGGGGAATTCTTTTTCTTTCCGGCTTTGTTGACAAGTAAACTAGGGGCTCCTTCAAAGAGTTGTTTCTTCCAGCGGTGGATTAGATTAATATGTACGTGATATTTTTCTGCCAGTTCACTTATGGGAACATTATTATCAAGCAGCTCCCTTAAGATTATAGCTTTTTGTTCAGCGCTCAAATGTCTTCTCTGGATCATGGAATTTCTCCTTATAAATATATCTTAAAATATTACTATCAAATTCCATTTCCAATTGAAGCGTTACATTCTTTGTTTTTTATGTCAAGATATTTTTTATCCGTTAGCCAACGGATTACTTTTAACTTTTTACTTGCGGCTTACCGCGCTATGAACTTTACAAAACGATACTATAATTCCACCGCAACGCTATATGTGTGTAATATTTCAGTGCTTGTATTGACAAAGAAATTAGTTATTATGCTGCCGATGAATAATTGTGATTATTAACAATATTAATTATTTGAAGGAGTAATTATGAAAACTATGCGGTACTTATTGTTTGTGTTTTTATCTCTATCCATATTTCAACTTGTTAGCTGCAATAAAACCGACAATTCAACTAACCCCCCAGACCAGCAAGACAAATTTTCTTTTGTGAAAGTTGGCAATTTATGGACTTATTCTACTTCTTATCAGGGAACTACTTATCCGGACATGACCTACAAAGTTCTTTCTAGTTTTGGTAATAACGTTTATAAAGTGCAACAAACATATCCACTTCCAAATCAAACTGGTTCCACTGTCCAATATATTTTTTGGTACTGCACAGAATCGGAGTACGCTTCAGTTACGGATTCAACCGGACATCAAAAGATGATGGTTTTCAACAACAACATAAAATTGAATCAAGAGTATTCATATATAAATCACGGTGATACTGGGCTGCCGGAAGGTGACACAGTGTATTACAAATTACTTTCCGAAACAGAAAATGTTACTGTTCCTGCCGGGACGTTTACTTGTGCAAAAATGAGCCTCTACTTTACTCCGTATAGAAACAGACCGATTACTTACATTTACTCAAGTAAATCCGCAGGCACAATAAAAATAGAAAATGATTTTAGTAAATTTGAATTGAAGTCGAAGAATTTTTAATTTAATTTGAAATTAGATGAGGATTATACATTTGCCTTTTATCCGTCAACTGTTGGATAAAAGGCAAATCTTTAAATTACCCTAATCCGAAAAGTGAAAACCATGGGAAATGATTAGTGTTGAATTACAAAACTGGTTTTTCGCGGACAATACATTCGTTAAAGATGCAATTTAATTTTCATCTTTGTTAATAAACCTGTAAGCACAAGAATGAAAAACGAAAACACCAAAGAGCGAATAATTCCTACCCAACCATCACCAAACATTGTTCCATAAATCGAAAAATTAGTCAAGCCAATAATCGCATAGATAATACTTGGCAGCATATAAGCGAGAAGTGGATTAGAGCCAGCAGGCTTTATGAAACTGAAAATTTTTTTAAATTTTTTAACATCAATCAACCAGTAAATAAGAATAAAAACAGTAACACAAATTCCAGCGCAGTAGAACACCCAAGCAGGTGTTGCAAAATTTTTCGATATTCCATAATATGGGCGAAGCAAGTAGCCGCTTACCATCAAAAATAACCCGAACAGTGACATAACAAAAAATAATTTTGTGTTCGATTCATCTTTGTATTTTATGATTATTAATGAAAGGACAATACCTGCAGTAGTTAAAGCTGCATGCGATGAAACTGCCATGCCGAGCCACAAAACGTTACCGATATTGCTCATCCACAAATACTGTCCGGAGCGTTCTGCCATATAAATAAATATGAATATTGATAGAAGAGCAGCCATTGCAGTAATGTTTTTCTTCAATAAAATGTAAGCGCTTGCTGATGTCAAATAAGCCAAGCCTATTAAACCGAGTATACCCCACCATTTTGGTTGAAGCCATCCGTTTCCATCCCCGCTTCTGTAAATAATCATTAAAACAAAAAGAACAACTGCACCGATTGAACGAATACCGGTCGAAATAAACTTGTTTTTAACACTTGAATAACTGTTCCACACCAGAATGATGCTAACATAGAGCAGCAACATCCACAAATACATGCTTATCCCTGAAGCCTCCGAATTAATGCTGCTTACATTCACCATCATTACCCCGAGATAAATTAATCCCACAGAACGAAATAAAAGATGACCCCAAACTGAAGTTGTACTCTCCCCTTTCTCAGATCGTTTTTGAAATGCAAATGGAATAGCCATCCCAACTATAAAAAGAAATGCTGGAAATACAATATCAACAAAAGTCATTCCGTCAACATTAGAAGGAAAATGTTTCATCCATTCAGGAATATTTCTAACTGAAGCAACATCATTAACAAATACCATCGTTAAAATTGTTAATCCTCTAAAAACATCTATTGATTCGATACGTGTTTTTTCGATATCAGATGTAATTATATTTTTCATAATTCAGTTTATTAAAATTGTAATTTCAACTATTTAATTTTTAAACGTGAACCTTCTTGCTGAAGTGCGGATAAAATGTAAGTAAGACTTGCTGTTCCATCCATTGTTGGTTCGTTTGTGGAATAATCTCCATAATCATCATGATACACATGTTCTCTCGATTGAAATTCTTCGTACTCATCGCCATTAACAATTTTTAAATATTCAAGATAGTTGAAAATTGTTGAATAAATAGGTCCGTCAACAAGTCCGCCGGTAGTTAAATAATTTTCTTTTATCCATAAAGACGAGTGTGGGTCCTGTGGATAATCCCCATCCGCGGGTAAGCCAACAACCATGCTTGTACCCCAAGGATTGCATCCAAAAAGCCAATCAAGCAGAGCAGCTTCCATTTCGGAAAAAGTACTATCTCCGGTCATCTTTCTATAAAGATGGCTTTGTGTTACAGCAGCAGAGACTAAATTATTTGAGCACCATATAAAAGGGATGCCAATATTAAAAGGATTTTCATTGCCTCGCTTGAAAATTTTATTCAAACCTTCTCGTAAATATTTTTTAATTAAAATATTCTCCGGATTTGATTTTATAATATTTACATGTCCTAAATTTAAGAATGGATACCATTGATAATGCCGCATTGTATCAGTGCCCATCCATGGTGTAACCGGTTCAACTTTTCCCCATTCAATGGCTTCAGTCAAATATTTTGCTTCATTACTTAAAGTGAATAACTGAGCAGCAGCAAGTTCAAGGTCGTCAATATAATTATCTTCCTCATAAAAATAAGGCGATTTACACGAAGTTGTCTGGCAAACACCCAAATCGCTTTTTGCAAATTCATAAGCATCAAAAGCTTTTTCTTTGATTATAGATGAGAATTCCGGATAATATATTTTCATTAGTTCGGCTCCGAGAGCAAATGCTGAAGCATATTTTGCAGCCGATGAAGATACTCCCGTAGTTCTGTTTTTGTGATTGCAAATGCCCTGTTTGTTACCTGTAATAAAATAAACCGGACGTTCAAGATTTTTACCATAGTTTACACTGTCATAATTTGGCAGCCTAAAACCCGCATGGTCTCTGTCATCTGCGATTTGGTTAAACATAACATTCTTTTCGGGATTCATTTTATTCAACCAGTCGAGTCCCCATTTCGCTTCGTCTAATATATCGGGAATACCGTTTTCCCCTTTGTTACCGTTCGCTTCAAAATAATCTCCGAAAGCATTTGGATTCATCTTATAAGCAAACATCATTTGATATGCTGCTGTGGCGGAGGTGGTTAAATATTGAAGATAATCCGCAGCATCATGCCAGCCGCCGGTCACGTCTATATGCTCACCAGTGCGCGTCGGGTGATCAACAATAAAACCATCGTATGTATGACAAGAATCTTTTAAGAAGGGATTGTAACCGCACCTCTGCTGCCGCATATACTGAAGCACGAAATCAGCCGTACCATCATAAACATCAGGTGAGATTTTGAAAGACGGCGATTCAATTTCACCGGTTTTTATTTTAAATACTCCGCTAATATTGAACATGGAAAAATTTAATCTGAATGTTGATTTAAAAGCTCCGTAATTACCAAATGATTTTACATCAGTTCCGGTAAAAACGATTTTCTCGTTATCATCAACAATTTCAAAATAACCGATAGTCAAATCTTCTTTGCTAACAAACACAGCATTTTTTACAGAGTTATTTAAATACCCTAATTGATTTATGCGTATCCAGCTTTTTGTTTGTGCTGTTGAATTAATTAAAGAGGAAGCAAAGAAAATGAGTATAAAAGATAGAAGTTGCATACAATAATATGATTGAATTAATAAATATACTTACGCAGGAAAATCTATCTAATAATTGTAAGTTTAGCAAGCTCAGTAGTTCACTAAAATATAATTGCTTGCCTCGTCGTCATCTTTTATATTAGCAGTTAAAAAAGAAGGAATAAAGATGGCAAAAGATTACGACCCGGCGATGCACACGGCTGAACATATATTAAATCAAACAATGGTTCGAATGTTTAATAAAGGACGTTCATTCAGTAATCATATCGAAAAGAAAAAATCGAAATGCGATTATCATTTTGACCGCATGATAACTGCAGAAGAAACCGTTGAAATTGAATTGAGAGTTAATGATGTAATAAAATCAAATCAGAAGGTTTACGAAGAATTTATTTCAAAAGAAGAAGCAGCTAAGAAGTATAACTTATCCCGCCTGCCTGATGATTCGGGTGACACACTTCGCATTATAAGAGTAGGCGACTATGATGCTTGCCCGTGCAGTGGACAGCATGTAACCAACACAAGCGAAATAAGCTCGTTCAAAATAATATCAACAGATTTTAATGACGGCGTATTAAGAGTAAGATTTAAACTGATTGATAACTAATCGAACATTCCATATTGTTTAGAACCGACGATAGTATCAAACGATTCCCCTAACAAATTTAGTATCGAATCTGCAATTGGTTTTAACTGCTTATCAATGTAATGTTCGTAATCAATATCGTCATGCAGAAGTTCAACGGGAATGGGACCGCGCATAGTAATAACGTATGAAACTGAGTTACCTGGTTTTTTAAGCATCCGGGCAGCTTTTACCTGCGGCGGAATGTTTTTAATGTATTCAGTAATATTTTTTCTTAATCGTTTTTTGTAAACAAGTTTTTTATCAAATTCTCCATCCTTTAACGCTGATACAATTTCTCGAATCCACGGAATATATTCTTCCCCTTTAAGAATTCTAAAATAAAGTTCTTCTTGAAAGTCTTTTGCAAGCTTTGTCCAATCAGATCGTACAAATTCCATCCCTACAAACTCAAGTCGTTCATTTGCACCAACTTTTAATATCCCGGCATATCTTTTTTTGGCGCCGGCTTCTCCCCCGCCTCTTGCAGAAGTAAGAACGAACTTGCTGTAGTATTTTTCATACTCAATTTCTAATGATGATTCGACCTTATATTCTGCTGCCAATCGTTCGTGCCAGTAATCGTTTAGCATCTTTGCGATATTTCTGCCGTTAAAATCGGGATTAATATTTTCATCTTTCTTTAATTTGATGAATAAAGAATCGGTATCACCGTAGATGGTTTCATAGTGGCGCTCTAACAAATATTTTCTACTTTGCATTAAAAGGAATTGTCCTGTTTCCGTTATTGCGGATGGTAAATCGGGATGATAAAACCTGCATCCGTAAGAACCCATAACACCATAAAAACTATTCATCAAAATTTTAATTGCCTGGGAAAGATATTTATCGCAGTTTCGTTTTGCTTCCGAACGCAAATTAAGAAGCTGCTCAATAAAGCCGGGGAGAAAATGATGCTTCGAAGAGAACAGATGTCCCGATGGAGTTTTAATAGGTTCAATTTCTTTTTTCAATCTCGACAGTGGATCAATCTTAAAAGTTTGGATGATAGAAGGATACAAGCTTTTAAAATCAAGAACTATAACATCATTATAAATTCCCGGTAAAGGTTCAATAACATAACCGCCAACAGCATGCCCGGATGTTTTTATATCTTTAGTATTAGGTGCAATATATCCGGCACGATGCAGAGGAGGAAGATAAAAATGGTCGAACGCTGCTGTCATCATTCCAAGGTTATCAAGCAGCAAACCAGAAATCTCCCCTCTCCGAAGATACAACTTAAGCAGTCCTATCTTTTCAAAAATTTCGGAAACAAGTTTTGCATCGGTTAAATTATACTCGCCAAGTTTAGTTTTATCTTCAAGGAACATACGTTCGATTTCATCGATTTTATTTTCGGCAGATGAAATTGTTTTACCTCTTCCGAGAAGTGTTTGCGCAACTGTTTCAAGTCTATAATTTTCAAAAGTATAAAATGATGTTCGAAGTGCAACCGGTCCGTCTATCACGATTCTCCCCGAAAGGAAAATATAATAACTGCCGTTCTGCCTCCGCTTTATAACAGGCTTACTATTTTCTCTTCCGATAGTAAAAGGAATACCGAGGGACAAACATTTCTTTTCGAGAAATAATAAATCGAATCCCACAACGTGCCAGCCGATTATAATGTCTGGATCATTTTCTTCAAACCAGACAATAAAATTTCTGAGCAAATCTTTCTCACTGGCATGAAAAGAAATATATTCCGGCACTCCTTCTTCTTTTTTGCCGAGCATAAAAACTCTCGAAATTTCTCTGCCGCCTTTAACATGAATTGCTATTGAATAAAGTGAATCAGTGCGCGTACCGGTTTCAATATCGACTGATGCAGTTTTAATTTTAGGCGTAAATTCAGCAGGTTCAACTTTCGGATTTTGGAATATGATCAATCTATCATTTCGTTGGTATTTGCCGGTCACTTCGAGGCGAAGATTAATAAACCGCTCCATCAAATATCTTTTTACAGGATCAATATCAGCTTCGTAAGTTTTTATTCCGCGAGTTTCGCACAGCCTGGCAGCATTTAAAAGGTCATTCTGTGTTGAAAAATAAACAGCGTCTAATGGTTCTTCATCAAATGATTTTAATTCGAGTTGTTTTCTTTTGTTAGGAATTCCTGACAGTTCGAGAACAGCACTTCTACAAATAAAAAAAACGGGATTCACATTGTCCACAATTATTTTGACGGCGCCATGTTCGGGCGTTATGCCATAAATCCTGATGACATTTTTTCCGCCCGAATCAAACCAATCAGCGGTTAAAATAAAAACTTTTAGTGCTAGCATAATTAATTTTCTTTTACATAATCATAAAACAGGTGCTGAATTATTTTTGTGATTTCACCCGGCAAACCTTTGTTTATTTCTACTCCGTTAACTTCCACAACAGGTTTTATTTCGGTCGAAGTTCCGGTTAAGAATATTTCATCGGCGCCAAGAATTTCGTCAATTAAAATATTTCTTTCGCTGATTTTAAGCTCGTGATTTTTACAAAGTTCTATAACTACTTTACGGGTAATTCCGTTTAACACAAAATTGCTTAGCGGTGCTGTGCTAACAACTGAATTTTTAATTGAAAAAACATTTGTGTGCGAACCTTCTGTTATATAACCCTCACGCATTAATATAGCTTCGACAGCGTTACTTTCGACTGCTTTTTGCTTTGCCATCACATTAGGTAAAAGTGAAATTGATTTTATATCGCATCTTCCCCAGCGCAAATCTTTAAGTAGAATAGTTTTAACTCCATTTTCATTTTCAATTCCATTTGAAGAAATATTTGAAAGCCATATAAGCATTGTCTGCTCACAATCTGCTACTGGAAATTTATGCAGGCGCGGAAAAGAAGCTCCGCGAGTAATTTGTATATATACAGAATATTCTTTTGTTGAAAAGTGATTTTTCGTTACAAGTTCATTTATAATATATTTTAGATTCCCTTTTCCAGGGACAGCTAAACCGAGTTCTTCCGCACTATATTTTAGTCTATTGTAATGGTCGTCAAACCGAAATAATTTACAATTATATGTTCTTAAAAATTCGTATACGCCGTCGGCAAATAAAAAACCTCTATCTAATGGGGATATATTTGCTTCTTCTAATGGGAGATATTTATTATTTAAGAAAATTATCATATTGAATTGAATGCTGTTTACAAACATATTTTATTATTCAAGCATTTTGCCTTCTACAATTCTTTTTATTTCTTTGAACAAGGCATCCAATGATTTAGCACTTACAAACATAACGAGTAGCCAGTTTAATTCCACGAATCCATTAACAAGAATTATCATCTTACTTATCAAAAATATGAAAAAGAAATCAACGAAAAGAAATATCTTCGAGTGGGCATTGTTAATCGGCGTACCATTAGTAATTTATTTAGCCGGCTGGCACACTGAAGTAATAGGAACTATTCAAAGATTAGTATTGTCAACGGGTGTTATTCAGCCTAAAATATTACCAGCATCAGAACAGCAACAGGCTGATTATAATTTTGTTTTAAAATCTTTTGATGAAGAATTTACATCTCTCGAAAACTTTAAGGGCAAGACTATTATAATAAATTTTTGGGCAAGTTGGTGTCCTCCTTGCATAGCCGAAATGCCCGCGCTTCAAAATTTGTATGGCAAAGTTGGTAGATCAAAAGTTGAATTTATAATGATAAATCTTGATGACGATATTCAAAAAGCTAAAGACTTTTTAGCATCTAAAAAATATACTTTCCCTAATTACCGGATTGCAGGCTCTTTCCCAACGATCTATCAGAGCAGCACAATCCCAACAACTTTTGTTATTTCTCCAGAAGGAAAGATCGTAGTTAAAGTAAAAGGTATGGCTGATTATAATAATGATGATTTTATCGATGAACTCTTAAAGCTGAGTGCGGCTAACTAAATGTATGAGCAATAAAAATTTTAATTCTTAATATGCCTTAAGCTACCCGTTTAGTTTTGATAGAAAATAAAACTATTGAAACTATGATTATAAATAATTATTCCGGTAATCAAATTTGTACCCGAATTTTTTTGCAATTTCTTCCTGCCCGAAGTAAGACTTACCATTTTCGTGACAATAATTTCAAACTCAATTCTAATCTTGAAGCCACGATTTCAAAGGAAATGTATCTTCGTATAATAATTGCAACGGCTGTTATTCCTCAATCAATACAAATTAAAAATTAATTTTTATAATTAGAAAACTCGAGAGCGGTTTTAGCATAGTAATATGAGCATCTCTAAAACTAAAAAAAGTTGTCATTGCGAGGAAGGAACGACCGAAGCAATCTCATAATGAAGTAAATTAGCAAGGATTGCCCGCAATAACGAAAATGTTTTTAGAGATGCCCATATGATAATATCAAGATTCTCTAAAGGACATATTTTTACGGCTGAGTAGTATTACAACGCCCGCCCTATTTAAGAGCTGTACAATAGTAAACGAAATAAGCTTATAAAATTAAAGGGTTTTGCTGTGGTATAAAATTTGGACTAAAAGTTACGATAATAATTTAGAACTCTATTAATAAGGGTTTTATTAAATGTATCACAAACTAAAAGACTTGAGTATTTGGATATGTACTTTGGCTTTTAAATGGTTCATAAACTAACGAGGTAAAAATGTTATACATCATTATAGGAGCAATTTTGCTTTACATAATTTACGGTGGCATATCTGCTATCGTAAATGCGCCTGAAGGTTTTGAGGATGAGGAAGGTTTTCATTTAGGAAAGAAAAACTAAGTTTTAGTTTTTCCACACTTACACTACTTTATTGATAAGCGCTGCCCTTCTTAAAAAGCAGCGTATTTATATCATATTTCTAACTTTTGACCCGGTGTCGGGTATTGCACTGAACTGTAACCACTTCGCACTAACTCTTCTCTGAAAGGAAGAGCTTGTTCAGGTTCGCCATGTACAAGAAAAATATGTTTTAGTTGTTCGGGCAGCGAAAACTTCAAATAACTAAGCAGTTCGTTTTTATCTGCATGACCGGAAAAATAATCCATCGTTTTAACTTCACAATTAACGGTAAAACTCTCACCTAAAATATTTACTTCCTTTGCCCCATCCATAATTTTGCGAGCCAAAGTATGCTCTGCAGCGTAGCCTACAAATAGGAGCAGGTTTTTAGGATCATGTATATTATTACGCAAATGATGAAGAATGCGCCCTGCTTCCGCCATACCTGAAGCTGAGATTATCATAAAAGGTCCCGGCGCGGTATTTAATTCTTTTGATTCTTCAACATCCTGAATATATTTTAATTTACCGAATCCAAACGGATCGTTTTTATCATGAAGAAATAACCTATTAGTTTCTCTATCAAAACATTCGGGATGAAGGCGAAAAACTTCTGTTGCTTTTACCGCCAGGGGGCTGTCAACATATATCGGGAAGTTTGGAATTCTACGTTGTTCCCATAATTTATGAAGCATGTAAACTAAAGCCTGAGTTCGTCCAACGGCAAATGCCGGAATAATTATTTTACCGCCTCGATCTATTACTTTCTGAATTAGTAAAGAAACTTCTTCTTCAACTTCATGAGCGGGAGAGTGCGTTCTATTTCCATATGTTGTTTCCATAACTATTGCATCAAGATCTCTTAATATGTCCGGGTCTCTTAATATCGGAGTATTTTGTCTACCAATATCTCCCGTAAAACCGAGTCGGATTTCTTTTCCATTTTCATTTATCTCTACGAGTATACTTGCAGAACCGAGAATATGTCCGGCATCCCTAAAAGTTACTTTAACTCCGGGAGAAATTTCAATAATCCTGTTGTACTGCACTCCAATAAACTGGCTCATAGCTTGCTCAACGTCTTCCTCAGTATAAAGAGGTTCGAATAAAACTTTATGATCGCGTGCACGTTTTTTATTTACCCACATTACATCGCGGGTTTGTATATAAGCTGAATCTCGCAGCATAATTTGACAAAGATCTAATGTGGCGGATGTAGTGTAAATATGCCCTTTAAATCCTTTGCTAACAAGCGTAGGAATATTACCGCTATGGTCTATGTGTGCATGTGTTAATAAAAGGATGTCGATTTCGGAGGGTTCAATCATAAAGTTTCTGTTTTTCTCAAAAGCTTCTTTTCGTTTGCCCTGGAACATTCCGCAATCAATCATTATTTTTTTGCCGTTAACTAATAACAAATGCTGCGAACCTGTAACTTCCTGGGCAGCGCCTAAGAACTGGATTTCCATTTCTATTATTCCGGTATTGTAAATTAAATATCATTGCAAACTTACAATTATTTATTGTTTAATTGAAGATTGGAACGTAAATCATATTAAATATGTTTTTGCAAATATCGATGGTTTGTGTAATTTTTCTATATTAGAAATCATTTAACAAAAGAAAATAAACAAGAGGATGAAATGAAATTATTATTATTAATGTTATTGCCCACGGTTTTATTATGTCAGCAGAAAAGTTTAAATACCATAGACTTTGTTGATTTAAAAAAGTACATGGGAGTTTGGTACGAAATTGCAAAAATTCCTAACAGCTTTCAGAGTAACTGCGTAAAAGGAACTACTGCAAAATATTATTTACAGGAGAACGGCGAAATAAAAGTTGTTAATAGCTGCTACGAAGCTGACGGTGAACTGAATATAGCCAACGGTGTTGCACGTGTTGTCGATAACAAAACAAATTCAAAACTTGAAGTTAGTTTTGTAAGTTTATTTGGATGGAATTTATTTTGGGGAGATTATTGGATAATCGGACTTGATGAAAATTATGAGTGGGCAATAGTAGGACATCCGAAAAGAAAATATGGCTGGATACTAAGCCGCACGCTAACCTTGTCGGAAGATACAATGGGCTTGATAAATGATTTTCTTCGAAATGAAGGCTATGATCCTACAAAATTTGAAAAAACAGATCAGTCGAAGTCAAAAAAACAAAATTGAATATAAACTTCTAAACGATTATTATTGTATCGTTCGTTCACGAGGTTCTCCCCTACCTTGTGATGGTAAAAGAACAAAGCCTGCAGGTGTCCCTCATCTGCGGGCTTATTTATTCAAATAATGGTTCTGTTTTTCTTCTTTACTCCAACGGTTGAAGGGATAGTTTACAAGATTTGCATTTTTGTATTTCGGATCGTTGGTTACATCTTTACCTAACCATGGCGGTTTTTCAAAAATATCCGTTTGATTATCTAATTCAATTTCTGCTAGCAGCAAACCGGAATTTTCCCCGCAAAATTCATCAACTTCCCATAGTTTGCCTGCATAATTCACAAAATATCTGCTTTTCTCAATAAGTGGTTTTAAACAAAGTTTTTCAAGTATATTTTGTGCGTCTTCCAAGGGAATATCATACTCAAATTCAGCGCCTTCGGGTCCAACCTTTTCTCCCTTAATTGTTAATTTTGCTTTGTCCCCTTCTAATCTTATGCGGACAGTTCTTCCTTTTTCGATAGATAAATAACCCTGTTTATAATATTTAACGGACGAGTCTTTTTCCCATTCTACTGATGCGACTGTGAATTTGTACTCGATTTCCTTCGGCATTTTTTTTAGTCTTCTTTCTTTTTGCGAGTTTTTTTGGGCGCTTTAAGTCCAACCAATTTAAAACTCAAATTCCACATTTTTTTATGATATTTTTCATTCAGCGCATCATCGGATGGTTGAGCAGGTTCATTATAGTATTTTGAAAAATATTTTCCGCTAATTGTTTCCACACTAGGTGAACTAGCAAAATAAACCGGCAATACAGCACCTGTCTGAACTCTTGATCCAGACAATATAAAGCCCTGGCTTAAAAGTTTCGTTCTTACAACGCCGGGATGAAGTGAATTTACTGTAATTCCGGTTCCTTCAAGATTTTTTGAAAGCTCCATTGCAAACAAAATATTTGCGAGTTTGGAAACTGCATATTGAGAATACGGATCGAAAGATTTCTCTCCGTTTAAGTTTTTAAAATTAAGTTTAGCGCGCATATGAGCTACCGAACTGATAATTATTATGCGTGAAGGGACACTGTTTTTTAAAAGATCAAGAAGAAGATTTGTAAGTAAAAAATGTGAGAGATGATTTACTTGAAATGTTGTTTCAAAGCCGTCAGGCGTTATTACTTTCTCGTGCATGTAAACGCCGGCATTATTTATCAACACATCAATTTTAGAATACCGGCTGTTTATTTCTTCAGCCATTCTTTTTACTTCGTTAAAAGATGCAAAGTCTCCGCCTAACCAATCAAGTTCACCCTTTCCTACTTTTCGCGCGTGTTTTGCGACAGTTTCAAGAGCTTTTGTTTCCGTCCTACCGTGGATTATTACTTTTGCTCCCATACGCGCTAACATAATTGCTGTGGCTTCCCCTATTCCATCGGTCGAACCGGTTACAAGAATAACTTTATCTTTCAGTTCAGTAGTTGGCGGAGCGTTATAGAAATTATTCATCTTAATGCCTTAATTTTTTTATTACACTATCTATTTTGTCTTCAATGGTTTGTTCTCTGTCCGTTCTGGTTCCAAATCTTAAAGTTGACGAAATTCTTGGTGATCCCATTTCGTGAATTTTTTCGTGACACTTTTTTATTGCAGAAAAAACATCATCCCATTCGCCTTCAATGTTTGTTCCATATCCATGTAATTTAATTGTTAGACCCGCCTCCGATAATATTTTTTCACACTCTGTAATATATTCTGATACCGAAACTCCTACACCCATTGGTACGACGCACAAATCAGCAATTACTTTCATTTTACCTCTTTATATAATTTTACAATTGTGTCAACAATAATATTTTGACTTCTATTTTATTTTTACTCCCTAAATATTAATGTTCGAACGCAAATAATCAAAAAATTCCGATATTTTTTTATAATAAAATTTATCTTTTACTTTTCTAAAGCCATCGCCGTAAATTTTGTCAAGGTCGTTTTCAATCTGCAATATTACTTCTCCGGTTCCATTAGTTTGTTTATTTTGAAGATAAAGGTAACTGAGATAGTTGCAGCTTCCCTCCCGCAAATCGTGCTGAAGCTTTCCTGTAGTATTCTCGTGAAGCCAAACGTGCATTAATTCATGCACAAGTGTCGCTTCAATATTTATTACTGGAATGCGATCAAGTAAGTAGATGTCGTGCTTCATTTTTTGGGAAGGTTTTCCGTTTTTTATATAAAACGGTATTTCACTTCTGCAATATCCATTCATGCTTAAACTGTAACTTTCTCCTGCGGCAGTTTTTAATTTTTTTCGATCTACCGAATGCACATAAATTTCAACCTTGTCCAAACGAAAACCGATTTTTTTTAGATCGTTTAACACTCCTGCCAGAAAACTTTTTGTATCAAATTTTCCTTTATATGATTTGGTATAACATAATTTACAAATCTCTCTGCCGTCGTCATATTTCACTCCTCCGTTTGTTATATTCGAACAAATTAATCGTTTACAATTGTCGCACTTATCGTATTCGTTTTCATGACTTGCGTGAAATTTGTTTCCATACAAATCTGTTAAATAGTTTTTTAGAAGTGCCTCGCCGCAAATATCGCATTTTGCCGCTACTACGCCGGCATAGCAGTAGTCGTGATATTTTTTCTTATCCTTAATGATAGTTCTTCCGGTTAGAGGTTTTCCGCAGTAGTTGCAGGAAGGCAGGACGTTTTCTTCATAACAATTGCGGTGATATGCTTTGCCATCAACTTTTACATAAACTCCATCAATAAACTCATTACAGACAATACATTTAATGTTATTTATTTCGGCAAAACAAGATTCATGGAAAAAATTACCATCTTCATAATTATAAGTTGAGTTGATAGGCTTACCACAGTTATAACATAAAAAATGTTGGGGATGAAAATATTTTCCTTCGGCAGAAATGAAACGCCCCTCTATTTTTCTGCTGCAAATTTCGCATGATTTTGATTGTGCCAAAAAACTTCCGAAGAAGATTAAGGAGAGAAACACAATCTGTTTTATATTTATAGACATTATAATAAATGATAATCTGATTCGTTAAAATATAGTTATATCTTTATTTAGATTCTACTTAATTTTTCCATAAAGTTATTGTGGAAAATTCTATGCGTGCTTATTGTTTGTAATAATCCATATATTTGCACCCACAAATTAATAACAATCAGACCATTATATATGAAAACTTCATTATTTCTCTTTTTAACAAGTATAATTCTTTTTGCCGGATGCGGCGGTAATAAGGAAGACTCTTCCAAACAAAAGGAACTCAATTTGATGAAAGAAAAAATAGCTCAATTTGCTCCGGTAGAAATAAAATATGACCATTCGATTCTAAACGAAAGACAAAAAATTGTTGTTCAAAAATTATATGAAGCCTCAAAAATAATCGACAAAATATTTTTGACACAGGGGTATGAAAATAACCGGATCATAAAAGATAATCTCGAATCATCGAAAGATGAACTTGATAGACTTAAGCTCGCTTATTTTAATATAATGGCTGGACCGTTTGACAGGTTAGATGATAATAAGCCGTTCGCAGCCGAAACTTCGAAACCTCTCGGAGCAAATTTTTATCCTTCCGATATGAGTAAAGATGAATTTGATATGTGGATTAAAAATAATCCAGACGACGAAAAGGCATTCACATCAGAGTTTACGGTCATCAGAAGACTTGATGAAAAATTGACAGCAATTCCATACAACGATTTTTATCAACCCGAACTTACACCTGCTGCAAAACTTTTAAAGGAAGCCGCCGATTTTTCAGATAACCCTTCACTAAAAAAATATCTTGAACTTAGAGCAGATGCCTTTTTAAGTAATGATTATTATAAAAGCGATATGGCATGGATGGATTTAAAAGACAACGACATTGAAGTAGTGATAGGTCCCTATGAAGTTTACGAAGACGAGTTGTTTAATTATAAAGCATCATTCGAAAGTTTTGTAACAATTAAAGATCCGATTGAAAGTGAAAAACTTGCTAAGTTTGCTTTTTATTTAACTGACATAGAAAGAAATTTACCGATACCTGAAAATCATAAAAATTATGAGCGCGGTTTGGAATCCCCAATTGTAGTTGCTAACGAAGTTTTTTCTGGGGGCGACACAAAAGCCGGCGTTCAAACATTGGCATTTAACCTTCCGAATGATGAGAGAGTAAGAACCGCTAAAGGTTCTAAAAAAGTAATGTTGAAAAATATACACGAAGCTAAATTTGAAAAATTGTTGATACCTATTGCCAAAATAGTTATGACAGATGAGCAACTCAAATACGTTACATTTGATGGATTCTTTAATCATACACTGATGCATGAGATGTCGCATGGCGTTGGTCCCGGAGTGATTACTCTTGATGGAAGAAAAACCGAAGTAAAAAAGGAGTTGAAAGAAACCTATTCCACGCTTGAAGAGTGCAAAGCCGATATACTTGGAATGTACAACAACATTTTTATGATTGAAAAGAATGTGTACGAAAAATCATTTGAAAAAGAAATTTGGTGCACGTTTCTTGCCGGCGCTTTTCGTTCCGTTCGGTTTGGGATAAATGAAGCTCATGGAAGCGGCAACGCTATCATCTATAATTATTTAATTGAAAAAGGCGGTTTTGAATATGATGAGAAGTTGCAAAAAGTAAAAGTTAATTACATAAAAATTTATCCGGCTCTTCAAGAGCTTGCAAAAATTGTACTGTTAATTCAAGCTGAAGGCGATTATAATGGAAGCAAAAAGTTAATTGAAAAATACGCTGTTAACTCCCCTTCTTTAAAAACTTTAAGAGAAAAGTTATCATCTCTTCCTGTTGATATTAAGCCGGTATTTCAGATAGAAAATGAATTCGAGGAGAATAATTGAGAGAAGAAATTAGAAATTTAATTAAAGACTATGGATCAGATGTAAATTTTTTAAATGTTGATGATCGGGAAATTATTGTTGTTGGAACTGCACATATCTCGCGTCAGTCTGTGGATTTAGTAAGAGAAGTAATCGAAAATGAAAAACCGGACACAGTTTGTATCGAACTTGATCCCCAGCGTTACAAAGCTTTATCCGAGCAGAAAAGATGGGAATCACTTGACTTAAAAAAGCTTATTAAAGAAAAGCAGCTTAGCACATTAATAGTCAATATATTATTATCATCTTACCAAAAAAAACTTGGTGAAAAACTTGGCGTTATGCCCGGCACAGAATTACTTGAAGCAGCAAACGCAGCAAAAGAAAATGATATTCCTATCTCGCTTTGCGACCGTGAGATCAGAATTACGCTGCGACGTGCATGGAATTCAATGTCTTTTTTTCAAAAAATTAAATTAATGACCGGTGGTTTAGCGGGAATTTTTGAAAGCAATGAATTAACCGAAGAAAAACTTCAAGAAATTAGGCAGAAAGACGTTTTAAATGAATTGATGGCTGAACTTGGCAAGTCAATGCCCGTTCTCAAACGTGTACTTCTCGATGAGCGTGATTCATACCTTGCACAGAAAATTATAAAATCCGAAGGAAGAAAAATTGTTGCAGTCGTTGGTGCTGGGCATGTAAACGGTATTATTGCAGCAATAAATGAGAAACGAAATATAGATCTTTCTAAGATTGAAATTATTCCTCCTTCGTCACCATGGATTAAGATTATCGGTTGGGGAATTCCGACCATAATTGTTACATCTATCATTCTAATCGGGTACTATAAAGGATTGGCTGCGGCTGGCGATAATTCTTTATATTGGTTTCTTGCCAACGGAATTCCAAGCGCAATTGGGGCTATTATTGCATTAGGTCATCCATTTACTATAATAAGCGTATTCTTTGCTGCTCCTTTTACCAGTTTAACTCCTTTAATAGGCGCCGGTTACGTGGCAGCTTTTGTCCAGGCATATTTCAAGCCGCCTCTGGTTAAAGAAATTCAGCAGGTAGCAGATGATGTGAACAAACCTGTAATGTGGTGGAAGAATAAACTTCTTAGAGTTTTACTTGTTTTTATACTTTCAGGTTTAGGCAGTTTGCTCGGCACATATCTCGGCGCTTACAAAATCATTTCGAATTTATTCTAAAAAAAAGCCGCTGAAAAGCGGCTTTGACTACTCTTTCGAGTACAAACATTATTTTATTTTTTAGCCAAGATAAGCTTTTAACTTTTTACTGCGGGCATTGTGTTTAAGGCTTCTTAACGCTTTTTCTTTAATCTGTCTCACTCTTTCGCGTGTAAGATTAAATCTTTCACCAATCTCTTCAAGTGTGGCTGATCTTTCGCAATTAATGCCAAAGTAAAGTCTAATGACTTCAGCTTCTTTTGCAGACAAAGTGGAAAGAACTCCTTCAACTTCGTTCTTCAGTGATTCTTTCATTAAATCTGTATCAGGCGAGGGAAGTTGCTCGTTAGGCAGCACGTCAATCAAACTATTTTTATCATCGTCACCCGAAAATGGCGCATCCATAGATACGTGCCTACCATAAAGCTGCAATGTTTCCGTTACTTCTTCAGGTTTCATATCAACTAGTATTGCAAGTTCTGAAGCGGTGGGCTTTCTTTCATATTCCTGTTCAAGTTCACGATATGCTTTGCCAAGTTTGTTTAATGCGCCTACACGGTTTAATGGAAGACGCACCATCCTTGATTGCTCGGCAACAGCTTGCATGATAGATTGCCTAATCCACCAAACTGCATACGAGATAAATTTAAATCCTCTCGTTTCATCAAATCTTTCAGCCGCTTTTATTAAGCCGAGATTGCCTTCATTAATGAGGTCACCTAATGATAGCCCCTGGTTCTGAAATTGCTTAGCTACACTAACAACGAATCTTAAATTTGCCTTGGTTAAGGCTTCGAGTGCAAGTCTGTCCCCTTTTTTAATTCTTCGTGCAAGATCGATCTCCTGATCTGGAGTAAGTAAACTTACTTTACCGATCTCCTGCAAATACTGATCAAGGGATTTACTCTCACGGTTAGTGAATTGCTTGGTTATCTTCAAATTGACTAATCTCCTTAAAATGTTATTTCTTGTAACCAAATTCCGGTGGTTTTGTTCCGAATAGTTAAAATTAAACCATTAATGCAAAATGAGGCATTTTACATAATATCGAAAAAACCATTGACAAAGATAATACAATTTCCGGGATATTGAGTTATTTTTTTGTAAAAAAGTGGGATAAAAATTATGGTGCTTAAATAATTGTTTAGAAATAACCAGTTTCTGCGATGAGTCCAATTTGTAAAGGTTATTATTTTCTTTTAGAGACATTTTCTATAAAAGCAATTTTGCGATTTTTATGCAAATAGTTAAGATTGTTTCTCTGCTGCAAGGTTAAATTAATTGATGTTCAAAGTGGATTATGCTTATAAATTTTGAATTAACAATATCCAACAGTCTGTTGAGATTGCGGGATGGTAGTTTTACCTACTTTGATACCTCTACTCCGCTAAAACTTCATAAAACAACAAAAAACATTTCCAAAAACTTTTAAAGAATTATTAGCGATTTAAACAAATTTTTACCTATCAAATTGTTGTCAGAATTAAAAATCACAAAAATATTTTCTTTTCTTTCCGCTTGCTCTTGCTTCTAATCGATAGGTGAAATATGTTGCACATTAAAATTTATAGAATAGTAACATTCTTTCACAAATTCCGGGGAAGGAATTATGAGTCTTAGTCAAATAGCAAAAACAATTAACGCATCACCAACTTTGAAGCTGAATGAAAAAGCCGCAATACTCAGGCAAAAAGGAGATCCGGTAATTCATCTTGGAGGCGGCGAGCCAAAATCAAAAGCGCCAATGGATGCACTAATCGCTGCGGCTGCG
>MNYQ01000083.1 GCA_001873185.1 Ignavibacteria bacterium CG2_30_36_16 | reverse complement strand
TTCCTATTCTTGCAGAAGACCTCGGAGTTATAACTAAAGATGTTGAAGCGCTTCGCGATAAGTTTGAATTCCCCGGAATGAAAGTGCTTCAGTTTGCTTTCGGAACTGATATGGAATGGAAATTTCTTCCGCATAATTTTGTGCGAAACTGCGTTGTCTATACAGGCACACACGATAACGATACAACACGCTCCTTCTATGAGCAGGCTAAACATGCAGATAACGATATCCTCGAACATGCACAAAAATACTTAAACTATTACGGCGATGATATCGTCTTCGAAATTATACGCACCGCATACGCTTCTGTTGCGGACGTAGTTATCGTACCTATGCAGGATATTTTGAATCTTGGCAACGAAGCAAGAATGAACTTTCCAAGCACACTCGGCGGAAACTGGGTATGGCGGTTTACCTGGGATCAAGTTCCTTACACATTGGCTGATAAATACCGCAGTCTTACTTCTCTTTATGAGCGCCCGCCAAAGGCAAGAAAAGAAGTGACGATAGAGAGCGAATAAAAATGTTAAATTTTATCAAACAAATATTTTTTAATTCAAGCGCCGGCGAACAAACCAGCGATGCTTCTACTTATGAGAAAAAACTCCAACACGCTACATGTGCGTTGTTCATCCAAATGGCTAAAGCAGATGACGATTTTTCCGATATTGAAAGAGAAAAAATTTCGTCAATAATGAAAAAGACTTTTCATCTTAATGACGATGAAGTTGTAGAACTTATGCAGCTTGGCGAACACAAGGTGAAAGAGAGCATAAGCATTTATGAATTCGCTTCACTAATTAATCAAAATTTTTCTTCCGACGAAAAATTTGAACTTATAAAAAATCTGTGGCGATTAATTTACACTGATGATATTCTCGACAAGTATGAAGACAAATTAATTAAGATGATTGGCGGCGTATTAAATATGGAACACAATTTAATTATTGGCGCTAAGCTTTTGGTTAGGGAAGAGAAGAAAGTGAGGGGGTGAGGGGTGCGGGAGTGTGGGAGTGCGGGAGTGCGGGAGTGTGGGAGTGTGGGAGTGGATATTTTATTTCTATTATCGTTTTAAATTGTATTGTAGATCGAAGCGAAATTTCGATAATCTCTTCGTCTATTAGCTAACGGACAAATTCTGCGTATAGTGTCTTAATTAATTAATCGTCCTATTAAGCCATCGGCTTTAATGATATTTTTTATTTCTTTATACGGAATAAAAATTGACGGTGCGCCGAGTGCGTAAGCGCCTGCTTCATAGGGATTGTAACGTATAAGCAGCCCGCCTTCGCAAATTACAAAATTATCATTCACAAAAAATCCATCATCAAAACCAAACCAACCTTGTTTTGCAAGTGATTGATCCGGATCTTCCTTAAAAAATTCTTTGAATATTTTTTCGCCGGTTTTGTTTAATTCATCAATGTAGTTATCAACGAAAATATCTTTATATGTAATTCGTTTCCCGGTTCTTATATCGAAGTTATTATAATCGTAATAATAATTGCCGTGAGCACCGCCTTCAAAAGCGTAACCGAATCCTTCTAAAGAAATTATATTGTCGGAATTAAAAAATATTCGCAGCGAGCTTTCGCTGAAATAAGGAGGCTGATAATCACCGAAAATTGTATCTATTAAAACTTCTTGAGTATATCTTTCGATGTAATCCTGCATTGCCTCTCCAAAAGCCGCTGTGTTTATGCTTGGTTGGTTTTCTTTCCCCAAAAGAAATTTGTTGATGAATTTATTTAATGAATCTTTAATGATAGCTGTTTTGAAATCCGGGAATTCAAATGATATTGTCACAAGCGAATCCATCTCCTTGTGCAAATATTTCATTCCTGCTTTTACAGAGCCGGAAGTATATTTTTCTTCGAGTTCAAATTTTAACGAATCATTCGATGATGATTTTTTCCAGTAGCCCTCTATTCGATTTTCATTAACAAACCGCCCTTTGAAAATATTGCGGCTGTTTTCTTCATAAGCAGAACTTTCCTCTTCAATAACAAAATAGCCTTCGTTGTTTATTTGACTGCCCCAGCTAAAACTTATCGGCTGACCAAATTTAACGTAAAAATAACTTCCGGTAAGCTGCGAAGCCCGCCGCGTCATATTCATAACTATTTTATATTTCCCGTCAAGGCTGCCTTCAAACCGCTTGTAAAAATTTTCGGGAAGAGGTTTGACAACATTATCACACATCAGAAAGCCATACGAATATAATAGAAACAAAGCTAACGTTAATCTTTTCATATAAAACTTTCTATAAAATAGTTTTTCTTAAGCAATGAAATTGCTTTTTTATTATACATAAAAATCCCGGTTAATTATTCACTATCCATTTCCGACAAAAGATTAATCAGGTCAAGATGTTTTGTTGTAAATTGAAGATGTCCTTCGTCGTCAACAGGCCAATCGTGAATACTCCGATCGCAGTATAATTCAACGCCGTTGCCATCCGGGTCATTAAGATAAACCGATTCCGAAGTTCCGTGGTCGCTTGCGCCGGCGATAGGATAATTCAGTTCGTATAATCTTTTTACAACCCGGGCTAGTTCTTTTCTGTCGGGATATAAAATTCCGAAGTGATACATTCCTGTATGCCCGGCAGGAGGCTGTTTAGCGCCTGCGCCATTCCACGTATTTAACCCGATATGATGATGATATCCGCCGGCTGAAAGAAAGACGGCATCATCACCATAAGTTGCTGTAATTTCAAACCCAAGAATATCTCTGTAAAATTTTAATGATGAATCCAAATCGGAAACGGTAAGATGAATATGACCTATTTTTACTTCAGTGTTAACTCTAAACTCCACTACAATTTTCCTTTAATGATTAAGAACTTATTTTATCAATTTAAAAACTCTGTAACCTGTTCTTCAATTATCAGATTCAGAGCCAATATCAAAGCTGAAACGTTAATCGTTTACTCACTTTTCGATATCAACTTTTATCGGATTTATGTGCCATATTTTATCGCTGTATTCCTGGATTGATCTGTCGCTCGAAAATTTTCCAGTTCGGGCAACATTAATTATAGATTTTTTTGTCCATTCTTCAGTATTCCTGTACAATGCGGAAACTCTGTCTTGTGTGTCGATGTATGATTGATAATCTGCAAACAAGCAGTAGTAATCTACATTCATTAATCCTTCAACAATTTGTGCAAACAAGCCCGGTTCATTCGGATTAAAGAAATCATTTGCTAATAAATCAACAACACGTTTTAAAATAGGGTTGGTATCATAATATTCGCGCGGGTTGTAATTACCGGTTTTTAAAGTCGCAACTTCTTCGGCAAGCAAACCGAATATAAAAATATTTTCATTACCGACTTCTTCTCGTATTTCTACATTTGCTCCATCCATTGTTCCTATGGTCAGCGCGCCGTTCAACGCAAACTTCATATTTCCTGTTCCGGAGGCTTCAAAACCCGCTGTAGAAATCTGTTCGCTCAAATCGGTTGCGGGGATGATTTTTTCCGCAAGCGACACAGAGTAATTTTTAAGAAATATCACTTTCATTTTATCCCCTACGTCGGGATCATTATTAACCACGTCTGCTACGGCATTAATTAATTTAATGGTCAACTTTGCCTGCAGATATGCAGGCGCTGCTTTTCCGCCGAATATAATTGTTCGCGGAACCATGTCAATACCGGGATCATCTTTTATGCGGTTGTATAATGTTATAACATGAAAAACATTAAGCAGCTGGCGTTTATATTCGTGAAATCGTTTTACCTGCACATCAAAAATTGAATCGGGATTAATCTTTATGTCGTGCTCACCGATTATGTACCGGATAAGCAATTTTTTGTTTAACCACTTTGCGCTTCTATAGTTTTCCAGAAATGCGGGGTCGTCGGCAAGTTGTTCAATCTTTTTTAATTCATCAAGGTTTCTTGCCCACTGTATTCCGATCTTATCGCTTATTAATCCTGATAGGAGTGGATTTGCGTTAAGCAGCCAGCGGCGCGGCGTAATGCCGTTTGTTACGTTAACAAATTTTTCGGGAAATATTTTATAGAAATGAGAAAAGATTTTATATTTTAAAATTTGAGTATGAAGCGCCGCAACACCGTTGACGTGATTACATGAAACAATTGCAAGGTTAGACATTCTTACTTTTTTTGGCTCTCCCTCTCTAACTATTGAAAGGTCGGCGATGATTTTGTTATCGGTTGTGTAGTTAATTTTCACCCATTCAAGGAAGCGCCGGTTTATCTCAAATATTATTTCGAGATGGCGCGGAAGTAGTTCTCTTAAAATAGGCACAGCCCATTCCTCTAATGCTTCTGGCACTATCGTATGATTAGTATAAGAAAAAGTATTGAGTGAGATTTTCCAGGCTTCATCCCACGTAAGATTTTCTTCATCAATTAAGATGCGCATCAACTCCGGTATTGCAATTACCGGGTGGGTATCATTTAACTGTATCGCGGTTTTCTCGGCAAAC
>MNYQ01000102.1:884-4397 GCA_001873185.1 Ignavibacteria bacterium CG2_30_36_16 | reverse complement strand
AACTATCCAAACCCGTTCAATCCATCTACAACTATCGATGTAAGTTTACGCGAAAGGGGAGAGGTGGCGCTGAAGGTTTATGATTTACCCGGAAATCTAATTTATGAAAAAAACTACGGAGAGCAGTTTGCTGGTAAGTACAAAATAACTCTTGATGCCAAAAACTGGAGCAGCGGAATTTATATTTATCAGGTAATAACGGGGGAATATGTTTCGTCGAAACCAATGATACTTTTAAAATAGTTTTGTTGCTGCACAATTTTATTACTCGATTTGTACAACTACCAATAATTGAAAACTAATCTCTACTAATTTCTAATATTTTCTAATACTTCATTACTGACTTTTCTTTTTTAGTTTTATATTTGCGATAATCATTAAAAGCGAGAACTATCATGAAAAAACTATTACTCTTTTTTGTTATTCTTTTCACAGTTCAATCATTTGCTCAATTTCAAAATTTCCCGCGACCCGGCAACGGTGAAGTATCCGGCGGACTTGGATTAAACTGGATTGACGGCGACCTCTACTATGCTTTCCATTTTACTCCCGAAATTGCATTTGCAAATTTTGGCGTCGGACTCGACCTTCAGCTTGATATAAGTTCGAAGGGCAATATCCGCAAAGAAAATTTTAATGAATTTTCCGATTACTTAAGCATAATTCGTTACTTACGCTACGGTGTTAAAAACGATCCGCTGTTCGTTAAACTTGGAGCGCTTGATTATTACAGCCTCGGACACGGCAGTATTATGTACAACTACAATAACAGTCCCGGTTTTGACGCCCGGAAAGCAGGGCTAATTGTTGACATTGATTTCGGCGAGTTTGGTTTCGAGTCCATCTACAGCCGTTTTGGTGAAGCCGGTGTTGTTGGATTGAGGGGTTTTGTACGTCCTTTAAAATTTACTTCGGTGGGTGATATGCCAATCATCGGAAACTTAGAAGTTGGCGCGACTTACGCCGGTGATTTTAATGATAAAGCAGGAATTATTTCCGGATATTACAATCAAACCACAAATAATTTTGTATCTCTTACTGACGGCGGTTCAACAAACATAATAGGTTTCGATTTAGGACTGCCTGTCATTAACACAAGTATGTTAAATGCGGAACTTTATTTTGATTATGCTAAAATATTAGATTTCGGAAGTGGTGCAGCTGCAGGATTTATTGTTAATTTAAATGCACTGGGAGCCGTAAAAGCAACTGCAAAACTTGAAAGAAGATTTAACGGCGATAACTATATCCCTTCATATTTTAATTCGCTTTACGAAGTTGAACGATTTAATTTGGATACTTCTGCTGTGGTTCCGTTTCCTAGAACAAAAGCGCAGCAGCTTCAGGCAGCTGCAAATATGAGTAATGGTTTTTATGGCGAACTTGGCGTTAGTGTTCTCAACATGTTCGATATTATTGGCAGTTATCAACGTCTTGATAAAAATCCTACAAGCGGCATTTTACACCTCGGTACCGAAATTGCGCCCGAAGATGTTTCATTTGTTGTGCGTGCGGGTTATGATAAAATAAATATTCAGGATGAAAAAGATTTGTTCACCTTAGATGATCGGTCTTATTTATTTTTTGAATTAGGTTATAAACCAATGCCTTATTTAATTGTTTCGTTAGTTTATAGCTGGATGTTTACTCCGCTCAGAGGCGCTGACGATACTATCATCGGCTACGAACCTCAAAAGCGTATTGAGCCACGAGTATCGTTCGTGTATCCGTTTAATTTTTAATAGTTGAATATTTTAATCCTCTTCCAATTATTTAAGGGAGAGGATTAAATAACAAGAAGTTATTGCCAGGTGAATTTGAGCGGATGAATGCATGTGAATGAATTAACTTCAAATATTCTTTCCATTAACAAAGCCGTCAGCAAAGGATAATCATTCCGTTAACTCTATTTATTTTGTCCTGTCTATCACGATCTATTTTGGCTTGTTCTGCTTATGTATTTTTCTTTAAAAATACTTTCAAATCCTCAACTGTATGAAATACATAATCTGATTTTAATTCAAGAACTTTTTCTTTCGCATAGCTGTCCCATAAAACTGATGCAACTTTAATCCCGGTAGTATGGCTTGCTTTTACATCAGCTGGAGAATCTCCCACCATCAACACTTCGTTTTTTTTGAGGCTAAATTTTTTGAGAAAACTAATTATTCCTTCGCCGGATGGTTTATGATTAATTACATCATCTCCCGTAACAATAAAATCGAAATACTTTATCACCCCAAGTTTTTCTAAAGTTATCATCGCCGATCTTTTTCCCTTGCCGGTAAAGATAGAAAGCAAAATTTCTTTCTCTTTTAAGTCATTCAAAATATGAATCATCCCGGGATACATATTTGCCATCGAGTGATTTTCGGAATAAAAATTAAAATAATCTTTTATTACCTCATCGGAATTTTCGGGGAACCATTTTTCAATTATCTGTTCTTCAGTCGGTCCGAATAAAGAAAATACTTCTTCCGGGATAAGTGTTTTATTTAAATGCCGGTTTGTTATATGATTAAATGCCGCAATAATTAGTTCATTAGTAGATGTTAAAGTGCCGTCAATATCGAAAATAACTCCTTTTAATTTTTTCATAATTTCTACTTCAAACTAAAAACATAAATTCCGCCATCCATATTCGATGCAGCATACAAATTATCTTTTAAATGATAAACAGAATGAACTCTGCTTGTCCCTGTAAACAGTAAAGGTTTCCAATTATACTTTTTATCGATTAAATAGACGCTGCCGTTTTTTGATCCCCAAAATATATTCCCTTTATCTTCCACCGGTTGATTCGGCATTGTGTCCAATCCGAATTTGGCGTTCACTTCTTTTATTAGTTTACCGGTTTTAGCGTCGACTATATAAAACTTATCTGTCAAACTTTTTATCAGCAGATTTTTTCCCTGGCTGTCTATCCCGATGGATTCCCAGCTTGCAAAATCATTTTTGCGCCATACAGTTGTTCCCTGAAGTAAGTCAACAGCGGAGACAAATTTGTCCGGTGTGGAAACATAAACATTCCTGCCGTCTGTAACAGTCCAGTGTGCAGCAGGGGAGTAATAGAAATTTTTATTTCCCGTCCATTTCCAGTTTAGCGCGCCGGTTTTAGCGTCCACACAATAAAGATAATTATCCCAGCATCCAAAAATAATTTTATCTTTCACATAAAGCGGAAGAGTTTCAATCATTCCCTGTGCAGAATTATTTTCCCAAATCAATTCGAGAGTATATAGATCATAGCAAAACAAATTGCCGTTTGCAGTACCGACAATAACGCCCGCAGTTAATTTGTCGTTATTCTTCAAATCATAAGAAATTAATTGAGATGTAATTGGTTCGGTTATACCAATGATTTGCAGAGCTTCACCAGTGTTAACATTTATTGTAATTAAATCCCCTTCGATAGTTCCTACTGCAACTATATCTCTATTTTGAACGGGGCGGCTGAATACTGTCCCGTGAGTATCGTAGCTCCAAAGTTTCTTCCCATCGAAGGAATAACAG
>MNYQ01000102.1:0-876 GCA_001873185.1 Ignavibacteria bacterium CG2_30_36_16 | reverse complement strand
TCCATCTTTAGTAGCAGCAAATAATTTTTCTTTACCGGGGAATAAAGAAGCAGACATTGATGAGTTTAGTTCTTCCCTCCATAAAATATTTACGTCATAATTTATAAACTGCAGCGAGTCTATCTTCGGAACGATTGTATCATTAGCCTTTCCAATTCCTCCCCATAATTTTGATTTGTTTTCTCTATTAATTTCATAAAAAAGGAGTGAATCTTTTGTACTTGAAACAATATTATATCCCCACGATTTATTTTTGCTTAGAGTAGAACGACCCATTGCAGCGGGGATCCCATTAAAATTTACAATCCGGTTGGAGTGCCCGTGCCCGTGAAGCACTGAGGTTATATCATAGTTACGAAGCATATTTGTAACATTAAACCAATTATCAACGTCACCATCGAGAGGGTGATGAATGTAGAAAATTATCTCCTGTCCGGGTTTAACAGATTTTAGTTTCTCTTCAAGCCAATTTAAATCTTCAACAGAAACGTGTCCTCCTCCTCCTCGCCAATAAACACCGCTGTTTATTCCTATATGAGCAGTGCCGTTGTATTCGAAGAAAAATTTATCGTCGCCCCAAAGCCCGGCAAATTTTGCGCATCCGCTTTCGCTCCATTTTGTATCGTGGTTGCCGGGAATTAAATGATATGGTACTTTAAGTTTTTTAAGAATTGATTCTGTCGTTTCGAGTTCTTCATTCCGTCCTTTTTCAGCTATATCGCCGGTTAATATTACAAATTTTATTTCTGGTCTCGTATTGATGTCGTCTACTACATTTTCCAAATCAACATCTGCGCCGGGTGATACGATGTGAATATCGGAAAGCCATGCATATTTATATTCCTGAGCAAATGATAAGACTGAAATTAATAGAAA
>MNYQ01000236.1 GCA_001873185.1 Ignavibacteria bacterium CG2_30_36_16 | reverse complement strand
GCATTGATATGCACATCGGCTCGCAGATAACAAGCATTGAACCATTTGTTGAAGCTGCATCCAAGCTGGCTGATTTGTTCTTGAAATTAAAAACCGAAGGAATTAATCTTCAACATTTTGATATGGGCGGTGGAATAGGCGTTAGATATAAAAACGAAGAAACATTCACAGTAAAAAAACTTGCGGAATCAATTCTGCCGATATTAAAAAAGCTAAACTGTGAAACCTTTTTTGAACCCGGACGATATTTAACCGCGAACGGCGGAATTTTAGCAACTTCAGTATTATACACTAAAAAAAACGACGATAAAAATTTTATCATTACAGATGCTGCAATGACCGAACTACTGAGACCAAGCATTTATCAGGCTTACCATCATATTCAACCTGTTCAATTAAATATTGGAAGAAATAATATAAAAGCTGATATTGTAGGACCTGTTTGCGAGAGCGGGGATTTCCTTGCGAAGGATAGAGAAATCCTTACCGTAAAACAAAATGAAATTATTGCAGTTTTTTCGGCGGGCGCTTACGGTATGGTTATGTCTTCAAATTACAATGCACGCCGCCGTCCGCCGGAAGTATTAGTGAGCGGAAGTAATTATAAAGTTATTCGCAGCCGCGAGACTTTTGATCATCTTTTATTCGACGAAAAAAACTATTTGTAAATGCGTAGAAAAAATTTCATAAAAACTGTCGCTGCCGCCTCGTTAGGCGCTGCATTTATTCCGTCAAATGTTTCAACAGCTTTAGTAAAAAAAGATTTGCCGGTAATTAAACCAAAAAAACTAAATCAAGGCGATACAATTGGTTTAATTGCTCCGGGAAGTTTTATTTCTGAAGAGGAGTTGAAGGAATCTATTGATAACTTAACCGCACTCGGATTTAAAGTTGTTTATACAGAAAACATACTTCAGCGCTATGGATATCTTGCCGGCAAAGATAAACAACGCGCCGATGATGTAAATATTATGTTCTCCCGAAAAGATGTTGATGCTATTGTAACTGCACGCGGAGGTTATGGCTGTGCTCGTATTTTGCCGTACCTTGATTATACTGCAATAAAAAAAAATCCTAAAATACTAATCGGATACAGCGATATTACAGCGCTGCTTTACGGCATATTTGCCAAAACAGGATTAATAACATTTCATGGACCGGTAGGTATATCAACATTTAACGAGTATAGCATTAGATATTTTAATGAAGTCTTAATGACCCAGAATAAAAATTTTACTTTCTATAATGCAGCCGAAGACAACAGTGGAAAGGAGTTCAGCGTTATTCCTATTGTTACCGGGGTAGGGCGGGGAAAACTTGTCGGCGGCAATTTATCCATTGTTGTTTCTATGATTGGAACCGAATATGATATTGATTCAAAAGATAAAATAATTTTTCTTGAAGAAATCGGGGAAGAGCCTTACCGCATTGATCGTATGCTTACGCAAATGTTAGAAGCTGGAAAGTTTGATGAAGCCTCCGGTGTAATGCTCGGAGTTTTTAAAAATTGTGAAGCTAAAGAAAAAGATCCTTCTTTCCCGAAATCGTTGACGCTAAGCGAAGTATTATTCGACAGACTCGGTGATTTAAAGATCCCTGTTATTTACGGAATGTCGTTCGGACATATTACAAACAAATTTACTTTACCGGTAGGAATTGAAGCTGAGTTGGATTCCGGCAATCAGTCCATTAAATTATTAGAGAATGCAGTTTTATAAAAAGGAAAAGTATGAAAAAGTTATTTTCTTTTTTAGTGTTGATCCCATTTATGAACGGTTGCTTAACCTTCAACACACTTTCGTATGAAATTATTCTTGAAGATGAAAGCAGCGGAAGAGCTAATGTAATCATCAGGGATATTCGTTCCGATGCGGCAGAACCAAATGAATTTAAAGAAGATACCACAAAACTTTTTAATGAATATCTCTATGGAAGTGAAGTGCTGAAATCTTTGAAGGAGGAGGGAAAAGATATTTATTCACGCCGGCTTCAAGTTGAAGATGAAAAGCTTAACGCCCACATACAATTTTACTTTGATGATATTTCGCAAATTGAAAATTTAATTTTCGATGAAGGATTTTATTACTTAACCCTTCCGCTTGCAGACAGCGTTGTTTCAACAAACGGACAGATCGTTATATCGGACGATTATAAGCGTATTTTTTGGGATAAGAATGTTGATACTTTAAGGTTCGAGATGTTCAGTATTTCTTTTGATGACGGTGAATATCACGAACTTGCAAAATATTATAAGCAGAAATAAATGTACGCCGAAATTGTATTCCCTCTCCCATTCCGTAACAGTTTTACATATTCTATTCCGGCAGAGTTACTCCACTGTGCCAGCGTGGGCGTGCGCGCAGTTGCTCCTTTCGGCAAACGCACTTTAACAGGTTTTATAATAAAACTGAAAGACAAATGCGATATTAAAGAAAAAATAAAACCTATTGAAGATATACTTGACGACACGCCGATTTTTGATGAAGAAAGACTAAAATTTTACATCTGGATCAGTGATTATTATTTATCTTCTTTGGGTGAAGCTCTTAGACTTGCAGTTCCGTATGGGCTTGATGTCGAATCAAAAAGAAAAATAATTGTTGATAAAATAATTACGGCTAAATTACTTTCGGAAAAAGAAACCAAAAGTCAGCAGCAACGCCAAATACTAGAAGCGATTAAAGATAAAGAAAAGATTGCATTTTCAACTCTTCAAAAATTGACCGGTAAAAAAAATATTCATTCAACAGTTAGGACGCTTGAAAATAAAGGTGTGCTAACGGTTCTTACTACGTTGGAAGAAGCAAAAGTTAAAATTAAAACCGCAAAATTTGTACAGCTTACAAAATCCTTTTCGGAGGTGTATGATCTCATTCCGGAGATCGAAAGCAGAAGCCCTCAACAGGTAAAAATTCTATTAGAACTTACACGTAAAAAAAACACGTCCATTTCGCTTGCCAATTTGTTAAAAAAAACTGAGGCGTCATCTTCATCTGTAGAATCGCTTGAAAAAAGAGGAGTGCTGAAAGTCTTTGATAAAGAAGTTGAACGCAGGTACGAAGAAGAGTATAAGGAAATGCAAACCGACTTCAGTATTACTGCAAAACAGAAATTAGCTGTGGATGAGGTTTCTAAATACTTAAATCCATTTACATTCAAACCATATTTGCTTCACGGGGTAACCGGAAGCGGTAAAACACAGGTGTACATTGAGCTTATAAAAAAAATTCTGGCGGCGGGAAAAAGCGCATTAGTACTGGTTCCGGAAATTTCGTTAACCCCGCAG
Source organism: Ignavibacteria bacterium CG2_30_36_16 (assembly GCA_001873185.1). Classification (GTDB taxonomy): domain Bacteria; phylum Bacteroidota; class Ignavibacteria; order Ignavibacteriales; family Ignavibacteriaceae; genus CG2-30-36-16. The sequence goes on along the minus strand of MNYQ01000236.1, from coordinate 1,478 downwards.
ATGATTGCCAGGTTGTTCAATAACTTTGGAGAGCTTGTAACTGTTCAGCATAGTCGTATGTCACTTGGCGAGCGATATGATGCCTGGCGGCGCATTCTAAATGGAAAATCTAAAGTAGTAGTTGGCGCCCGTTCTGCTTTGTTTGCGCCATTAAAAGATATCGGGATTATAGTTGTGGATGAAGAACATGACGCAAGTTATAAGCAGTGGGAAATTGTACCAAAATATCATGCGCGGGATGCGGCTATATTACTTGCAAAATATTCCGGCTGTCCGGTTATACTCGGCTCGGCAACGCCGTCAATCGAAAGTATGTACAACGCACTTAATCAAAAATATACTTTGCTTGAGTTGCCGGAAAGAATTGATGATGCGAAACTTCCCAAGATTGAACTTGTAAACATAATTGCCGAGAAGAAAAAGGGGAGAATGCAAAATGTTTTTTCTACGACTTTGCTTGATAAAATTGAAGACAGAATCGCCAAAAAAGAAGGAACAATTATTCTTCAAAACCGAAGAGGATTTTCTACACAGATTTATTGTGATGATTGTGGCGAGATTGAAACATGCCAAAATTGTTCGGTGCCAATGGTATATCACATCAATAAAAATTATTTGCAATGTCATTATTGCGGATTGACGATTGACGTACCAAAAGCATGCACACATTGCGGATCACTTTCTATTAAGTATTTTGGCACCGGTACGGAACGGGTTGAAGATGAATTGGAGTATTACCTGCCCGGCGCAAAAATAAAAAGAATTGATTCCGATTCTGTATCAAAAAAAAATTCGCTAAGTATTTTACTGCGAGGCTTTGGCAGGGGAGATGTTGATATTCTCGTCGGCACGCAGATGGTTTCTAAAGGATTGGATTTTTCGCGGGTAACATTAGTGGGAGTTATCTCGGCAGAAACAAGTTTATGGATGCCAGATTTTCGTGCTGATGAAAGAACGTTTCAATTGCTTACTCAGGTTGCCGGTCGCTCCGGCAGAAGCAAAGTAGAAGGGGAAGTAGTTATTCAAACTCAAAACGAAAAAAATTTTACATTAAAAAAAGTATTAGCCGGCGATTACCGCGGCTTTTATGAAAAAGAAATTCGAGACCGCCAGCAGATGGGTTATCCTCCGTTTACACGACTCTGTTTAATTGAGACAAAAGATCCTGTTGAAGAAAGATCGCGCGGAGCAATATTCGATTATTTTAACGAACTTAAAGCGTATTCAAAATACTTGAAGATAACTCCGCCATCAACTGCGCTAATAGCAAGGTTAAAAGGGAATTACAGATTTCAAATACTATCCTCCGTTTACACGACTCTGTTTAATTGAGACAAAAGATCCTGTTGAAGAAAGATCGCGCGGAGCAATATTCGATTATTTTAACGAACTTAAAGCGTATTCAAAATACTTGAAGATAACTCCGCCATCAACTGCGCTAATAGCAAGGTTAAAAGGGAATTACAGATTTCAAATAC
>MNYQ01000071.1 GCA_001873185.1 Ignavibacteria bacterium CG2_30_36_16 | reverse complement strand
TGTATAATAATATTCTCTCATATCCCCTTTAAGTTTTGTGTTCTTACCATACCACTCATCGAGCAATGATGAATTAAGAAGCGCCAATAAATACTTTAAGCTTTCTTTTGTTCCTTCTTTTGGGGTTATAATTGTTATGTCCGACTGAGGATACATTTTAAGATTTTCATATGCGAACCTATTCTGCTTTGACCTGCGCGACGTGACTAATTTTTCATTCTCAAAAATTTCTTTGTCTCTTCCCCACCACAGATCGAACCATCTAATTTTATTTTCTATCACCTCACGTCTTGCATTAAGTATATCTTTAAACTTGTTAAGATGATTGAATAAATTTTTATATTTCTCAATATCTTTTATTTCTAGTGAATATATTACCATCTGTTCGTCTCTGTGATAAATATATCCTCTTTGTATATCAGAATTTTTGTAAAATGATTTTAAGAAGTTCAATTCGTTTTCGTTAAGAAGGAGAGATTTGGCTTCTTCGGCATTTAATATGAATATCGGATCATTTAGCTTGATCTTATTTTTCTCATGAAGCTCGCGACTTATTTTACGGATATTCTTGTTGGTAACTTTATCCGCGCCAGATATTATCCCCTGATTAACATTAAATAAATCTGTCAGTTTATCAAATGTGTCAAATTCATATTTTGCTTTTTCTTTGATATACAAATACCAGGCATTTTCGTCCAACTCTCCCTGTGTAACTGCACTATAATAAACATCAGCAATTTTCTCTCTTTCGTCTTTACCGAGCTTAAAGGCATTCTTTTCAACTTTAGCAAACAACTCAAACTGCGATAAGTTTTTTAATAGTTCAATCCATCTATCATAATTTGTAATTAAGTTCCCTTCAGAATCGCTGTACAATTTATCCTCAAGCACCCAATCCTTGTTAAACGCTATCATTTTAATTTTGTTGTTCAATCTTTCTTCTTCATTATCACATCTTTCAAGAATAAAAACAATGTTTTCCTGTCCCTTTGCTTCCGGGAAAAGTTTTATTCCTTTAAAATCAACAATCTCTAAAATTTTAGTCTTATCTAAAATATATTTTCTTAAGTTGGCTGCGCCATCCGCTGTTAACCAGTATTGGGTAGTTATAAATCCCAACCTTCCGCCTTCTTTTAGCTTACTAATTCCAAGAATAATAAAGTAGTACAAATAATCTGATTTACCTTGATAGAAATTTTTCCAATACTCATGATCTTTAAGCGGTTCGAATAATTCTTTATGTCCCTTTTCCCCAACATATGGCGGATTGCCAATAACATAATCAAACTCATTGTAATTTATTACCTCACCAAATTTTAATTCCTTATCACCAGCTAAAACATGAGATTTTCTTATTCTAACATCAACTTCCCCGTTGAATTCTTCTCTGTTATAAATACTAAATAAACTATCCTGTCTAAAAATTTTAAGAGAGCTGATCTTTTGTTGTTTTTTATTCTCAATTCTCTTAACAAGCGGAAGAATTTGAATAATGACATTTATTTCGGCAAGAAAGCTTGCAAAGGGAGTCAATTCTACTCCATAAATACAATCAACAATTGTACGTTTGGCTTCAACCTCTTTATTATTTCCTGCCGCTCTATAGCGTCTTGCGATTTCCACAAGGAACCCGCCGCTGCCACAAGCCGGGTCTAAATATGTTTTGGGAACAATCTTATTTGATTTAATGGGATTACAGCCAACTCGATTTAATATAAATTCTACTATAAAATGAGGAGTATAATACTGTCCTTTTTCTTTCCTGTCATCTAAGTTTAAATAGTGTTCGTACAAGTCTCCGATTAAATCAAAGTTAATTTCAGCAAAGTTTATCTTTGATAACTCAAAAAGTGCCTCGATGAATAGGGTTTCATTTTCAATCTGAAAATCGAATGGTGACCCATCATAAAAGTATGGATAAAAATTACTTGCCTGATATTTTGCTTCATAAAGTAGTCTATGCAATGTATAATTAAGGGGTGGTTCAAGTTTTTGCTTAAACCCACCATTATAAAGATTCTTTTCAATTAAATTATTATCCTCAAGGATTCGGATTAGCGCTATTTTTAACAGAACAACGTAAGAAGCTTGTTTAATGAATTCTTCCAAAGCAATCTCTTGGTCATCTTCTCCTTCTGCTATATTTAATTCTCTGGCTATATTCTTTAATTCATGCTTTAATCTTAGTGTTTCATCGCTGTCCGGTTCAAACTCATCAACTTGACTTTTTATTTCTCTTCGTATTTTATTTATTAAGTCATAAACTATCCCTCTAAGAAAATCTTTATCGGGGACGACTAACTCTTCAATTTTTCGGTTTTTAATGATCTCAACATACTCGCTAACACTTATCTCGCGATATGCAAATGTGTCAACAAACCACTTAAATGTCTCATATATTCTTGAGGAATCAAGATCATCCTTTTCATAAAGTTCTATTAGTCTCAAGAAGTTAAGTGTTCGGTTGCTCAACAACTTTACTTTAATTGAGCCGTCTTCCTCATAAGTTCTTTGGAAAAATTCGAGCTGGACTAGATTAAACAAAATACCATATTCATAACCCTTAAGTGATGTTAGATAACGAGTTATTTGGTTGAATGGAGTTCTAGGATTGTTGCCTCGATTAGTAATATCTGCATTAGTCGATTTCGCATCTAAAATAAAAAGGTTGGTTTTTATAGTTCTGAAATCGGGTTTATCGCCTGACTTTTCAACTTGCTGAATGATGTTAATGCTTGATTCGTAGCCAAGTACTTTCAAGATACTTATTAAAACCGGAGTTACAATTATATCTTCGTCACATGTATGTTTTCTTTGATGATCTTTTAAATTGCAATATTCTTTATAATTAATAGTTTTATTGCTTTTATCTTTATACCGGTTCTGTTGCAGAACATTAATTATTTTTATTAAAATTTTTTTGTGATCTTTAATCATGTGAATAAATTTTTGTCGCTAAAATATATCAAACAATCCCCCGAAATAAAAATGAATAAGTCACCTTACGCAAAAATTGTAGTGCGAAGCGGTAGCTTCGTAAAAAACATCCGTTAGCTAATGGATTATCGAAGTTTCGCTTCGATTTACAATACAATTTCAGACTTCTGCGTAAGGTGAGTGAATAAGAATAACCGCCGTGTAATACTTTCGGAAATACTTCCTTGAGAATAATTATTAAGCATCTATTCAAAAAGCATGAGTGATTTTGACAGACCAGCAATAGATGCACGCATAGCGCGGCAAGCCGCAAGTTAAAAGTTAAAAACATAAGGAATATCTTGACACAAAAAATCCGTTAGCTAACGGATACAAGCAAGTTAAAAGAATAATTGATATATTTTGCTATGCTTTCTTTCCCGCAAAATTGCGGGATCAGTTAAATAAATTCATCAAGTAATTAAGGAGTCATTATGCCTCTAATAAATTTAACTAATCCGCTTCGCGACGAATACCGCCGTCTTTTCGATACATGTCAGATTAATCCTTCGAAACTTTCATATATCGAAAATATTATTTCTACAATTCTTCAATACAAACCACGTTATGAAACCGTTGGAAATAAGCTGAAGATTCCCTGGTATTTCATTGCGGCAATTCATAACATGGAATCCTCAATGAACTTCAGCCGGCATCTGCATAACGGCGATCCTTTAACTGCACGAACCACGCATGTTCCTGCAGGAAGACCCAAAGACGGCGCTCCTCCTTTCACCTGGGAAGTAAGCGCTGAAGACGCTCTTAAACTTAAAAATCTTCATCAATGGACGGACTGGACTTTACCCGGCATACTATATAAAATTGAAGAGTATAACGGCTGGGGCTACAGGCGTTCTCATCCTCAAGTTCTTTCTCCATATTTATGGAGTTTCTCAAATCATTATTCAAAGGGGAAATATGTTGCCGATGGACGATGGTCGGATACGGCGGTTTCCCAGCAGTGCGGCGCAGTAGTTATATTAAGACGGCTTGCAGAAAAAGGCGCAGTTGCTTTTAAAGCAGAACCTGCCGTTATCCATACAGACGATGTAGAAAAACCTTTAATTAGATATTCAAATAAAAAAATTGATCCCGCATGCGGGACGGTCGAACTTCAAACGTTCTTAAATAAGTTGCCCGGGATTTACGTAAATGTTGACGGCTGCCCGGGAGATAAAACATCCGAAGCGTTTAAGAAAGTTACCGGCTATTATTTGAAAGGCGATCCACGCTTAGATTAAAAATTGGAGTATTTATGGAAACATGGAATAGAAATAACAGGGCATGTACAACAACATGGACTACATTAAGACTGCTTCATCAAACGATTGAAAAGTTTGAAACAGCCGGATTAATTACGATGGAAAATCTTGCGTTTTGGAATTCAACTTCTTCTCCGGAGTTAAGGAAAATACAGGCGCAAACGCTCTCCTTTCAAATGGATAACGTTTTTAGAATGGTTCGAAAAGCAACTTATGAAACCGGCACAACGCAGGAAAAAGCTATTAACGATATTTTGAACATTCTTATCGACAAAGGAAAAACTATTGCAGACCTCGCAGCCATAAACGATTATCACTATTTATTCTGGGGAGAAAATGATGACTGGTAAAAAAATATTTTTGTTTCTTTTGGTGTTTGCTTCGAGTTTAACTTTTGCTCAAACAGAATTTGATCTCGATTCATTGAAAGAAATTTTAATGGCTTCCGGAATTGCCGAAGATGCGCTTGACGATGCGTTGAAAAATTTATATGAAAGTTCACTAAACGATGCTGAGACAATAAATCAATCAGTAAAAGAAATTTTTCTTGATGAAAAACCATGGGCGTTGTTAAATGGTTTATCCGTTTCATTAAAAACCTTTCAGTCCGTAACGCCGGAATCGGCAAACGCTCTTGGTTTCAGTTACGAGTATCAAAAAGACATGCAAAGATATTTTTTAGAAAAGGAAGGAACTACAACCTCCGGAATAAGTTTGTCTTTGAGCGCGAATGGCAATGTTGCTTTTATTGAAGAATTAAATCCGAATAATTTTTTATCTTCAAAAGCGGCAATTCATTTTTTTAGATCGTGGGGAGGCGCTTTACGCGTTGATGAGCAAACAGCCACACTCCTCAACCAGATTGAAGATGAGCTTGTTTTGCTCGATGATGTTGATGGCAGCACGCTGTGGAATTCTTTTCTTGCAGTTGCAGTTTCACATCTTACAACACAAATTTATGTGGATTTATCGCTCACCGGCGGACTTGAATCAAACCAGAGTTTCACTAAAAAAAATTATACTTTGGGAGGAAGGCTTGGTTTTGATTTGAAAGCTTGGAACGACAACTCTTTGCTGGCGAAATGGAATATTTTCGATTACCCTTTTGCTGTAATAAGATTTTTAACAGCAACGGAAGATGATTTTATTCCGTATGGTTCTTCTTTCCCGACAATATTAATCGGGTATTCATTAATAAATCCGGTTAAAGACAAATTGAGAAGAGCGCTTGGTGAAGAAGATAGTTATGGGCGGATTGATTTTGAACTTGGCTTTAAAACAATATTAGTCAAGATGGATGAAAAGCCCGTCTTCTTTGAAGCTTCATTAATATATTTTCTTCAGCCCGGCGCTTCGAAGCAAATAAAAGAAAGCGGTTTAAACGAGTTTATTCTTTTCAATACAGCATTAAAACTTCCACACGGAATTTATTTCGCTTACACCACAGGGAAACTCCCTTTTGATGTTACACACGATAAAGTTTACTCGCTTGGTTTTGAATTAATGTTTTAATGAATGAAGCAAATTTAAAAGTGTGTTAAGCAACGGTAGATCTTTTAAGTAATAGTATTGCTGTTGTTGATAAGGAGTTTAGTATCCAGCACTATTTTTTCGGGCTCATAAGTTTTAGGATGATTGATCATTTTAAGAATTAGCTTAACCGCTTCTTCACCGAGTTTTTGGGTTGGTTGGTCTACAAAATTAAAAACTGTTGGGATAATATGTTTGAATGTGTTATTTCCAAAACAGGTTATCTCAATATCTTGCGGTATGCGCACCCCAAGTTCATAAGCGGCTTCATATATACCAAGCGCAGCCGGATAAGTAATCGCCAAAATATATTCGGGAAGTTTTCCGTTTTTATAAATAGATTTGAATCCGTTATATCCGGCTTCGTGTCCGAAGCCGCCGTCAATAATCCAATCGGGATTTATTTTATAATCGTACAATTTCATCGCTTCAAAAAATCCTTCATTACGCTGCCGTCCGATGTTGATGTTATTGTTGCCTCCAATTTTTGCAATTTTATTATACCCTTTGTTAATTGCATATTCTGTTGCAGCGAATGCCCCGCCTCTATCATTTACTGTTACGCTTGATATTCCGGGCATATCCGGTGCACGGTCAACAAATACTATTGGAACGTTGTGCTGAATGATTTTTTGAAAAATAGCGAAGTCAGTGGTTTCCTGCGTAATTGAAATTATCAGTCCATCCATCTTCATCGACAGTAGAAACTGAACATGATTTTTTTCTTTCTCTGCCTTTTCTTCCGAAACAGTAAGAACCGTTTCATATTTATTTTTAGATGCTGCGGCAAAGATTGATTCAATTATCGCGGAAAAAAAGAAATGAGCAATTTCCGGGACAACAAGACCAATCAAGTTTGATTTCAACGAAGACAAATTTTTTGCCATGAAATTAGGCAGATAACCCAATTCGTCGGCAAGCTCTTTAACGCGGGCAGTCGTCTCCGCAGAAATATCAGGATGATCTCTTAATGCTTTGGAGATAGTAACTTTAGAAACTTTTAATATGTTTGCTAAATCCTCAAGCCTTATTGGTTTTGTTTTTCTGTTCATTTTAATTTAAACGAAAAATTTTGTTGCTATAAAGGTAATAATATTTTGATAAAAAAAAATCGAAAACGACGTGCAAATATTTGGACTCTGCTTAGGCAGGAAACAACAATCGGTAAAACATTTTGTGAAAAACAAATTATTGAAATGACGATGAGAAATATTTGCGTTTGATATTACTTTTTATGCGATATTATCTTATGCTGCTCCGGTTTAGCATTCATTGCTATTAGCTGTTCGGCAAATAATTTGCCGGTGAAAAGAGTGGTTTCTGTACGAATAGTAATTGCCGTATTTAAAATGCAAAGACGGGATTGAACCCGTCTTTACCGTAATTCGATTCTATTTTTCCTGCATAAAAGGATATTCCCAATCCTTCGGAGGAACAAATGTTTCTTTAATTGTTCGGACTGTCATCCAGCGTAAGATATTCATTGCGCTGCCTGCCTTGTCATTTGTTCCGGAGGCTCTGCCGCCGCCAAATGGCTGCTGCCCGACAACCGCTGCGGTTGGCTTATCATTAATATAAAAGTTGCCTGCTGCATTTTTTAATTTGTCAGACATCTTAATAAGCACGTTACGATCCTGCGCCCAAATAGCGCCGGTTAAAGCATACGGCGAAGTTGTATCGCATAAATCTAATGCTTCGTCAAATTTATTGTCGTCGTAAACAAAAATTGTTAAAACAGGACCGAATATTTCTTCTTCCATTGTTTTGAATTTAGGATTAGTTGTAACAATTGTTGTCGGCTCAACGAACCATCCCTTAGAGTCATCAAAATTACCGCCGGTAATTATCTCGGCGTCTTTTGCATCGCGTGCATATTTTATGTAATCGGTTATAGTTTTAAAAGCGCCTTTATCAATTACGGCGCCCATAAAGTTTGTGAAGTCTTCTACATCGCCAACTTTAATTTTATTTACTTCGCCAACATATTTTGTTTTGAATTCATCCCAGCGTGATTTTGGGAGATACATTCGCGAAGCGGCGGAGCATTTTTGTCCCTGATACTCGAATGCGCCCCGTATAGCAGCGACAACAACGCCATCTATATCCGCCGAGTTATGAACGAAAATAAAATCTTTACCGCCGGTTTCACCAACAATACGCGGATAATATTTCATCTTATTCAGATTATTGCCGACTGTTTTCCACATTCCCTGAAATACAGCGGTCGAACCGGTAAAATGAATTCCCGCGAGATGTTCGCTTGCCATTACGGGATCGCCAACCTGAGAGCCGGAACCGGCGACGAGGTTTATAACGCCTTTCGGCAGCCCTGCTTCTTCCCACAATTTCATTAAGTAATAAGCCGAGTAAACAGAACTCGATGCAGGTTTCCATAAGGCTACATTACCAACAAGCGCCGGAGCGGTTGGAAGATTTCCTGCAATAGACGTAAAGTTGAAAGGAGTTACTGCAAAAACAAATCCTTCTAATGGACGATACTCAAGTCTATTCCACATTCCTTTGGGAGAGAAAGGTTGATCGGACATCAATTGAGTCATGTAAAAAGAATTAAACCGCCAAAAATCAATTAGCTCGCAGGCTGCATCAATTTCTGCCTGGTACGCTGTTTTAGATTGACCGAGCATAGTGGCTGCATTTAATATTGCGCGCCATGGTCCTGCTAATAGGTCAGCAGCTTTAAGGAAAATTGCTGCTCTCTGTTCCCATGGCATTTCCGCCCAGCTTTTACGGGCTTCAAGCGCTGCTTCAATTGCCATGTTAACTTCTTTTGCGCCGGCTTTATGATACAAGCCGAGTAAAATTGAATGATCGTGCGGTGCGCGGATTTCGGTTGTGTTGCCTGTGCGTATTTCTTCGCCGCCTATTATTAACGGTATATCAATCCGCTGTTGGCGCATTTCAGTAAGTTTTTTCTTAAGCTCAACTTTTTCGGGGCTTCCGGGAGCGTAGTTTAATATTGGTTCGTTTAAAGGTAACGGTACTTTGAATATTGCATTTGACATAATTTCATCCTCCTTATGTTTGAGGTTTTTTTCACATATCTATTAAAAAATCATAGCCAAAAATAAGGCTGACTGGCGGCAAAAGCAATTTGATTCGGGGATGCTTTTTGCTTTAACAAACAGCAATAATTTGTTAGTCAGTCACCTTATGCAAAATATTAAATTGAAGTGCCGTGACCTTTAGAGTTTGTGTTAATCCGTTAGTTAACGGACAATAAAAATCCCGCTTACTCGGGATTCTAACTGTTCGTTTTGGGTTTATTTTCCCATCCCGCTTTGGTGGGATGGGTTAAGGATTTTGACACTGACTCTTTAGGTCGTGGAATAATTAGCAAAAAAGTAAATGGCTTTATCCAAACCAACTTATTAGTATTTTTTCGGTAGTATTTCCCTAAATTAAAAGTACGCATTGTTACGATGAACCAATAAATATTTTTCCTTTAAAGGCAACTTTTCTTTTTTTTGTGCATCTTTAAACAAAAGTTATAAGAATTTTATGAAAAAATTAATAAGCATCGTTGTAATTTTATTTCTTTCTATAAATGCACAGGTTTTTGAGATCGGGGAAAACAGTTTCGATGGAGATTACAGAAAAAGAATAATTGAGTTTGATAACCTGATACAAACAGACTCATCCAATATAAATTCATACATCGGACTTGCTAAAGTTTATTTTAATTTAAATAAATTTCAACAGGCTGCGGATGTGCTTCTGCTTGCATTAAAATATGATAATTCGAATGCCGGGTTATACTCCATACTCGGTTCGGCTTATCTTGAATCAGAGCAGTATGTTTATGCCAAAGAAAATTTGGAAAAATCTCTTTCTATCGATTGCTCAAATATTAATGTTATACTTAAAGCCGGCAAAACATATTACGCACTAAAAGAATGGCAGAATGGAAAAGAACTTTTTGAGAAGTTAATTGAGATAGATAAATCAACTGCAAATTATTACGAACAGCTTGCCAGGTTTGATGAAGCGCTAAAAAATTACGATGATGCAATCGTTCATTTACAAATAGCAAACAGGTTAAATAATAAAAACACAAATACTATTATTAGATTATCTAATTTGTTCTTCAAAACCGACCGCACTATTTCAGCGCTGCGAATTGCCGATGCAGGTTTAATTGTTTATCCGCAGTTAGCAGATATATGGAGAATAAAATCGGAAGCACATTTTAAGTTAGAAGAATTTGATAAAGCTGAAACCGCTTACAGAAACACACTCCTTTTTGGCGATACGGCGGCTAATGTTTACCGCAATCTCGGCGTTTGTTTATTTATGCAGAACGAAATTGACGAAGCAATTAATTATCTTGACACTGCTTTTTCCAAAAACAATAAAGATATAGTTACCATTCTGTATCTTGGCGCAGCTTACCGGGACAAAGGTGAGATTGAAAATGCTTTCAAGTTTCTTCAAATGGTTGAAGAAGTATGGATGAACCGGTATGTTATAGAGTCCTACATTCAGCTTGCATCACTTTACCAACAGGAAAAAGTATTTGCCAAATCTATCGAGTATTATATTAAAGCTATGCAGAAAGATCCGGAACGTATTTCGTTGAAATTCCGGCTTGCTGCAGTTTATGATGAATATTATTCCAATAAACAAAAAGCTTTTGATATGTACAGTGAGTTTTTGAAAGACTCATCCAGAGCAGATCCATTGATGCTGGATTATGCTCGCGAAAGAATTGAAGCAATAAAAGAAAAGTTATTTTTCTCTAAGTAAGGCAGGCAACTTTTTATCATCTGATCCATCTCTAATAAAAAGACATTGAATTTCCACGAATGTGAAATCAATAAACAAGATTGTAAAAATGAACAGTGTTAGTATTCTGAAAGGTTTCATAACGGTACCTTCCTAAACTTTTTAGTTTTTATTTGAGTACGAAAATAAGTTATGGAGGGTACTTTAACAATTAAGAAATGTATTGCACAGAAAGGTGTCGCTAACCTTTCAAGTATAAATTTGCCTTAAGCTTTAAGTTTTTAAATTTAAGAAAGGGAACCATCTGTTAGCAGTCAAACGATTCCCTTTAAAGGAGGCCCTTCTATGATAAACTAAAGATGACATCTTTTCAAAAGATGTCATCTTTAACTTTACAAGTTATCTTAAGAGTACCATCTTTTTAACTGAAGTATAATTATTCTTTCCGTCAACTGCTTTTGCATCAATCGTATAGAAATAAATTCCTGAAGCAATACTTCCGGCATTCCAACTTACATCATAATATCCTGCTTCCTGCATTCCATTAAAAAGTTCGCTTACTGTTTCTCCAAGCATATTATATATTACTATCTTTACATTACTTGCATAAGGCAGCGCGTACTTAATTGTTGTCGCCGGGTTGAATGGATTCGGGTAGTTCTGGTATAGTGTGTATTCCTTCGGTGTGAACTCAACATTAATTTCAATCTCTGGAGAATAGGAATAGCTTCCATCGAAATCAATTTGTTTTAGACGATATGAATATGTCCCTGTTGTAACATTATCATCAGTAAATGAATAAGTTTTAGGTTCCGTTGTTGTGCCGAAACCCAATACATAACCAATCTTCTCCCAACTCCCTGTTTTCCTTTCAATCTCAAATCCCTGATTATTTAACTCAGTTGCTGTTGACCAATTGAGTATTACTTTGTTTTCGTTTATCGCAGCAGTGAATGAAGTGAGTTCAACCGGAATCATAGTAGCTATCTCAACAAGATTACTGTAATCTGAAACTCCAAATTGGTTGCAAGCATACACTCTGTATGTGTAAGTGGAATCGGCTTCCAAACCAGTATCAAAGTATGAGTTTTCATTTACGCCAGTGCTATCAATTACCACGAATAGCTCAACACTTAGTGAGTCGCCTGCTTTTCTTTCAATTACAAATCCATCCTCGTTATCAGAGTTATCCTGCCAGCCCAATGTTACTGTAAATGTATCTGAGGTGGCTACAAGGTTTGATGGCGCTGAGGGAAGTAATTCCGGAATCATTTCTGATAGTGGTCTCCACCAGGTACTGCTGCCAATTGTGCCAGCAAAGATTGTTGTATTGTCAATGATTAATCTTTGAATATAATTGCTGATTAAACCTGTGCTAACAGATGACCAATTTTCACCTCTATTAGTTGAGAGATACACGTCGGCAACTTTATTTTGACCACTTGAAGAAGAAGAAGCAAAAATATTGTTACCTGTGACTGCAAGAGACCAAACTATTAAATTAGGAGGTAAACCATTATTAATTTGCGTCCAACTATCACCATTGTTATCTGAACGGTATACACCGGCACCAGATTCCCCGTTAGGATCGCCTATTCCGGCAAAAATGCTGCTGTCCATTACTGCAAGTGTGCTAACACGATGATCCACCAATCCGTTATTTATTACCGTAAAGGAATTGCCATTGTCAGTAGAGCGATAAGCACCTCCACCCATCATTGTACCTGCAAATATATAGTTCTCGTTTTCAGTAAAACTCATCACCCATTTATATGCTAATCCAGGTATAGTAGTAATCCAGGTATTACCTCTATCAGTCGAACGAGCGGCTCCTCCAAAAAAGGCAACGCCAACAAAAAGATCTGTTCCATTACTGTAAATAGTCTGAAGCATTGAGTTTGCTAATCCGCTTGGCGTCCAGTTTGCACCACCATCAGTCGAACGAAAAACACCTGTCCCCATAGTACTTACGAAAATATCTGTGCCGAGTATGGCTAAACCGGTGACCCACTTGTCAGCCAATCCTATAGAACTCCACTCCAAACCGTTATCAGTTGATTTATAAACTCCTACATCCGTTCCCGCTAACAAATTGTGTCCACCTGCACCGTTAGGAATTGTAGTATATGCGTAAACATCATTAGCATTGAAGCCGGAGTTTATTTCAAACCAGTTTGTGCCATTGTCAGTCGAGCGAAAAACACCGTTGCCAAAAGTCCCCGCAAACAGATCTTGATTGGGGCTGATAATAATTGCCTCAACACTGTTGTTTGTTAGGCCGGAACTAACGGAATTCCAATTTGTGCCATTGTTTGTTGTCAGAAATACCCCATCTCCTCTGGTTGCTGCAAATACAGTTGAATCTCTGACTGCAAATTCTCGTATAGTAGCATTTGCCGGGATTCCATTATTAACTTCTATCCAATTATCACCATTATCGGTTGAAAGGAAAACACCATGACTGTAAGTTCCTAAAAATACATTATTTCCACTGACAGCGATACAAGGATCATCGAGAACCGGAATAATTGCAGTATTACATTGTGTCCAGTTTTCGCCATTATCAATAGATTTAAATACTTTATATACTCCCCAGGTGGCAGCAAAAATAACTGTATCCATTACAGCAAGATCGCGAATATCCGATGAAAGTAATCCGTTATTCACCTGTTCCCAACTCGCTCCATTGTCGGTTGTTCGATGTACACCACCACCTTGACTTCCCATAAACAAACTTGTTCCAATTACAGCAAAACAATGTACAGCGGTTCCTGCTGTCGAACTATTATTAACCTCTACCCAACTATCACCATAATTAGTGGATAGAAATACACCGTTACCCCAGGTACCAGCAAAGATTTTTGTACCATCAGCAATAAGAGCATTTACCGAAATGTTGATTTCAGTCAAACCATTGTCGACTGTTGTCCAGCTTGTTCCATTATTTGTGGAGCGATAAATACCACCGCTATAAGCTGCAGCAAAGAGATAGGCATCGCTTACACAAAAAGCATCTACTTCACCCCCTTCTGGACCAGTATGATTCCATTGAGCAAGAGATTCTTTTGATAAAAATAAGAATATAGCAATCAAGAAATAGGAAAGTAAAGAAATGTTTTTCATAAGTTTTGCTCCATTTTGAGTTTACATATATATAATTAATTGTCAAAAATCTATTGTGATTCTAATCTTAGATAATCCTTGACTTCAAAGAGATTTTCTTTTGAAACAAAAGCTATTGCACCTGCTTTTTTTGCTACATTCCGGAAAATCGTTGTATCGTAATTTGTAATAATGATAATCCGTGCATCCGGAAATTTATCTACTATCATCTTTGTTGCCGTTATACCATTAATCTTATTCATTTTAATATCCATCAGTACAAAATCGGGCAAATGTTTGGAGTACGCTGTAATTGCATCTTCACCATCTGAACACTCTACAATTATGTCTTGTTCTGAACATACTTCCTGCTGTATAAGTTTCAGCATATCCAGATTGTCATCCACAATCATGTATTTCATTTTCAGCTAAAAACAATTTTTTTTGATAATGTAAGTAATGTATTATTCGTTGAGTGAAAAATATGATTATGTGAAGAGGTAGGGAATAATAGAAAGTATGTATTTTTCTACATAGTAGTATGTAGAAAAATTTAATTAGAGAATATCTTTATGTTCCAGAGCAAACCGGAGAAGTACATTTGTGCCATGAAGGTCGAGCCGCTGGCATATATTTGCCCGGTGTCTCTCTATAGTATGAATGCTTATGAATAATTTATTGGCAATATCTTTTGTTGACATGTTTTCAGAAATCATTTTTAATATTTTTCTTTCAGTAACAGTAAGTCTGGAAATTCCAATAACATCATCAGAGCCGGAAGTAATATACTGACCACGCTTAACAGCAAAACCTGAAATAGAGGGACTAAGATAATATTTTCCTGCTGATACATTTTTAATTGCATCAATTATTTCTGTATCTGCAGAGTCTTTTATTACATAACCCAGAATTCCCAGGTCCATAGCACGATCAAAGAAACTTTCTTTATTGTGCATGGACAGGATAATAATATTATTTGGAAGCTTGTTTTCGCGTATTGCTTTAGCAACTTCAAATCCATTCATCTTCGGCATTACTATATCAATAATAAGTATAGCAGCAGGAAATTTTCTTGCTAATTCAAGAGCTTTTTCACCATCGCTGGCTTCTCCAATAACTTGCCACCCTTCCTGCTCTTCAATAAGTTCTTTAACTCCTCTCCGCAGAAGCGGGTGATCATCTGCAATAATTATTTGTGTGACTTCTTTCATTCCTTCAAACCAGAATTCGCAAAAGGCTGACTTATCTGCTTTTCGTTATTAATAGGTATTCGAATTTCAAATCGTGTCCCCTCTCCAATTGCGGAATATATCTCAAATATTCCACCCAATATTCGAACTCGTTCTTTCATTCCGGTTAAACCAAGACCGGATTTTGTTTTTACGTTTTGATTATTGTTCAAGTTAAATCCTTTACCATTATCGCTTATGCTAAGAACAACATGGTTGCCTGGAGCTCTAACAATTATTTCACATTTAGCAGCACCTGAATGTTTGAGAATATTACTTAGCGCTTCCTGAAGAATTCGAACAAGATTGATCTCCAGTTTATGCGGAATCAATCCATCAATACTCTCTACTTCGCCATTTATTTCTATTGTAGTGGATTCTCTTGCTGTCAGCAGGATAGAACGAATTGTTTCTGTCAAACCAAGCTGATCAAGTTCAGGGGGTCTGAGATTATGAGAAATTTCGCGCACGATATTTAATACCCTGGAAGCATAAGAAGAAATTTGGTTAAAATTTTCGGTCGCCATTTGAATATTAAAGTTTTTTTTTATTATTGAACTTGCCCGGTTCTTAATAAAAAGCAAATCCTGACCAAGACTATCATGCATCTCAAGGGCAATCCTGCTCCTTTCTTCTTCCTGTTTTTCAATTAAACGGTGAGATATCTCCTGTTGTAATATCTTTTCTCTTTTCAAAGTTTTAATCCTTCGTTTGTAAAAGAATAGAACGATGGATAATACTAAAGAAATGCCTAAACTGCGGAACCACCAGGTCATCCAGAAAGGCGGTGTAACAATTATAATAACTGATGTCCCGGTTTCATTCCAGAGACCATCATTATTAGAACCTTTAACTTTTAATAAATATTCCCCGGGATCGAGGTTTGAGTAACTTGCGTAACGCTGCTGCGCTGACACATTATGCCAATCACTATCGAAACCTTCCAGCATATATGCGTAATGATTTTTTTCGGGTGACGTGTAGCTTAAAGCAACGAACTCAAATGAAAAGAAATTTTGAGAATAAGAAAGTTCTATAGTAAAATTATCCGGGATTGGATCGGGCAAAGGCAGGGTTTCATTAAAAACTGTAAATGTTGTAAGATAAACAGGAGGAATAAACTTGTTATCTTCAATTTCGTCAGGGAAAAAGGCATTAAATCCGTTCACTCCTCCAAAAAACATTTCCCCGGTTAAACTTTCAAAATAGGCGCCTTGATTAAATTCCTTCGCCTGCAAACCGTCACTTACATCATAATTTTTAAATATTTCAGTTTTGGGATTAAATTTAGATATACCTTTGTTAGTGCTTAACCATAAATTGCCTGAATAGTCTGACAAAATACCCAAGACTACATTATCGGGTAATCCGTCATTAGCAGTGTATGAGATTAATGAATTTGATTCAGGGTTAAATTTTAATAATCCATTCCGTGATGTTCCAACCCAAATGGTACTTCCGGTAAACAGCAGACTTGTAACACTCTCATTTTCTGTGTTTTGTTTTCCAAATTTTTGTTTCAGGTTATAACTTACAAATGAATTTAATTCTGGGTCGAATTGTCTTAAACCATTGAGAGTTCCTGCCCATATGGTACCATTTTCATCTTCACGGATCACCGTTACCGATCTTCCAGCCCCAATAGTATTAGGAATTTGTTCTTCGTGATAGTAATGTTTGAATGTTTTTGTCTTTCTATTTAAAATGTCAATTCCACCTGTTACGTTGCCGATTAATAAATTTCCATCAATGGTTTCATACAAAGTTGTTATATCATTATTACTCAATCCTTTTGAATCAACCGGAGAATGTTGTTTATATTGTTTGAACATGCCTGATGATATATCAAAATAATTAAGACCCCCTCCGATTGTTCCTATCCAGAGTATTCCATCTGATGTAATACAGAGCGCAAAAATTTTATCACTACTAATACTTTTAGGATCTTTTGTGTTATATCTATAGGTTATTACGCTGTCCCTTTTTCTATCGAAATATTTTAATCCATTTCCGTAAGTTCCCACCCAAAGTCCGCCACCCCGATCCTCGCAAATTGTCATTACTACATTAGGATTATAAGGATCATCAAGATAGTGTTTGAATCGGTTTTTATTCCGGTTATGAACAAAAATACCATGGAAACTTGTTCCTAACCATAGTATCCCTAATCTATCTTCATATAGTGTATTAATAGGATCATTTTGAATAACTGGAATCTGTGAAATATTATTTGTCCTCATATCTAGTATTCTCATACCCATATTGACTGACCCGAACCACAGATATTTTTCTGGTTCTTCATAGATTGTCTTAACATTTTTAATGGTATTTATATAACGATAAAAAGAATTAGTGTTTTTATCGTATCGCTTCAAAAATTGATCATACGTTCCAACCCATAATGAACCGGTTCGATCTGTGTACAACGATGTGACATTATCACCATATAAGGTTATAGGATTAGTATTAAGTTCGTTAACCCTCATAAAACCAGCGTCATTCTTCAAATTATATCTAAATAATCCTTTATAGGTGCCAGCCCATATATTATTATCCTTGTCTTCACATATAGCTGTTATTGAATTCTCATTTAAGCTTAAAGAATTTTTCAGCTCAAAAAAGAAATGTCTAAAAGTATTGCTTTTCAGGTTGTAACGGTTTAATCCGGAATTAGTACCTATCCAAATATTCTCACCGGAATCTTCAAAGAGCGAAGTAATAGTATTATTGCTTATTGTAAGAGTATCATTCTCATTGTGTAAATAATGATAGAACTTACCCTCTTCAAGGACATATCTGTCAACACCACAGCTTTCAGTACCTATCCACAAATCACCTTTTGAGTCGCTTAGTAAACAATTAATCCTGTCGTCTGAGATAGAGTTTGAATCTTTCGGGTCGTGTTTGAAAACTTTTATAGAATAACCATCATACCTATTCAGCCCATCTTGAGTACCAAACCACATAAACCCCTGTGCATCACGTACTATAGCTTTTACTGTAGACTGAGAAAGTCCTTGCTCCAGTCCTATTTGATCGAACTTTATATTTTTTGGCTGTGCAATTATTCTGCTGGGAATAAGCCCACAAATTGTTATCACAAGGAGAATAGAATTCCTGCAAAATAAAGCAATATATGAATTAGCGTTTATGTTCATTGACATTGAGTGTGTAAAATACTTTGTGTAAATGGCAAGTAGCTGAATCATAAAAAAGGTTCAACTTGTTTGTCAAAGTTAATAGAAAAATGACCAAGAACAATCGACCAGTTTCTAACCGGCATGGTCCATTTTCTTGCAATATCCCGATAAGCCAGAAACAACATTTTCGTCAAGGCTTCATCCCCGATGGATCGGGGCAGGCTATTCGGGAAAATAGATTTAGCATTCGTAACTTTTCTGATCCGTTAGTTAACGGACAATGACACTATATTTTTAGAGATGCCCTAAAGACACAATGGCATTGTTATTCTTTTTTTTCTCTATCAGAAAGCATTGTTAATATACTTCCGATTATTAATGTAGCGATCACACCAACGAGAGTGAACCACGTCCACGCTACAAGTTTTAATGTTATCACCGTAACCATTATAAATATTCCCCCAACAAAACCAGCGAGAGCATCTTCCTGCCGGGCTTTTTTATTTAATACTCCGAGTAAAAATGTGCCGAGCAAACCGCCATAGGTAAATGATGCAATGCTTAAAGCAATAACAACCACGGCTTCGGATGATTCTTTAAAGAAAATTGCCGAACAGACGAGCAGTACCGCCCACATAATTGTAAACATCCGGGAAACTTTAAGCTGTTTTTTATCATCGTTGTTTTTGCCGAAGAATGGCAAATACAAATCGAGCATTGTTGATGATGACAGTGAACTCATCGAACCTGCGAGCGTTGACATTGCCGCTGCAAACAGACCGGCGATTATAATACCCGTTACTCCCGGCGGAAGAACTTTAATAATAAACATCGGAAATATTTCATCCGACTTTACATCAAGCTTTCCATAATATGCGTAAAGCATAACGCCAACAATCAAGAAAAGCGTAAATTGAAAAATGACGATTATACCGCTGCCGATGATTGCCTTCTGGCTGTCCTTTAACGTTTTTGTAGTTAATAATCGCTGTACGATTAATTGATCGGTGCCGTGCGAAGCCATTGATAAAAATGCACCGCCAAGCAAACCGCCGATTAACGTATACGGATCGCCGAAGAAGCCTGAAATCCCTTTATCAAAACCAAGATTGATTATGCTGAATTTATCTGCCGAACTTGCCGCGTTTACAACACTGCTCCATCCTTCCGGAAGCAGGTGGATTAAAAATGCTGCCGCAACAACGGCTCCGCCAAGATATATGAACATCAAAACAACATCCACCCATATTACCCCTTTAACACCGCCTGTGTAGGTGTAAACAAGCGTTACCATTGCAATAATAATAATTGCAGTTGTATAATCTATATCAAGCATCAACTTTAACGGAATAGCGGTGGCAAAAAGTCTAACGCCGTCTGCTGCCGTACGCGTAAATAAAAACACGATAGATGCAAACGAACGGGTTTTGCCGCCGAAACGATTTTCGAGAAATGAGTAAGCTGTCTTTAAGTCACCCTTGCTATATGCCGGAAGAAAAACAAACGCAACAACTATTCTTCCCAAAAGATAACCCACGGTTACTTGAAGAAAATTTAAGTTTGTTAAATATGCCAGACCAGGAATTGAAATAAACGTTAATGTACTGGTTTCAGCCGCCACGATAGAAAAACAGACCGCCCACCAGGGAACAACTTTTGAACCAAGAAAATAATCTTTTACCGATTTTTGTTTGCCGCCCGAGAACGCCCCCAGAATCGCTACACCTATTAGAAAAACAATTATGATAATATAGTCGAGCGTATTTCCATGCATTTAAATACCTATATTTTTTTTAGTTCGTTGAATGCTTCATCAACTGTTTTGCAAACCGGCAGCACTCTATTGAGCTGTGTAATTTTTATTAAGGAGTAAACTTTATCGGAAGGAGCTGCGATGCGCATCTGTCCGCCGGTTGTGTTAAGAATCCGGTTGGCAACAAGAATTGCGCTAAGACCCGAAGAATCGCATGTTTCAATTTCACTTAAGTCGAGTATGAGTTTAGTAACTCCTTCAACTTTAAGGAGCATAGTAAACTCACCTTTTACGAGCCCCGAAATATTAGTATCGAGACGTTTTTCGTTCAGTTTAAAAATCGATATGTCGTCCACTCGTTTTATTTCGAAGTTCATAAAAAATCCTTAAAACATTCTTAAACAATTTAAGAAATTTTTGTAAGATATTTCCGCCGGTTCATCATTATTTACAATTTGTAGATTATAAAATTTATCCGAACTCTCCTTAGCAAATCCGATTCGTACTTCTGCCTGAACAAGGTTGCATAAATAACTGCAGAAAAGATTTGGACTG
>MNYQ01000171.1 GCA_001873185.1 Ignavibacteria bacterium CG2_30_36_16 | reverse complement strand
TCGGATGATGAATATGTAATATGGTCTTTTATTTCGGATGCTGTTACTTCGGCGTTATCAGCATTCTGCGCAAAAGTTGTTGTAGTGAAAATGACTGCTGCATACAAACAAATTAAGAAATTCTTTTTCATGTTTACTCTTTCCAATTATTAAATTAATCTTTCCACTCGGCAATAAAAACGTTTGTATCGCCGGGCGTTTTATTAGCACGATTCGAACAGAAGACAAGATATTTACCGTCGCTCGTAAAAATAGGGAAGCCGTCAAACGTTTCATTAAAAGTAATTTGCTCAAACCCGCTTCCGTCTATGTTGATCATATACAAATCAAAATTACGACCATTGTCACTATTTACATTTGATGAAAAAATTATTCTGTTTCCATCCGGATGAAAAAACGGAGCAAAACTTGCTTTGCCAAAATCAGTTATCTGTTTCATGTTCTTTCCGTCAGCATTCATTACATAAATTTCGAGGGCTGTTGGGCGCACGTAACCAAATTTTACAAGTTCATCGTAATCCGCAAGTTCAGCTTCAGTTTTTGGGCGGCTTGCCCTAAAAACTATTTTGGAACCGTCTTGCGAAAAGAAAGCGCCGCCGTCATAACCTTTTTGGAAAGTTAATCTTGTTTGGTTACTTCCGTCCAAGTTCATTAAATAAAGTTCAGGGTCACCATCCCGTGTTGATGTAAAAACAATTTTATCACCCTTTGGCGAAACTGTCGCTTCCGCATCATAACCATCGGTTGTGGTTAACGCTTTCAGATTCTCACCATTTGCGCTTGAAGAAAAGATGTCGAAAGTTTCATAAAGTTTCCACACATAGCCTCGGCTTCTGTCCGGCGGGGGAGGACATTCGGTATTATCAAGAAAAGTTGAAGCATACAATATTGTAGTATCTCCGGGCAGGTAATATGCACATGTGGTTCTTCCCGATCCGTTTGATACCATTTGTTTATTGCTGCCGTCAATATTCATTGTGAATATCTGATCGCACTTTAGCGCGTCATGCGTGCTCTGATAAATTAATTTCATACCATCGAACGAAAGATATGCTTCTGCATTTTCCCCTCTTTCTGTAAGCATTTTAACATTTTTAAAATGCTTTTCACATGTCATTATTAGTGAGTCAGCACTTTTATCCTGCTGAGCATTTAATAATGCCAAAGCGGATAAAACGAAAAAAACAATTTTAACAGAATTCATTGATCACTTAAATTTAATTAAAAAATAGTTATTGAATGTACTTGGAAAATGAAATAATACTAATCCGGCACATGCACAAGGAAATAATCCTTTGCCGAAGCGCCTATTGATTTTGCTTCGTTCATCGTCATGTGCATTTTATTCGGGGAATCTTCATCCTGTCCGGCTTCGAGCACGGCTAAATCGCTATTCTTGGCATGCCTTACAAGTTCTTTACAATATGCTGTATCGCCGCCGTAACAAATTTTAGTTCTAACATAAGTGAACTTGAATCCAAGCGCCGGCACCTGTCTTGTTGTTTTTCCATCTGATAATAATTCGTTATGAATTACAGGGAAAGGCTTTACCGTAACATTTTTAGTTTTAAATGATTTTGGTACGCCGATTTCTTTTAAATGAATAGAGTAGGAGATGGAACTTGAATAAACCTTTTTAAATGCATGATAGATGCTTTCTATTTCAACACATCCTTTAGGGTAATGAATTGAAAGAGGAGTTCGTTTATTCATAACTCTTAGATATGTTAAGAAAGACCAAACGCCGCCAACGTGATCGTGGTGACCATGAGTAATGAACAAATCGGAGATTGACAAAATTTGGTTTGTGCCAATTTCATTATTTAAATCCCTTAAAATTCCATCGCCCGGATCTACTACAAGATAATTATCACCGGCTTTTAGCAAAATACCTGTAGCTATATTAGGGATTGAGCAAAATACTTTAATGGAGAAATTATCTTTTTGCCATTTGAGCGGATACTTTGGTTGTTTCATTACTTTCAATTTGTTATGAACAAAAATAGAACATTATTGTTTTTGTTTTTCTTTATAATAGCGGCACTCTTTAATGTTCTTACAACGCGCAAAAATATTGAATGAGTAACTTTCCACTTTAAAATCAAGAGAAGCAGCTATTTCATCGGGAAGTTTTTTTACTTTGGGAGTCATAAATTCCACAATGCGTCCGCAATCCATGCAGATGAGATGATCGTGCGTCTGCTTTCGGAAATTACTTTCATAACGTGTTAAGTTTTCTCCGAAATTACGTTTGCTTATCAAATCGCATTGCACTAGTAATTCGAGAGTTTTGTAAACAGTTGCACGGCTTACTCTGGATTTTTGGTTTTTCATTTCGATGAACAAATCATCAGCTCCGAAATGCCCTTCATGATCCAGCGCGGCATCCATAACTTCAAATCTCTCCGGAGTTATCCTATTCTGTTCGCTTTTTAAGTAATCTCTTAATATTTCTGCTGCTTGTTGATGTTTCAATTTAATAAGAAGTATTTATTTGCTACCTAAATTAAATTTCTAAAGTCTAATTAACAAATTATTTTAAATATTATTGAACGCCAAGAAATCTTAAGCCGTGAACAGTTATAAAAGTAAGTACGTACGCTGTGCCGGTGAAAGCAATTAATTGAAGAATAGGTATGCGCCATCCGCCGGTTTCTTTTTTAGAAACTGCAATAGTAGATATGCATTGCAATGCAAATACAAAAAAGATAATCAGCCCGATAATAGTGGAGGTTGTGAAGAGTTTCTTGCCGGTTGATTCAATTTCGGCGCCGTGCATCGCCTCAAGTAATGAATTTTGTAAAGTTTCGTTATCGCTTGTCACTTTGAAGATTAAAGCCAACGAGCTTACAAATACCTCGCGTGCTGCAAACGCTGCAATTAAAGAAACTCCAACCCGCCAGTCCATACCGATGGGAGTCATAACAGGTTGAATAAACTTTCCGAGATCAGCAGCATAGGAATTAGATAGTCTCTCCGCATTTTTTAGCTGAATAATTTCTGTTTCAGATAAATTATTCGTATCAATTTTTGGATCAACGTTCGGGAAATAGGTTAACAACCAGAGTATAATTGAGAACCCTAAAATAATTGGACCTGCTTTTTTAAGATATATTTTTGCTGAGTGATAAGTATTAATCAAAACTACTTTTAACTGTGGTTTTCTATATGCGGGAAGTTCGAGTATAAATGAAGAATTATCTTCTTCTTTAACTATTCTATTTTTTAATTTATTTGCTATTCCCGCAATCGTGATAGAACTAACTATACTGAATATATAAATTGCAGCCAAAGAAACTCCTCCGAGCCATGGTTTATCTGCTGGAATAAGAAAAGCAATCAACAGCGCATATACCGGAAGCCGCGCGCTGCAGCTCATCAGTGGAATAATAAATATTGTTAATAATCTTTCTCTTCTATTCGGGATAGTTCTGGCTGCAAGAATTGCCGGAATTGCACATGCGAATCCGGAAAGCATTGGTACGAATGATTTACCGTTTAATCCTATTTTTGAAAGAGGATTATCAATCAGCATTGCGCCCCTGGCGAGGTATCCTGTGTCCTCAAGAAGCCCGAGGATTAAAAATAAAATTAAAATTTGAGGAACAAACACCAGCACCGAACCGGCGCCGCTGATAATTCCATTTGCAATCAAATCACCAAACCAGGAGAAACCAAATGCCGCTAAACTTAAGTCCGCTAAGTAACCGAACAGAGCGTCAATCCAATTCATAAAAGGGGCAGCCAGCCAGAATATGGAAGTAAAAGTTGCCGCCATAATCATAAAAAAGAAAAACAAACCCCAATATCGATGGAGCAGATATCTATCAATATTTAATGTTGTTTTATCTGGCAGGTGACTTTTTATTGATTTGGTTTCCGGCTGGTTTAATATTTTTAGTTGTTTGTTAGCTTTTATGAGATTAGCAGCCCCATCGCCGTTTGAAGGAATTTCCCTTAACACTCTTCTTTCAATTATTTCAATTTCATTGTAAGAATGAATTAATCTATCAATCTCAAGATTGCAGCAGTAGGGCAGAGGTTCCGGTTTGAGATGATCTGTTTTAATATTTTTTTCAATAGCAGCGATTAATATATCTATGCCGGAACCGGTTCGTCCATCCACAACAACTATTTCACAACCGAGCGCTTTTTTAAGTTCATCAACTAAAAGTTCGTGTCCTCTTTTTTTGAGAAGATCCGCCATCGTAATTGCAATGATTACGTTAAATTTCGATTCTATGAGTTGCCTTGCAAGCAATAAATGTCTCGAAAGCTGGCTTGCATCAACAGTGGCAATAATTAAATCGGGTGTGCCGAGGTGAGGATGAGCATAAAGCGATTCAATAGAGATTTTTTCGTCGGGCGAACTTGGAGTTAGACTTACGATTCCCGGAGAGTCGAGAAGGTTTGCAGTTAATCCAAATTTTGTTTGAAAGCAGCTGATCGAATATTCTACAGTTGCCCCGGGGTAGTTTACAGTTTTGTAGTTTTGCCCGCTGAGAAAATTAAATAAAGTAGTTTTCCCTGAATTTGGCGGACCGGCTAAAGTAATTAGTGGAATAGATTGAACAATGGAAAGACTCATGCAACCTTAATACATTCGGCTTCGTTTTTTCGGATAGCGATAAGAGTTCCTCTAACAGCAAAAGCAAGCGGGTCGTTAAATGCTGATTTTGAGACCAATTCTATTTCCTGTCCGGGTGTAAACCCGAATTCGAGAATTCTTCTGCATGAAGGGTGATTACCGTCTAATGAATATATTATTACTTTTTCGCCAAATTTCAATTCAGAAGCTGATCTCATTTTTTGACCGCGTTATTTAATTATTAAGATTTAATCTACATAAAAATAGAGGTTTGGACTTAGAATGTCAAGATAAAATTTCCCATCTCAACTAATTGTTTTTTATGTCGACAATAACTCAAGGTCAAATATGAATAAAAAGTTGTTTCATTTTTATTAAAAAGTTTTGTTATAAAATAACTTAATACTATTTTTTGACGTTTATTTAATAAAACAAACCGAAAACCATGGAAAACGATCATAATCATCTTCTGAATGAAAAGATAAATGAGAGATCAGATGTAGAGGATATTTTATCCGTCTCACAGGAAAATGTTATGTATAGATATGATTATTCCTCCGGTTTGTATGATTACATGAGCAGCGGGATTATCGATCTAACCGGCTACACAAAAGAAGAAATAAATAAAATTGGTTTTAGTTCAATTATTAAAAAGAACATAATTATCAAAAAAGAAAAACACACCATTAAGAGAGACGATAAACGGGAATTCCTTCAAGAGTACTACGGCAAATATTTAATCCAAACAAAGAACAATGAAAAAAGGTGGATTGAAGATACATCTTTCATTTTATTAAATGAAGCTGAAGAATTACTGCTAAGCACCGGAGTGATGCGGAATGTTACAACATCCTATATTCTAACCGAAAAACTGCTTGATGAAAAAGGGAAGATGTATTTTATACTCGATATGGCTCAGGTAATAATTATTGTGCTCGATAAAAACTTCAACTTTACTTTCATCAATAATAAAGGCTGCGAACTAAGCGGGTATGATAAACAGGAAATGTTAACCAAAAATCTATTTGATTTTGTTTCCCCTAATTTGAAAAGTGAAATTCAAAATTCATTAAACAATTTTTTAGCCGCTGGCACAAAAACAATAAAAACACTCGAAGTGCCGCTGTTGACTAAAAAAGGGGACACAACAATTACCACATGGCAGATTATTATTCTTCATGATGAGAACAACGAGATTTACTTTGTTGCTTCAGCTTACGATGTAACTGAACAAAGAAGGGAAGAGAAAGTTCAAAAAGTAATTATGCAGATATTGGAAGCTGCTAATACCGGAACAAATCTTGAGGACTTTTTTAAGTACATCCATTATTCTGTTGGGGAATTAATGAATGTTAATAATTTTTACATCGCTCTTTACGACAAAAATTCTGGAATGATCAACTTTCCTTATTTTATCGATCAATTCGATGAAGTTTCCCCTCCAAAAAGATTTGGTAAAGGGTTAACCGAACTCGTACTTACTACCGGCAAGTCACAATTGATAACGAAAAAAAAAGATAGAGAGCTTGTTAAAAAAGGGAAAATAGAATTACTTGGCAGTGAATGCGCAATATGGCTTGGAGTGCCTTTAAAAATAAAAGACGATTCAATAGGAGCAATTGTAGTTCAGGATTATAAAGAGGAAAACACATATACCAAAAAAGAAAAAGAGATCCTGGAATTTATTGCTTATGCTATTGCAAGGGCTATAGAACGAAAAAAAGTAGAAGGTGAAAGAAATTTTCTTATACAGGAATTGAAAGAAAATAATAAATCGAAGGATAAACTTTTTTCAATCATATCACACGATTTAAAAGGTCCGTTTAATTCATTACTCGGGTTTTCTGAAATATTAACTAACGAATATGAAACTCTTACATCCGAGGAGATCAAGGAGTACATAAGCATTCTTCACGAATCATCTAAACTTCTCTACAGTATGACAAATAATCTTCTTCAATTTTCCCGATTCCAGATGGGTAAAATAGAATTTAAACCGCAAAAGATTATTTTTAATAAATTAGTCAGCGCTGTTATTAGTATGTTAAAAGGCAATGCAATCAAAAAACAAATTTCAATAAACGTGGAAATACCCCCCAATCTTGAATTGATGGCAGATGAAGAGATGATTAGTTCAGTGATACAAAATCTTGTAAATAATTCAATTAAGTTTACAGAAACGGGAGGAGATATAACAATATCAGCAGAATCCAAACATGAGGAAGAAAATTATTTTATTGAAATTATGGTAAGTGACACCGGGGTAGGAATGAGTCAGGCTGAACTTGACAAACTAGAGAGCGCTGAATTATTCTCTACTCCCGGAACAGAAAAAGAATACGGGACGGGATTGGGTTTGAATCTTGTGAAAGAGTTCCTAGAAAAACACGGGGGTAAGTTGATAATTCAAAGTGAGAAAAATGTGGGATCCACTTTTATTGCAAGATTACCTATTACCGGTTGATACAGTTCGCTGTAACTAACCGGCTTTCAATTATATTATAATCCGGAAAGCAGGCTTCAAATTAATAAAAACACATCGTTACCAGGAAAAAGTTCTAGTAAAGAACCGACAGATGCAGTTCTATTCGAAAGTGAAAAACTTTACAAAACAATCGTCGAAAGTTTGCGCGAAGGGTTGATGATAACAGACACAGATGGTAAAATATTATTTGTTAACTCAAGGATTGAAGAATTTACACAATACGCTTCGGACGAACTTGTAGGACAACTCGGTTATAAAACTTTGCTCTCCACTGATTCGTGGAATCTAACACTTAATAAAAATGAATCAACATTAAATGGTGTCGGGGATGGTTATACCGTCGAGATTTACAGAAAAGACGACTCTAAATTTTGGGCTAACATAAAAGAAACTCCTTATAAAAATTCTGATGGTGTTATTTCAGGAAAGATAAGCGTAATTACAGATATTAGCGGATTTAAAGAAACTGAAAAAGCGCTTGAGTTAACTGAAGCAAAATACAGATTGGTGGTTGAAAATGTTCGGGAGGTTATCTTCCAAACGGATAGGGAAGGGAAGATTACATTCATCAATTCCTTCTGGATGGAAATAATCGGCTATAAAATAAACGATACCGTCGGGAATTATTTTGTTGATTTTGTCTATTCAAAAGACAAAACAAAAGCAGCCAAAGAATTTGTTGCCCTAATTTCAGGCAGGAAAAAATTTATTCATTTTGATGTTAGATGCAAGAAAAAAGATGGTTCAATAAGATGGTTTAATGCTAATGCTAAAATATTTTATTCCCGAAAAAAAACGATGATAGGTGTATCCGGCACATTGACCGATATTGAGGAAAAGAAAAACACTGAAGCAGAATTAATAAAAGCGAAAGAAAAGGCTGAGGAATCCGATAGAATTAAGTCTCTTTTTCTCGCTCAAATTTCTCATGAAATAAGAACGCCCGTCAATAATATTCTAAATTATAATTCTCTGATTAAAGAGACTATTGAAACGCATTACAAAGGGATAATGAAGGACGCGGTTAAATCAATCGAAAATAGCGGTAATCGTCTTGTGCGCACAATTGATCTCATTTTAAACATGTCAATGTTAAAAGCGGGAAATTATGAATTGACTCCAAAATTATTAAATCTTGCTAAAATTTTAGTTAAATTAGCAGCGAGCTTTAAAACTACTGCTGAAAATAAAAATTTAGAGCTGCTGTTTGAAAATAATTCCAAAGATGCGGTATTGTTTTTAGATGAGTACACCATTATAAATGCGTTTCAAAGTATTATTGATAATGCAATTAAATATACAGAAACAGGAAAAGTGACAATAACTATTTATAACTCATCAAATAGAGTTGCCGTAGACATTAAAGACACCGGTATCGGCATTTCAAAAGAATATTTAAAGCAGATATTTCAACCGTTTACGCAGGAAGAAAGCGGTTACTCCCGCAGTTTTGATGGTAATGGATTAGGTTTAGCGCTTTCAAAAAAGTATTTTGAAATGAACAACGCCGAATTATCAGTTAACACTGAAAAAGGAAAAGGTACTAAGTTTACTGTAACGTTTAATCAAAATTGAGAAGCAACATGGAAACTATTATACCCAAATTATTAGTGGCTGAAGATGATTTTGAAAATCAGCGTCTTCTGCAAATGTTTTTAAAAAGAAAATTTGAAGTTCATGTTTGTGATTCTGCCGAGTCATTTTACAAAAAAATGAGTGAACACAAATTTGACATCTTTTTAATGGATATTGCTCTTCGTGGAAATAAGGACGGATTACAGTTGACCAAAGAATTACGACTTATGAACGAATATGCAAATGCTCCTATTATTTGCATCTCGGCTCATGTTTTCCCAAAAGATAGAGCAAACGCATACGAAGCAGGCGTAGATGAATTTCTCGCCCGTCCGGTTTTCAATCAAGACCTGTTAGAATCTTTGATCCGCATTTATAAAGAAAAAACCGGAATTGATTTAACGTAAAGGCATCTCTAAAAATCCGTTAACTAACGGATTAGAGATATCCATAAGTTAACAGCCTCTATTATATGGATTAAAGCCAAGGAATGTTTTTGTCGTTTTTCTCTTCTCCGAGCTCAGGCTCTGGTTAGATAGGAACACCATTAAGAGTTAATGCAATGAATTCACAGCAAATTACAACTTATCAAGGTTACGTGCTTTATTATTAAAGGCAAATGCTTTACGAAAGTTTATTTTGACAAAACTTATATCTCTGTAAAAAATTTAAAATGAAAGAGGAAATTTTCTCTTTTTCTCCGCCCGACCATTTGCCTGTTAAATGTTTCTCATCAACCAATATCAATTGCCCTTTTTCGGTTTTGTACTTTCTAATAGAAATACTCTGCTGAGAGAAAATTTTAACATTTCTTTCCTCCAGCACAAGGCTTTGATTGGAAAATTTGTATGTATCACTTATCAGTGAAGAGTCTGTTTCGAACTCAGATAGAACAAAATGATTTGCGTAATCAAACTGGGGTGCAGGGAGTGAATCGAGCTGAAAGCAGGGAACAAAGCCATTTTCTTTTTTATCAAAAAGCCAAAAATGAAATTTAATTTCCTTAGTTTTTGGATCAAGCTTTATCAAACGAAAATCACTTTTCCCATCGAAGTTGTAGTCTTCAACCATAAAACCGCCGGAGAAATCGCCCCCAACCGGAGTTAGTGTATTTACATGTTTTATTTGTTGAATCGGGGTGGATGAATCACCTGTATAAATATCAATTCCTTTTACATTCCACACCTCACCGGTCGTATCAATTGGATCGCCGATAAGCTCGATAGAAAAATCAAAGGTGATTTCACTACGGTTTTCGGTTTCTGTCTTTTCAACCGGGATGTTCGAAATAGAATTATTATTTTCCGGCAGTTTTTCCGAACAGCCATAAAAGGCAAGTAATAAAAATCCAGCACAAAGGAATAATTTTTCGCACATACAATTTAATTTAAAAATCTCTCTCAAATATAGATATATTTATTCTGAATATCGCACTCCATTTTTTATCCATTCAGGTGCTGGTATTGCCTTAAGGTGAAAGTCCAAATATTCTTTCATCTTGATCGAATAATCAAGTTTATTAGAATATGTTTTTGGATGATGAGGTTCACCTTTATATTGAAGAAATATTACATCTTTGTTGAATCGTCTTAACGCAAGATAAAGCTCAATGCTTTGATACCATGGAACCGCATCGTCCAGATCGCCATGCATAATCAGCAAAGGAGTATTAACTTTATCAGCAAAAAAAACGGGTGAGTTTTCAATATAATCTAAATGTTTTTCCCACAAACTTCCTCCGATTCTACTTTGCGCTTTTTCATATTGAAACTGCCGCGCCATTCCGGTTCCCCATCTAATACCGCTGTAAGCGCTCGTCATGTTACTTACCGGAGCGCCTGCGATTGCACATTTGAAAAAATTTGTTTGCGTTATTACATAAGCCGTTTGATAACCACTCCACGAGTGTCCATGCAGGGCAATTGCTTCCGGGTCTGCAATTCCCATATCAATAATTTTTTGAACTCCCGGCATTATACATTTGAGAGCGGACAATCCCGGACGACCGATTTGATATCGAACATCGGGGAGAAAAATGGCGTAATCATTACTTGTATATAACGCAAAATTGGGACGATGGTTAACAATCACATCCGGGAATTCATGCAGCCGCTGGGAGAAAAGTTCATAGTAATAAATCAGCACCGGATATTTTTTTCCCACAATATAATTGCCTGGTTTTATTAAAGCGCCCTGCAGTTTAATCCCGTCATCACTCAACCATTCAATAAGTTCTGCACTGCCCCAGGCAAACTGTTCTGTCTGAATTCCAAGGTTTGTTATTTTTTTTGTATTCTCCAAATTATTGGAAGTGAACCACAAATCGGGAAACTCAGAATAACTTTCTCTCGAGTATAAAATTTTATTTTCCTTTTTTGCTTTTGCAATAAACCTAAATTTTTTCTCCTCATCAAACAGCATTTTTAGTTCGCCGGTCTTCAAATCCAAACTATAGAAACCGGAGTTCTTATTAAAATCGTTATACGAAGATAATAGCAAATCATCTCCGTATTGATTTATGTAATCGGCTTCTTTATCTAATTTTATTATACGAAAAATGTTTAGGTTCTTTCTTCCTTCGCCACCGGTAAGATTTTTTTTGTAACCCGTTTTAGTGCTGAACATCCAGATGTCATATTTATCATAAATAATTACAGCGGTATCTTTCATCAACCAACCGCCAACGCCAAAGCCCGGCGTCTGCATTGGGAGATCAAATTCTTCATTGTAAAATGAATTGCGAATTGAGGATGTTAAGTTTTCTTTTTTAAGATTTGACAAATCTAATTTGCTCCAATTGCTGTCTTCGTAAAAAAGAATATATTTTGAAGAAGGGGAAACAGCAACCTGCTGATTTGTATGATTTATAATCTTAGTTCGCTTTCCGAATTTAAGATCGACTCTATAAAAATTGAAAAAGTAATCGTCCCACGTAATTTCTTTCATATATGGGACATTACTTTTACCGACGGCATATACTGCTGAGTTTGTTATATTTATATCAGGCATCAGCGAATCAGCAAGCTGGATCACACTTCCGTCTTTCAAATTATATGCGGCAGTGTATGTTCTTTCCTTCTCGGATTTGTATTGTTTCTCTTCCTGTGTTTTTATCAGCGGGTCATTCCAATGCCAGATGTTAACAGTACGCTTGGTAAGAATTTTTTTAAAATTAAAAATATTTAGAGTGCTGTCACTTTTATCTTCTTCAATTCGAGGCTCAAAGGGACGGCGTCCGAAATAAAGTATTTGTTTGTTGACACTCCATTTTAAATTGTTTTTTGAAGGAATAATCCAGCCGTTAATTGTTGTGTCCGAAGCAGCCACTTTTTTAAGATTTCCATCCCAGATATTTAATGTCCCGCCGAAAGGCTTTTTCTTTTTATCCAACTCTGATTTTATAAATGCGAGCTTGCTATCGCCATTCCACGTTAAAGAAGAATAGCTATGTCTGGAAGATGTGTCGTTGAAACTAATTTTTATTTCATCAGAAGTAAGATTATGAATGACAATACTGTTATTACCCAAAGAGTCGGTAGAAGTGCAAGCTAAATAATTCGAAAGACTATCGAACAAATATTCATTTACGAAATCGAAATTAAAATTTTGTCCATTTGTTAGATTTAATAAAATAAGGGGCTGACCGGTGTTATCATCTTTATTTTCTTTTTTCTTTTCTGATTTTATCGAATCCTTTTTTTCTTCAGCCGTATATTTAATCGCAATCCAATTTGACGAATTTGAATATTTATAATCATCCACACGAGGGAAAATTATTGTATCAGCATTTGAAAGATTTAAAATGAAGAGTTCACTTTTAGGCTTATTCTTTTCTGCTTTTTCAAGCTCTGTAAAATCTGGCAGGCGTGTTATAACAGCAAAATTTTCTGCAGGAAGAACTATAGGACTTTTCCCTCTTTCGATCCTGTATTCCTTCTCATTTCCAGTTCCTTTAACAACCGCCGCACTATTTCCACGATCGGGTTGTTCTGTATATGAAATCCAATTTCCTTCTTCCGAAATTCGAGACTCTTTTATCTGTTTAAATTTCATTACATCTTCCAGAGTCATCGCTCTTTTTTGAGCGGAAACAGAAATGAAACAAAATAATATTATTACGAAGAAGATTGTAAAAGAGTTTTTCATAAGTAATCCTTTAAAATATTTACATTACAATTTAAAGATTAAATTAAACGGATAAAAAAAGAGCGGCAGTCGCCGCTCATTTTTTAATATTTATATTTTAACCATTTTATTATTTCTGACCACTTTGGTTTTTTCCCTGTCATTAAAATTCCAACGCGATAAATTTTTCCAGCAGCGGGGAATATTAATAACAATGTTCCAACATTAACAACAACCGCTAATGCAAATTGCCACAGTGGCACTTCAATTATAGTCATGCGTGCGGGCATAACAATTATCGAAGCAAAGGGAACCATTGATGCAACCGTTGCTATTGGATTTTCTGAGTTTGACAACATTGCTATTGAGATAAAGAACGGGATCATTATCAAAATCATGATGGGCCACACTCCGGATTGTGCGTCCTGGTCGTTATCAAAGATTGCACCCACTGTAGCGAACAATCCCAGAAATGTTATTAAACCTATAAAGAAGTTGAACAAGAAATAAACAATATGCACAAGATTTATTTTTAATATAAATTCTGCAGGGAGCACAAATATTGAGGACGAAATAAGAACAATTACAGGCAGCAGCCATATAGCCATTTGAATTAAACCTGTAATTCCGTTGCCGAGGATTTTTCCGGTCATCAATTCTTTACTGCTTATTGATGACAGAAGTAGTTCGACAATACGGTTATTTTTTTCTTCAACTACGGCTCTCATCATCATTGTTCCGAGAAATATTAAACTGAAGTAGAGTAAAAACGTAAACAAGAAAGCAAGAACTTGGTTACCGAATCCTTCTTCTTCAATTTTTTCATCGCTGCTCACTCTATATGAACTAAAATCTACGCTTTCTCTTGCAAAAGTAATATCTTCTGCGGAGAGGTTACGTCCGGTAAAATATAAATCTATCAGCGCTTGATTAATTATGTTGCGTGTTTTATTGAACAGAGTATTGTTGTTCGGATTTTTAGAATAGTATTCGACCTTTTTATCCTGCTCTGCTTTTTGGGGGATGAAAACAATACCGGTTAATTTACCGTCAAGAATAGATTTTTTACTTTCATCTAAATATGCGTCGAACCGTGCTTTAGTTTGAGTTTCAAATGTTACTTTGTATGATCCGCTTTTAACTATCGGAGCTTCATTAAAAGCAGATTGAAGTTTTTCTGTGAGGTCTATATTTTCTGAAATGATTGCTAGTTGACTGCCGCTGTCACTTTCAAAGGACATTAAAAAAGTTTGAATGCCAAGAACACCGAACAGAAAAACCGGAATAAGAACAGTCATAAGTATGAATGTTTTACTGAAGAGTTTATCTCTCAATTCTCTTTTTATAACTATCAAAGTTTTTTTAGAAAACATTTTCGCTCTCCTTTCCGGTTACATGAATAAAAATTTCGTGGAGTGAAATTTCATTTGCGTCAAATTTATTTACCAGTACGTTGTGATCGACAAGTAGTTTAAGCAGTTGCTGCGTTTGCGAGGGATCTTTTACTTTTATTCCCAAAGTGCTGCCGAAGTCCTCAATGTTTTCAATAATAGGATGATTTTTTAGGAAAGATATATCGCCCGAAAAATTCAAACTAACATGTTTTTGTCCGTATTTTGATTTGAGTTCTTTAAGTGAACCGCTAAGCAAAACTTTTCCTTGATCTATCATTGTAATATGATCGCACAGCCTTTCTGCAAAATCCATCAGGTGAGTTGAAAAAATAATTACGCGTCCCTGCCTCTTTAAATCGAGTATTATTTCTTTTAATAAATTTGTATTGATTGGATCAAGACCGGAAAATGGTTCGTCCAAAATAACAAATTCCGGATCGTGCAATATGGTGGCAATAAACTGCACCTTCTGCTGATTCCCTTTAGAGAGGTCTTCAATTTTACTTAGTTTTCTATCGGCAAGTTCAAATTTTTCTAAGTACTCAACAGCTTTTCTTTCAACCTCTTTTCCCGATTTACCTTTAAGTTCGGCAAAGTATAAAAGTGTATCGAGTACCTTCATCTTTTTATATAATCCTCTTTCTTCAGGTAAATAGCCCACTTTATCTTTAAAGGCGGCTGTAACTTTTTCGCCTCTTAAAAATACTTCGCCTGCATCCGGTAAATAGATATTCATCATCATCCGGATAGTGGTTGTTTTGCCGGCGCCGTTTCTTCCTATCAATCCGAAAATTGAACCTTCCGGCACGCCGAACGAAACATCATCAACTGCTTTAACGATGCCGAATGATTTGCAAAGGTTTTTAACTTCTAACGCATTCATACAACTCCCAAAAGAAATGAACAGAAAAAATTTTGGTAAATATATTATAAAAGTTATAAAGTATTGCACCGGCAATCAAATTTATTGCCCATTTATCAATATAAAATAAAAAACCCGATGACCTGGCGGTCATCGGGGCTAACTTTTTACCATCAAAGGGCAGGGGAGAACCCTTTGAACAAGTCACTATAAAGATAATTTTACTTTAGCGAATTGTCAAGCAATTGTAAAAAACATTATTTGTCTTTTTATAAGATTGCAGACTTTTTTCGTAAACTCGGTTTAAAAATGACTATTCAGTAAAGTCATTGTCCGTTAATTAACGGATTAGCTAACGGATTTGGGAGCGAAGCAATCTACCACAATGAAAGATTGCTTCTCTCGAAGACTCGTTCGCAATGACAGAATTAAACTTTTTAGAGTGAACTCAATTATAAAAGATGCATTAAAAAGCTCATCAAAATACCGGCTGCAACGGCAGAGCCGATTACACCGGCTACATTAGGAGCCATCGCATGCATCAAAAGATAATTTGTGGGATCATCCTTTAGTCCTATTGTTTGAACTACACGCGCGCTATCGGGTACTGCTGAAACACCGGCAGCGCCAATGAGAGGATTAATTAAATTATCTTTGCTCAAAAATAAATTCATAAATTTTGCAAACATAACACCTCCCGCTGTAGCAACTGCAAATGAGAGGGCGCCAAGAATAAATATCATAATTGATTGCGGCGTTAAAAATATAGTTGCCTGTGTTGAAGCGCCAACGGAAACACCGAGAAGAATAGTCACAATATCTATTAATGAATTTTTTGCTGTATCGCCAAGCCGTTTCGTAACGCCGGATTCTTTCAAAAGATTTCCGAAGAACAACATCCCGAGTAGTGGAAGAGCGCCCGGTGAAATAAAAGTCGTCAGTAAAAAACCAATTATTGGGAAAAGGATTTTTTCTAAATGTGAAACTGAACGTGAAGGCTTCATCCTTATTTTGCGTTCTGATTTTGTTGTTAACAACTTCATTATCGGAGGCTGAATTACAGGTACGAGCGCCATGTATGAATATGCTGCGATAGCTATCGGACCAATTAATTCCGGTGCTAGCTTGGATGCTAAAAAGATTGCGGTTGGTCCATCTGCGCCGCCAATAATGCCGATTGCTGCTGCTTGCGGCTGCGTAAAACCAAGCGCAAGCGCGCCGATAAAAGTTGCAAAGATACCAACCTGTGCGGCTGCGCCAAGAAGCATAAGTTTTGGATTGGAGAGCAATGCAGAAAAATCAGTCATCGCGCCGATACCAAGAAATATTAGCGGCGGATAAATACCTTTCAGAACACCGTAATAAAGATAATTCATTACGCTACCCGATTCATAAATGCCAATCTGTAATCCTACATTTTCTATGAAAGGAACATTGCCGATGAGTATACCGAACCCGATCGGAACTAACAGAAGTGGTTCGTAATCTTTTTTAATTGCGAGGTAAATAAAAACCAAACCAATCGTAATCATTATTAGATGACCTGGAGTTGCATTAGCAAAACCGGTGAAGTTAAGAAATTGATTTATCCCTTCCATCAATTCCCTCCGATTTCAACCAGCACATCACCTTCAAGCACTGAATCACCGACATTAATCTTTAAAGCTGTTATAGTCCCTTCTTTATGTGCGTTGATGTTGTTCTCCATTTTCATCGCTTCCATAACAAGGAGATTATCACCCACCTTTACAAAATCACCTACCTTTTTATTGATTGATAGGATTGTTCCGGGCAGCGGAGCTTTAACGTTTGCCGCTCCTTTTTTCTCTGCAGGTTTACTAGTTTTTGCTCTATCCGTCTCTCCGGTAGGTTCTACAGTTTTGCGAATTAATTTCGGAGTTTTTATGGTTTTTACTTCTTGTTGAATTTCTACTTTGTATGTTGAACCATTTACATCTATCTCGGCAATATTATCTTCGAGGCTCAGCACTTCAACGTCGTAAGTGTTGCCGTGGATAGTGAATTTATATTTTCTCATTTTAATTCCGTTATTTATTTCCTTTGTAATTGTCTTATTCCGTAGATTTTAGAACTCCACGGGGAATATGGTCTCTGTACTTTTTTTATAGTTAGGATAGTATTTTCAAAGTCATGGGCTTCTTCAAAATAAAGATGAAGCGCCATCGAGATAGCGGCATTAACTTCACCGGAAATATCAAGATTTTCCTTTTGCATCTGCCCTGCGAGTCCTGAAGCTTCTAATTTTTTTCTTGTTCGAGATATAAGAATTTTACTGACCTGTGCTATTGCAAGGTACAAAACCAATAGCGCCGTAAATACCACCACATAACCAATAACTGTAATAAGTATCCCATTGCCCTTAACTATATTGTCTAAACTAAAAGTTAGTTCATCAAAGTTATCGGGGCTGTTAATTGCAGTTGCCGCCGTGTCTATTGCCGTTTTTATACTGTCGGCTATTTGAAGAGTATCAATCATTTCGCCTCCTTATAACGGTATATTAGAATGTTTTTTAGGCGGATTAGATACTTTTTTTGTTGCCAGCATCTGTAGCGCCCGAATGATGCGGAACCTTGAGTTTCGTGGCTCGATAACATCATCAAGATAACCATATTTTGCAGCCACGTATGGGTTGGCAAATTTGTGGCGGTATTCTTCTTCTTTCTGCTTTGTGAACTCTGCTCTTTTTGCCGGATCTTCCATCGCAGATAATTCTTTGCTATGCAGAACTTCAATAGCGCCTTTAGGTCCCATTACTGCAATTTCAGCCATCGGCCAGGCGTAGTTAATATCGCCCCGTAAGTGTTTCGAACTCATTACATCATATGCGCCGCCGTATGCTTTACGTAGAATCACAGTTACTTTTGGCACAGTAGCTTCGCCGTAGGCAAAAAGTAATTTTGCTCCGTGAATAATGATTCCGCCATATTCTTGCGCAGTGCCGGGGAGAAAACCGGGAACGTCAACAAGAGTTACGATAGGAATATTAAATGCGTCAAGAAAGCGGACGAAGCGCGCAGCTTTACGTGATGCGTTAATATCGAGCACACCGGCAAGATAACTCGGCTGGTTAGCTACAATGCCCACAGGCATGCCATTAAATTTTGCAAAACCGGTGATTATGTTAGGCGCATACAACCTTTGTACTTCGAGGAACTCACCGTAATCAACAGTTGCATGGATAACATCTTTTACATCGTATGGTTTATTCGGGTTTTCAGGAATAATTTCATTTAATGAATCTTCTAATCTGTCTATAGGATCATCGCAAGGATAGACCGGCGGATCTTCGAGATTGTTTTGCGGCATATAGGAAAGTAATTTCCTTATTAGTTGAATTCCTTCCTGTTCGTCTTCGGCAATAAAATGAGCCACACCCGATTTAGTAGCGTGTATCGAAGCGCCGCCGAGTTCCTCATCTGTAACATCTTCTCCCGTTACAGTTTTAACAACTTTAGGTCCGGTAACAAACATGTAGCTTGTATCTTTAGACATTATGTTAAAGTCCGTCAATGCGGGTGAATAAACAGCTCCACCAGCGCAAGGACCGAATATAGCAGATATTTGAGGTACAACACCGGAAGCTAAAATATTTCGCTGAAAAATATCGGCGTAACCACCGAGAGATTTTACGCCTTCCTGTATTCGTGCGCCACCGCTGTCATTAATTCCGATTAGCGGTGCACCGACTATCATTGCCTTGTCCATAACTTTACAAATTTTTTCAGCATACATTTCTGATAACGAGCCGCCGAAAATTGTAAAGTCCTGTGAAAAAATATAAACTAATCTTCCGTCAATTGTTCCATAACCAGTAACTACGCCGTCTGAAAGATATGCTTGCTTATCTAATCCAAAGTCTATACATCTATGCGAAACGAACATATCGAATTCCTCAAAACTTCCTTCATCAAGAAGAAGTTCAATTCTTTCGCGCGCAGTTAGTTTCCCTTTTTTGTGCTGTGCTTCAATTCTTTTTTCGCCGCCGCCAAGCCTTGCCTGATTACGCAGCGCCATTAGTTCTTTAATTTTATTTTGTATTTCCATTTTTTGCCTTAATACATTTAGTGATTGGTTGAAATTAACAACCTTCTATTATTTTGGTTTTTCGCAAAACTCGGTCAACACTCCGCCCGTAGATTTTGGGTGAAGGAATGCAATGTGCAATCCTTCTGCGCCGGGACGCGGCACTTCGTCGATCAATTTTACTCCCTTCAATTTTATCTCATGTAAAGAAACAGGTAGGTCCTTAACTGCAAAAGCAAGATGATGAATTCCTTCACCTTTCTTTTCAATGAACTTGCCAATCGGTCCTTCGGGATTGGTGGCTTCGAGCAATTCTAATTTTGTTTGTCCCACCATAAAGAAAGCAGTTTTTACTTTTTGATCCAGCACTTCTTCAATTCTGTAACATTTTAAATTAAGTACGTCTTCATAATATTTTATTGCCTCATCAAGATTTTTGACTGCAATTCCAATATGTTCGATGTGTGTTATTTCCATTGTTAATCTTTCTCAAATTATGATTAAATAACCACGTGCTCTTTATACTCGCCAAAAACTTCTCTCATCGCGTTACTGATTTCTCCTACGCTAGCATAGGCACGAACTGCATCTAATATTAATGGCATTAAATTCTCAGTTCCGCGTGCCGCTGTTTTTAGAGCAGAAAGTTTTTCTTGAACTGCTATATTATTCCTTTCAGCTTTCACTTTACTTAAAAATTTTATCTGTTCTTCCTGAACATTTATATTTATTCTCAGTAAGTCTTTTGGCGATTCTTCTTTTACCTGATACTTGTTAACTCCCACAATTACCTGTTTCCCTTCCTCAATTTCCATTTCGCATTTGTAAGCTGCAGTTTGTATTTCGGTTTGAACATACCCGGCTTCAATTGCTTCAATCATTCCGCCGAATGAATCAATTTTAGTAAGGTATTCCTCTGCTTCCCTTTCTATTCTATCGGTCATCGCTTCAACAAAATATGAGCCGGCAAGAGGATCGATTGTGTTTGCTGCGCCGCTTTCATGGGCTATAATCTGTTGTGTTCGTAATGCAATTCGAACAGATTGTTCAGTTGGTAAAGCAAGCGCTTCATCGCGGGAATTGGTATGAAGGCTTTGCGTGCCGCCAAGAGCAGCAGCTAACGCCTGAATTGTTACTCGTACAATGTTATTATCAACCTGCTGCGCTGTTAAGGTGGAGCCGGCTGTCTGTGTGTGGAAACGAAGCATCATTGAACGGGGATCTTTCGCTCCGAATCTCTCTTTCATAATTTTTGCCCATAGTCTTCTCGCTGCGCGGAATTTTGAAACTTCTTCAAAAAGATCATTATGAGCATTAAAGAAAAATGAAAGACGCTTTGCAAATTCGTCTACATCGAGACCGGCTTTTATAGCT
>MNYQ01000038.1 GCA_001873185.1 Ignavibacteria bacterium CG2_30_36_16 | reverse complement strand
TGGGTGGATATATAGGAAAATCTTCTTAAAAATTCAAGCAATTCCTTAATAAATAATAATTTTAATCGTTATAATTTACTAACTCACCTTACGCAAGAAACAGTTAATCGGATGTAAATCGAAGCGAAGCTTCGTTAAATTAAATAATTTTTATCCGTTAGCTAACGGACTCCGTACTACAATATCTGCGTAATGTGATTTACTAACTTACCTTACGCAGATATTCAGATAACTTCGCCACAGAGACACCAAGGCACTAAGAAGTTTTGAATAAACAAGTAAATTTTGAGTTTTTCCTTTGTGTCTTAGAGACTTTCCCGAGTTGCGGTATTTCCCGATGGTCAATGTGGCAAAAAATTATTTCGTGCGTAACATGAGTTACTAAATATTTATATTTTCAATATGTGGAAAATGGAGAGAATCTGTGCGTATTGATTAAATAGATTGAATTTAAATGCGCATTAACATGAATACGCCCAATCCTGGGCAAAAATATTTATGAATCATTTATGTGAGAAACACTATAATATTTGCTGAACTGACTTTCAAATGAGTCGTTTTTCTACAAAACTGCAGTACTTTGTGCCGGCAATAATTATGTGATCGAACACTGGAATATCTAATAATTTACCCGCCTCAATCAATTTTCGGGTGATCGCGATATCTTCATTACTCGGTTCGGAATTACCGCTGGGGTGATTATGAAGCAGAATAACACTTGCGCTGCTATTTTCAATTGCGGATTTGAATATTTCCCGCGCATGAACAATGCTCGAATTTAGATTTCCTATTGAAATTATTTCGTGCGTAATTATTTTATTCGCGCTGTTGAGGCAAATTAAAACAAAATGCTCTTTATCTTTATGCCCGTAGAGAGGGATGAATATTTCTGCAACGTCTGCCGGGGTAGTGATTTTTTTCTCAGAAAACCAGCGGGATTGCGAAAGAATCCTCCGGCTAACTTCGAATGCTGCCATTAAGGTAACTGCTTTATCTTTTCCGATACCGCTAATTTTTGTTAACTCACTAATTGACTTACTTGACAGCACAGCAAGATTTCCGCAATTGGTGGTTAATTCCTGCGCAATTGCAATAACCGATTTCCCTTTTTTACCTGTGCGCAATAATATTGCAAGAAGTTCTGCATCGGTTAAATTTTGTGCGCCGCGCATAGTTAGTTTTTCGCGCGGGCGGTCATCCAATGGAAGATCTTTTACCGCTAACATAACTTATCCCATTACATTTTTATTATTTGCCGGCTTTAAATTTATCTATCAACTCAAACCGACCATCTTTATATCGAACAATATTTAAAAACTTATTTACCCGTTGATCATCAAAAGCAATGTTGTTATGAAAACCGCTGCTAATAATCCCGGATTCCATTTTCGTTTTAATATTTTCACTGTTCGGGTCAATGTTACGCATTACCGTGAGCAAATATTTGCCGGTATCATAGCCGTAAAAAATATTTCGATTAGGGTCTAACCCGGTTGTCTGATTAAATTTTTTACTGAAAGACT
Organism: Ignavibacteria bacterium CG2_30_36_16; assembly: GCA_001873185.1. GTDB lineage: Bacteria > Bacteroidota > Ignavibacteria > Ignavibacteriales > Ignavibacteriaceae > CG2-30-36-16. The sequence continues at coordinate 18,972 of MNYQ01000038.1, read as the reverse complement.
GATAATCGGGGCTGTTATAATCAATAAAATAATCCGATGTAAAAGTTATTTTATTACTTATCTCGGGGGAAGTTTCAAACCCGGAAGCAAGCAGCCAATCCTGATTTCCATATATGGCAATGACTAAACTATTATTAACCATTTCAGATAAAATTGCCGGCACATCAGTCTTGCCTGCAAGGGGAATGTAAATCCCTTCAATCTCGGAGTGATATTTTGCTATGTTTAACATCTGACGCGAAAGATCGAATGTATTGCTGCTATAAGTTTCTTTAACAATAATTCGACCGCCTAATTTTTCAAATTCTCTTTGAAATTCGCCTGCTAAAAGGGGAGAGTATCCTTCAATTGCATTTAAGATTCCCATCCTGGTTTTGTTTTCAACGTAGAAAACGTACTGCGCCATCAACTTGCCTCTCAGTTCGAATGATGGATTTGCCTGAAAAAAATTATCGTACAAACTTGTTAAATCGTTATCTGTTGCCGTGGGAGAAATTATTGGAATTTTATTACTTTTAAATTCTTCAAGTGTTGTTCTCACTTCGCTGCTAAAAACAGGACCAATGATCGCTTTAATATTTTTATTGGATTCAAAATACTGTTCAATTTCTTGGATCTTTTCTTTTAAAAGTTCGGTATTCTTAGTTACAAGTCCAATTTTAGATTCGTGCACGTCGTTGTATTCATAAACAGCGTAACGAATTCCTTCTAAAATTTCTTTAGCCGCAGCGGATTGTTCGTCACTTAAAGAAACGCCGCTTAAAGGAAGCATTGCCCCGATTAACGGAGATGAAAAATCAGAATTTGTTTTTTGAGTACTCACTCCATCTCTAATTAAATTAACCGCACGTGCTCTTTCGGGAGAATTGGGATATTTAGTAATTAACTCTTCAAAGGTTTGTCTTGCCACCTCCGGATTATTCTCTTTCTGATATACACTGCCAAGAAGAAACTTTAGATAAGGCGAAGTATTTTCACCGCTATAAAGAGTATTTAAAACCCTAAGTAGAGATGATGGTAGAAAACTGTATGCAATTTTTTCACCGGTTGTTTTTGCGTAATCCAGGTATTCATCTGATTTAGAATCCTCAACTAAACTTAAAATTGGTTTTAAAGACTCGTAATACTCTTTCTGTTCAAATAAAATTTTTGCTAAGGTTATTCTTGCTTCACTTTTATACTTGCTTGAAGGGAACAACTCAATCATCTTAATTAGAGTTTGCTTTGCTTCTTCAAAACGGTCAAGTTTTAGGAGAGTTTTAGCCTTAAAAATATAGGAAACTGTTGTTTTAGAATTTATTTTTTCCGTTGAAGCAATTCGATTGAAAATTTTTAGAGCATCGTTATATTGAAGAGCATCGTACAAATTAACGGCAAGTTTAAATTCGGTATTTACATTTTCAGTATTTTGAGGGAATGAAGAAGATGTAAAAAGAATTATAAAAATAATTGCTGCAAAATACTTTATTAGTCTAACCATCATTGACCACATTATTATTTAATATTGTTTTTGCACTATTTATGCCTGCTATTGCCGAATCATTTTCCGGATCTAGTTGAATTGCTTTTTCGTAATATTTCAGTGCATCTTTCGCTTTATCTGCTTTAAGGCAAACCTTTGCAAGTCCCACATAAAATTCGGGCGAAGTTTCCCCGCTTAGTTCTGAAAATTTAAGAAGATTTTTTTCTGCTTTAAGATACTGACCGGCTCTAAGATAAATGTTACCTGCCAGCGCATATACTTCTGGAATTTTTTGATTTTGTTTAATTGATTTTTCTATTGGCTTAATTGCATGTTCAAACATTCCCATTTTATAATAAATTTTTGCAACGAGAAAACTTAATTCCCAATAATTGAAGTAAACAGGTTCTGCACGTTTGGCAAAATTAAGAGCGGTTTCATAATTGTTAAGTTCTAAATTAATTTTGGTAAGATACAAAAATGCTTCATGTTTCAAGTCCGATTCATTTTTATTGCTCACAAATGTTTGAAAGTTAAGTTTTGCAATTTCATAATCTTTCATCATAAAGTAAGAACATCCGAGGAAAAAAGCGGCTAATGGTTCTTCTTCGGGAGAAAAATAACTAAGCACTTCTATCGCCTTATTCCACTGTGTATTGTGAAGAAGATATTGTGCGAGGTATAATCTTCTATTCTTATCTATCGGATCAATCTCAAGAAGTTGCTCGAGAAGTTCAACCCCCGAATCCACATTATCCGATTGTTCGTATAAATTTGCTAAACAATAATATGCCTCCAAGTGTTCGGGAGCCTCTTCTATAATTGAACGAAAAATTTGAACAGCATGAAGTAATTTCCCTTGAACTTCATACTCCATTGCAGCTTTCATTCTGTTTTCGATATGAAAATTATTTTTCACTTTTATTCCCATTCAATCGTGGAGGGGGGTTTTGAACTGATGTCGTAAACCACCCGGTTAATCCCGCGGACTTTATTACTAATTAAATTAGAAACATCCGCAAGAAATTTTGAATCGAAACTGTACCAATCGGCAGTCATTCCGTCAGCAGATGTTACCGCTCTTAAAGCAAGTACATTTTCATATGTTCTTGCATCGCCCATTACTCCTACAGAATGCACGGATAAAAGAACACTAAATGCCTGCCATATTTCGTTATATAGTCCGGCTTTTTTTATTTCGCTTATAAAAATATCGTCAGCTTCTCTCAGAATGTCAAGCTTATCTTTTGTAACATCTCCAATTATTCTTACGGCTAAGCCGGGTCCGGGAAATGGATGACGCTCGATAAATTCTTCCGAAATTCCAAGCTCACGTCCAACATTTCTAACTTCATCCTTAAATAATTCTCTGAAAGGCTCGATGAGTTTTAATTTCATTTTTGCGGGCAATCCGCCAACGTTATGATGTGTTTTAATTGTAACCGAAGCGCCTTTTACAGAAACCGATTCTATTACGTCAGGATATAAAGTGCCCTGCACAAGATACTCTGCCTCGCCATATTTTTTTGCTTCTTCTTCAAATACTTTAATAAATGTTGCGCCAATAATTTTTCTTTTCTTCTCCGGCTCCAATACACCGGCAAGGTTTTTTAAAAACCGTTCAGACGCGTCAACATGGATATGATTCAGATTTAGCTTTTCATCAAATAGTTTTCTTATTCCCGCGCTTTCATTTTTTCGCATTAAACCGTTATCTATATGGATACATACAAGATTATCGCCAATTGCCTGCTTTACTAGCACCGCAGCCACGGTTGAATCTACTCCACCGCTGAGAGCACAAATAACTTTTGCTCCTCCTACTTTGTCCCTTATTTTTTTAATATTTGAATCTATAAAATTGTACGGAGTCCAATCAGCGCTGCATTTACAAATTTTAAATAAAAAATTATTGATGATCTTCTGCCCTTCTTCGGTATGCATCACTTCGGGGTGAAACTGTACTCCATAAATATTTTTAGGTTCATTTGCAATTGCACAAATAGGAGAATGGTCAGATTGACCGATAATATCAAACCCGTCTGGCAATCTTGTTAATAAGTCGCCATGGCTCATCCAAACTGTGGATTCGTCTTTCAAATCATTAAATAAGCGGGAATGACCAACAATGCGCAAAACAGTTTTTCCATACTCGCTGTCTTTTGCTTTTTGAACCTTACCGCCAGATTTAAGGCAGAGGTATTGGAGACCGTAGCAAATACCAAGTATTGGAACATTCAATTTTAAAATTCTATTATCAATTTTGGGAGCGTTGTCATCGTAAACGCTCATCGGACCGCCGGACAAAATAATACCGGAAGGATTTATTTTTTTTACTTCTTGTGATGATATTGTGTGGGGGTGAATTTCGGAATAAACGTTTGCTTCTCTTACCCGGCGAGTTATAAGCTGCGTGTATTGTGAACCAAAGTCTATAATTAAAATTGTTTCTTGTCTCATTAAATCAATTTGTGTTATTTGCTTAACAAAAAAAGTGAATTGCCGCCCTCAAAATAAAAACAAAACCCCACAGATGGGATTTTGTTTTAAATACCTGGCTAAAAAATCCGCAGTAAATGAAATTAGATTAAAGGGCATCTCTAAAAATCCGTTAACTAACGGATTAGAGATGCCCTAAAGATAAACCTAACCGCCAATTAATTTTTTATAAGCGGCAGCGTCAAGCAGATCGTTAAGTTCGGTCATATCGCTTATTTCGATCTTAACCATCCACCCATCACCAAATGGATCCGAATTAATGATTTCGGGCGAATCTGCAAGTTTGCTATTTATTTCTAAAACTTTACCGCCGCATGGTCCGTACATGTCGCTGACTGTTTTTACAGCTTCGATAGTACCGAAGGACTGATTTTTTTGTATTTCACTCAAGCCGGAATCTATGTCAACAAAAACTACATCACCAAGTTCTCCTTGAGCATAATCGGTTATACCAATTGTTCCGATATTTCCATTGACGGAAATCCACTCGTGTTCTTTTGTATATTTTAAATTTTCTGGAACGTTCATTCTTTTACCTCAGTTTTTTTTTATTATAAGGATAAAAATCCTTCGCTAATATTTAAAATCTTCTAAAAATCCAGTATCAAAATTGCCGGTTACAAATCGCTGGTCTTCTAATACTTTTAAATGAAACGGAATTGTAGTTTTAATTCCTTCGATAGTGCATTCTTCAAGCGCCCTTTTACTTCGCACAAGAGCATGCTGGCGGTTTTTCCCCCAGACTATAAGCTTTGCAACAAGTGAATCGTAATAAGGTGGAATAGAATAACCCTGATAAATATGTGAATCAACACGAACTCCGAAACCGCCCGGAAAATGAAGCGATTCTATTTTCCCGGGAGAAGGTCTGAAACCGTGTTCGGGATCTTCCGCATTAATTCTGTACTCTATCGAATGTCCGTGTGGTTTACCCGGCAGAGTTTCAATTATTTCACCTGCAGCAACTATAATCTGCTGCCGAATTAAATCAACACCGTAAACAAATTCGGTTACAGGATGCTCCACTTGAATACGGGTGTTCATTTCCATAAAATAAAAGTTTTTGTTTTTATCAAGCAGAAATTCTACCGTTCCGGCGCCTTCATAATGAACAGACATAGCTCCTTTAACAGCCGCTTCGCCCATCTTATTTCTTATTACTTCATCAATAGCAGGCGAGGGAGATTCTTCAATTAACTTTTGATGCCGGCGCTGCACCGAACAATCTCTTTCACCATAATGAAATGCATTGCCAAAACTATCGCCCATAATTTGGATCTCTATATGTCTCGGGTTCTCTATAAATTTTTCAATATAAACATCGGGATTTCCGAAATTCGATTCAGCTTCTGCTCTTGCGGTTTGAAATGCTTTTGTAAATTCTTTTTCTTCCCAAACAATGCGCATCCCTTTGCCGCCGCCGCCTGCCGTGGCTTTAATAATTACGGGGTAACCAATTTCTTGAGAAACTTTTTTACCAACATCAATGTCATTTATTACTCCATCGCTGCCGGGGATAACTGGAACGCCATTTTTTTGCATCGTGTTTTTAGCAAATGCTTTATCTCCCATTGCATTAATCATCTGCGGTGAAGGACCTATAAATTTAATATTTGATTCTATACAAATTTCGGAGAAGGAAGCATTTTCGGCAAGGAAACCATAGCCGGGATGAATAGCATCGGCGCCCGTAATTTGTGCGGCGGATATTATTGATGGAATTTTAAGGTAGCTGTCTTTGCTGTAAGCAGGACCGATACAAACTGCTTCATCGGCAAATGTTACGTGCAGCGAATCTTTATCTGCTTCGGAATATACTGCTATTGTTTTTATTCCGAGTTCTTTGCATGTTCTTATAATTCTTAATGCAATTTCGCCTCTGTTGGCTATTAAAATCTTTTTAAACAATTATTCCTCTAAATAATTTATCAACTTAGTTTGATAAGGAACAGAGGCTGGTTGTATTCCACTGGTTTGCCATTATCAACAAGTATTTTAATAATCTTTCCGCTAACATCGCTTTCTATTTCATTCATCAACTTCATTGCTTCAACTATGCAAAGTACGCTGCCGACGGATATGGAATCGCCCACCTGCACGTACGAATCTGCATCCGGAGCAGGAGCCCTGTAAAATGTGCCAACTATCGGTGAGCGGATTTCGTGAACGTCAGTTTCTTTTTCAACTTTTACGGAGAGATTTTCTTCACCGGCTGATTGAGAAACGGAATCTTTATACGATACTGGAATGGAGGGCGGCATCAACTGAGCAGCGTCAAATCCCTGAACAGTTCTAATTTTTTTTGCTATTTTAATTCGTATCCCTTCCTGTTCGATTTCCAGGTCCGTTACGCCGCTTTCGTCAACAAGCTTAACAAGCTTTTTAATAAGGTTTATGTCCATCAAAACTCCTTGCTTAAGATTTTAATCTTTCAACGTATCCGCCGGTGCGGGTATCAATTTTTAATAAGTCGCCTACTTCAATAAATAAAGGGACGTTTACCGTAGCGCCTGTTTCGAGAGTAGCCGGTTTTATTGCGCCGGTTGCAGTATCTCCTCTAAAGCCGGGATCTGTAGCGGTTACTTTCAGCGGCACAAACACAGGTATCTCCACGTTAATAACTTCTTCGCCGTTAAATTGAATCTCTACTTGCTCTGCTTCTTTTAAGTATGAAACTCCATCGCCGAAGAATATTACGGGTACGTTAATCTGTTCGTAAGTATCGTTATCCATGCAAACCAGGAAATCGCCGTCGCGATAAAGATATTGATATTTTCTTCTTTCCACTTTTACTACTTCAACACCCTCACCCGAGCGGAAGGTATTATCGAGTACTTTTCCTGTTCTAAGGCTTTTTAAGGTTGTTCTTACAAAAGCGCCGCCTTTACCCGGTTTAACGTGTTGAAATTCTACAATAGTAAATAAATCATTTTTGTATTTTATTATTAATCCATTTCTGAAGTCTGAAGTATCTGCCATATATCTTATTTGTTTTAGTTGATGAATAAATAGGGCAAAAAAATAGAGATATAAGCCTTGAAAGTCAAGAATAAGAGTAGATGAATGGTTAAATAACGAGGTAAAAATTATTGTTTAATTGTTTACAAAAATTATTAAACAGCATATTCATATAGAATCCCAACTGTATAATTCATTATTCCTCTCAAAATGAGAGAAGAAGCGGTTGTTATAAACGCAGTACACTTTATTTACGCGGGAAAGATAGTTTTTATTTTAATATAAATGAGCTCACTCTAATTAGGTTAATCCTGGCATTGTCAATTAGCTAACGGATTCGCAATGACTTTATTTCATTGACTTTTTTTAAACCTGATTTATAAATTACTGAGCTTCCCTTTACGCAGCTGTTCATTTTATTTAAAAGCGAATAACTAATCCGGTCAAATTCATATATTTTCGCAAAACACATCAAAACGAGCGTGCTATATAAGATGATAGAAAATAAGCTAATGCTGAAAATATTGCTGAAAGAGGTATCGTTAAAATCCATGCCCACAAAATATTTCGAGCCACTCCCCATCTGACTGCTGAAAACCTTCTTGTTGACCCAACGCCGATTATTGCACCGGTAATTGTGTGTGTCGTGCTTACAGGAATTCCTAGGAATGTTGCTCCTATCACAGTTAATCCGGCTGAAGTTTCTGCACTGAAACCGCCAAATGGTGTAAGTTTTGTTATCCGCATTCCGAGTGTTCTAATTACTTTCCACCCGCCTATCAGTGTTCCGAGAGCAATTATAGTATAACTTAAAATTATTACCCAAAACGGCACATAAAAAGTGTCGCCAATTAAATTATTTGTGAAAAGAACGATAGTGATTATACCGATTGTTTTTTGTGCATCATTAGAACCGTGTCCTAAACTGAAAAATCCGGACGACGCAAGCTGCAGTAGTCGAAAATATTTTTCGACTTTAAAAGGCGAACGGTTCCTAACTACCCATAAAGTAATAATTGAAAAAATGAGAGCGATTATAAATCCCAACAAAGGTGCCAGAAAAACAAAAATTAAGATTTTTATATAGCCGGAAATAATGATAGATGCAAAACCAGCCTTAGCGATTGCAGCGCCGCCGTATCCGCCAATAATAGAATGGGAAACGCTGATCGGCAGCCCATAATGAGTTGCAGAAGCTGTGAGTAAAACTGCACCGGCTAAACCTGAAAAGATTACAATATTATCAACAATAGCTACATCCACCAAACCTTTTCCTATTGTTGTTGCCACACTTACTCCAAAAATAAAAGCGGCAATGAAATTAAAAAACGCCGCCCAGATAACAGCCTGAAGCGGCGTTAACACACGTGTTGATACAATAGTAGCAATTGAGTTTGCTGCATCGTTCATACCATTATAAAAATCGAAAATTAGAGCAAGAACTATTATGATGATTGCAAAAGTCATGAAGGTTAAGCGTTTTTAATAAATATTGCAAGAATTATATTTGCCGTTGATTGACATTTATCGGAAGTGTTTTCAAGAATATCCAGAATTTCTTTTTCTTTTATTATATTCAAAACGTCTGTTGGGTTTTCAAACAATTCTTTCAGAGCTTGCTGATAGATTTTATCTGCCTCGGTTTCAAGAATTTTAACCGCTTTCATTTCGTTTACGCTTTTTACCTTAAGGTGCTGAATTGCTTTGTCAAGTTCTATTATTTGTTGATTGATTATGAAAGACAATTTATCTGCGTACTTAATCTTTTTTGTTATATTAAAAGTTTCAATCCTTATTGCAGAGCCAAGAAGCATATCAGAAATGTCGTCTAACCGTTTTACAAGAGCGAATATATCTTCCCTGTCGAAAGGAGTAATAAAAGTTTTATTTAATCGTTTAATAATTTTTGCCGAAATTTCATCACACCTTGTTTCAATAGGTTTTAATTTGTGCATTATGTTTTTATCCGGCACTTCGGCAGAAAAAAGTTTATGTGTTTCATCCGCCATTTCGGAAATATTAACAATCATTTCCTTAAAATTTTCAAAATACTTCAACTCTTTAGGTAATAGCCTATTAAACATTTTTAATTCCTTCTACAGATTCTTTTTCAAGTTATTAAATCTTCAATTATTTAACATCAAAATTATAATCATCTTTCTGAACAATCAAAGTTTTAGTTGATATTTTTTTAATTAATTATGATCTTGCATTCAAAAAAAAACAAGGAGATGAATAAAATGAAAAATCTTTCTGCATGTGTAGTTTATCTTATTCTATTTGCATTCTTGCAGGGGTGCGAAAAGTCTTTAGAAGAAAAGGCGTTACCAGGTTATAAAAAAGAAATAACCGGGTGGCAGAACAAACGTATAGAGAACCTAAAGAAAGAAACAGGATGGTTGAATCTTGCCGGGCTTTTTTGGCTCGAACCCGGAGCAAACACATTCGGAAGTGGAAAGAATAATGATATTGTGTTCCCGGAAACAACCCCCGAAAATATCGGCACATTTTATTTAAGCGACACATCAGTTTCAGTAATCTTAAAAATTGACGCAAAAGTAAATGATGCCAAACTAGACAGCACTGTATTGAAAGATGACTTAACCGGCAGTCCCGATATAATTTCCTACGGCAATTATAGATGGTTTGTAATAAAGAGAGGAGATAAGTTTGGCATTCGCCTAAGAGATTTGGAAGCGGAACTTGTTAAAAATTTTCGCGGTATTGAACACTATCCTATAAATGAAGACTGGCAAATTACAGCTCGATTTGTTCCTTATCTTCCGCCAAAAATTATTGCTGTTCCGAATGTTCTTGGAACTATTGAGGCGGAGATATCGCCCGGTTATTTAAAATTTACAAAAGACAATAAAGAATTTACACTCGATGTAATCAACAGCGGCGACAAATTGTTTTTAATTTTTGCCGATGAAACAAGCGGGGAAGAAACATACGGAGCCGGCAGATTTTTATATTCGGACAAACCGGATTCAATCGGTAAAGTGGTTTTAGATTTTAACAAAGCATACAATCCGCCGTGTGCATTTACAAAATATGCTACATGCCCGCTTCCACCAAAACAGAACAATCTTCATATAAGAATAACAGCCGGGGAGAAGAAATTTGGAACAGGACATTAAAACAGCGACGTGAATAATATCATTTTGCTAATGGATTTATTTTTAATTAATAAGCCTTAGCTGAAAAGTCCGCAGTCTTCAATAGGCAGTCCTAAGTTCTTTACCAGTCAATTAGCTAAGAACTGATTTACTGATTATTTTTGATTGCGGAGTAAAGCGAGATGACTAAATAGCTGCCCTCTTTGCACCCGTAATTAATAAGAACTAAATACGGGGTAATTCCACCCGTCTTCGCAATTCTAAAAATGGGTGAACGAAATAATATTTACTCAGTCACCTTACGTAAAAGTTTTATCACTTTGTAACTCTGCGACTTCTCGGTGGCACTCTGTGTAATAAAGACCAACAAATAGCACAGAGAAATACCGAGCTGGCTCAGAGACCCACGGAGAAAATATCTTTTCTTCAATTCTTGCGTAAGGTGAGTTACTCAATATTTTTTTGTAACTGTTATTCACACGCTCTTATTTTGAATATTAAGATTAAAAAAGAAGTTGGAGTAAATTAAAAAGTAAAGGCAGAGTAGCAAAACTTAGTATTAATCCAAAGCCGACTAAAGCTGCACTTAACTTCGGCGCTAATCCTCCCATAATTGCAAGCGCGCCGGCAGAAACCATCGGAGGCATTGCTGATTCAAAAATTGAAACTTTTACTGCCTCTCCCTCTAAACCGAAAATTAAACCCAAAAGAATTGCCACAGCAGGCATTGCCGCCAGTTTTAATATCAATCCGATACTCAAAGGTGAAGCAAATTCTTTTTTTATTTTAAAACTCAATTGAAATCCAATAGCTATCATTACAAGCGGAACAAGCATTGCTTCCAGTATCTGTAAAATCTCAACTATTATTTTGGGATAAACAATAGGACGTAAAAACAAAGCGACAACTATTGCGAGAAAAGGTGGAAAAGTTACAATCTTCTTTAAAATAATTTTTGCATCGGTTTTTTGATTTCCATTGGAATAAAGAGCAAGAATTATTGTACCATAAACTGCCAATGACAGAAAGGAACCCACCTGGTCATAAAGCACTGCATACGGCATTCCTGAACTCCCATAAAACGCTTGAACCATTGGAAGTCCGAGAAATGATGTGTTGCCGAGAGGGACGAGAAGGAGAAGGCTGCCGGTTATTTGTCGATTCCATTTAAATATTCTTGATAAAAGTAAAACTGAAGCGGCAGAAATAAACAACATTAAATACGCCGTAATTAAAGGCAAAAATAGCTCAATTGAAAATTTTAAATCTGCAACTTTAAGGAGTACAAGGGCAGGCAAGGAAACGTAAATGACAAATAAGTTTAATACATTTCCGGTCTCACTACTAAACTGAGGAATTTTCCTTAACGCAAAACCAATTATTAAAAAAAAGGTTATTACTAAAAAACTTTCCACGGTTCGGCAGCCGTTTCCTACATTCTTTCGGGTGCGCTAACGCCAAGAATACTTAATCCGTTTCTCAATATTATTTTAGTTGCACTGGCAAGCGCTACACGGGCTTCTGCCAGAGGTCTATCAGTGCCCAAAATACGGCAGAAAGTATAAAACTTATGGAATGAGGCAGCAAGGTCTTCTAAGTAAAAACAAATACGATGAGTTTCAAAATTTTCTGTGCTGTATAATATTTCATCTTTAAAAAGATGAATCTTTCTTAAAAGTTGCAGTTCTTCATCACTTGTAAGAAGGTTTAAATTTTCGGTTGAAACATTTAAGTCTTCCTTCTCAATCATTTTTAAGATTGAACAGATACGCGCATGAGCATACTGAAGATAAAACACCGGATTTTCATCGGACTGTTTTTTTGCGAGTGAAAGATCAAAATTCATGTGCGTTGTTATGTTCCGCATGTTAAAGAAGTAACGAACAACATCGGCTCCAGCTTCATCAACAAGTTGGTCTAGTGTAATAAAATTAGCTTTACGCGTAGACATTTTTACAATTTCACCCTGATCAACAATCGTTACAAACTGATGAATAAGGACTTTAATTTTTTCGGAATCATACCCGAGAGCTTTTACACCGGCAAGAACATCGGGATAAGTGGATATATGGTCGGAACCCAAAAGATCAATAAGTAGATCATAACCACGGTTTAATTTTTCTCTGTGGTATGCGATATCGGGAAGCCGGTATGTAGGCTCTCCCGAAGATTTCACGATCACTTTGTCCTGCTCGCTTCCGAGTTCTAAAAATTTCATCCAAACTGCGCCGTCTTTTTCGTAAGAAAGGTTTTTCTCCTGGAACAGTTTTAACAACTCTTCAATTTTACCTTCTTCGTATAAACTATTTTCATTGAAGAATATTTTATGTTTTATCTTTAGCCGTCCGAGACTTTGTTTGATGTCATCAAAGATTACACTCTCGGCTCGCTGTTTAAATATTCCTTCGGCAGGTTCATCGACCAATTTTTCGCCGTATTCAACTTTTAAACCGTCTGCTATTTCTTTAATATATTCGCCCTGATAATAATCTCCTGGAAACTCAATCTCTCTACCTAAAGTTTGTAGATATCTTAATCTGACTGAATCGCCAAGCACCCGCATCTGTCTTCCGGCGTTGTTGAAGTAATATTCACGATCAACTTCGTAGCCAACCCATTCGAGCATATTTGCAATCGTATCGCCAACAACAGCATTGCGTCCGTGCCCCACAGTTAGCGGTCCGGTGGGATTTGCTGAAACAAATTCAACGTTCGCTTTTTTACCTTCATATTTTTTTGATTTACCGAAATATTTATCTTCAGCAATGACAACTTTAATTATCCTTGCAACAAATGAAGGTGTAAAAAAGAAGTTTATAAATCCGGGTCCGGCAATTTCAACTTTAGATATAATAGCATCGTCAATTTGAAGATTGGAAATTATTTCTTCAGCAATCTGGCGGGGATTTTTGCGAAGTTTTTTAGTTAGAAGCATAGCGGCATTAACCGAAAGGTCGCCATGCGATTCCTGTTTGGGAACATCGAAAGTAAAATTGATTTCTTTTAAATAGTCGAGCGAAGTCGAAGCTTTGTTAAAAAGCGAGTTCAAATAATTTTTCAAGTGGTTTTCGTCTAAAGATTACAAGGTTGATTTTTTCGAACGCGCAGGTTTTTTCCCGACGGTCGCATTTAGCGCAGGGTCTTCAAGTTTTGTAACAACTCCATCACCCCAGAGTTTTTCGAGATTATAAAACGCGCGCGCATCTTTTTTAAACACGTGCACAACCACATCAACATAATCAATCAGCACCCAGCTGAGCGCTTTATAACCTTCTTTGTGCCAGCATTTAATTCCACGGTCCCTTAAACTCTTATCGATTTCATCTGCTATGGCTTTTACCTGAGTGTCCGAGTCGGCGCTGCATACAATAAAATAATCTGATATTGCAGTAAGGTTGCGCAAATCGAGAAGGTGAACGTCATAACCCTTCTTTGAAAAAATGTGCTCTGCTATTTGGTCTACTAATTCTCTTGAATCCAATTGAATCCTATTGTTTGTTGGGTTTAAGTTGATTAAAATCTCTGCCAATAACAAGTGATACATCGAGAAAATAATCGTTATTAATTTGTTGTATCACATATTGTTTCTTAATACCAAGCGTCTCTGCTAATTTAATTGCGTTGGCTTTATTGCCGGTTCTATCAATTACCAGGGAGTTATCTACGTCGAACGAAATATAATTTGCTATATGGACGACATCAAAATTTTTACGGCGTAAAAACGAAGTGAAAGATTCGGCAACCCCGCTAACCCCGCAGCCGTTCAGTACTTCTAATTGAACAATATCTGCTGCTGTTTGCTTAGCATTAACATTAGTTGTCTCATTTCCTGCATCACTTATTTTAGTATAAAGTGAAAAAGCAAGAAAAATTATGATAAGCAGCAAAATTATTATTACCGAATTTAAAAATAAGTTGGCTGTTGATGTTTTAAAATTTACAACCGTAGGAAATTTATCGGGTTGTGTTTTTTCCTTCAATTAATCACACTCATAAGCAAAATTTATCTTTCGAACCAGTTGCTGCTGCCATTAAATCTATCAAACATATTGAAGCTGTTGTAATAACCGCCGTATGGATATGAATATGCAGGTATCTGTCTATATTGAACTGAAATATAAACATCGTCCCACGGTTTATAATTTAATGCTGCACGGCTTAAGTAAATTCCGTTTATACTGTTTTGAACTTCTTTACCAAAACTTGAATACGGCGAATGAACGAGACTTGCATCTACCTGAACATTTAAATTTTCTGCCAAACTTAGGTTCATACTATTTGTATAAACACCAAGCGCTAAACCGTTTCCGCTGAAAGAAGAATAACTCATCGAATAGGAATGATGCATGCTGAAATTTTCGGTGTTAAGAAAACCGAATAATGAACTTGAAGGCTGTGTAATTATACCGTCTTTTACATTGTTCTTCGGAAATCCGGGATCTTTATATTGTGCAAAACTTGATACCGCAAAAATGGCAAATAACATTACGAGTAACTTTTTCATATTCAGCCTCATTGTTTGAGCAAATATTAACGAAAACATCGGAGAAAATCAATGCTGATGTAATCCGTTCAAATGTCTAATAAAATTAAAATTCGTGCTTTATTTTATTATCCTTATCAACAAGGATAACTTTGGGTTTATGTTTTTTTGCTTTTTCTTCATCTAAATGTGTATAAGTAATAATAATAACTTCATCGCCAACCGAACCGAGTCTTGCGGCAGGACCATTTAAACAAATCATACCACTGCCTGCCGGACCTTCGAGCGTATAAGTTTCAAACCGGCTGCCATTATTTATATTCACAACTTGAACTTTTTCATAAGGCAAAATATCAGCCGCAGCCAAAAGATCTTTGTCTATTGTTATACTTCCTTCGTAATAAAGTTCAGCCATGGTAACAACCGCACGGTGAATTTTACTTCTAAACATTTCTCTCGTCATTGCACAAAAACATTATTATTGGATGGTATAATATATGCAGAATTAGTCAAATCTATCAAGGTATAAACTTTAATTTGAAGCAAGTAAAACAGTTTTGGAACGACGTAAAGAACTATTCTTTATCTCCCCTTTAAAACTGCATCTCCAAATTTTTTGGTGATCGTAATGCCGATTTTTTCAAGAAACTTTGTGGGCAGTTCTCCACCGGCAAAAACATAAACTAAATCATTGGGGATAGTTATTTCTTCAGAATTTTCAATCGAAAGAAGAACTTCATCATCTTTGATTTCTACAACCGTAGAATTAAAGATAACATTTATTTCACCACTGTTTGCAGCTTGATTAATTTTTTCAAGATTTCTTGGCTTTATCCGCGAAAATGAATTGCTCCGGTAAGAAAGAGTTACTTTATTATTTTCTTCGACAAGTAATAAAGCAGATTCTATTGCAGAATCACCACCGCCAACAACCAAAATATTCTGCTCGTGAATTAGTTCCGGTTCGAGTAAACGGTAATAAACTTTTTCATTTTCTTCGCCAGGCACACCAAGTTTTCGGGGAGTTCCTCTTCTGCCAATTGAAAGTAAGATTGCGCGGGTGGTATAATGTCCTTTATTTGTCATTACGATAAAAGTATCATCCTGCTTTTCGATTGATTCAACTTTTTCCTGTTCGTTGATGGATATGTTATACTTGCCGAGAATTTCCATCCACAAACCGAGCAATTCCGATTTAGAAGTCTCACCAAGTTTAATTTTTCCATGAAGAGGCAAATCCATCGGAGATGTCATCACTACTTTTGCCCTGGGAAAACTATACACAGTGCCGCCGAGGCTATCCTGTTCCAAGGTAACAGATTTCAAATTTTGTTTTGATGCTTCAAGGGTTGCAGAGATACCTGCGGGTCCTGCTCCAACAATTACAACGTCATACTCTGCTTGTGCGTTTTTATTAAGATTCTTTGTTATGTTTTGAAGAGCCTGTTTCCCCTGTTCAACCGCGTTTTTAATTAATCCCATACCGCCAAGTTCACCGGCAATGTACAATCCTTTTATGTTGGTTTCAAACTCCTGGCTCACATGCGGCAGTTCAACGCCACGTTTTTCTGTTCCAATGCAAAGAGAAATTGCCTGCACGGGACATGCGTGAAAACAAGCGCCGTGCCCAACACAACGACTTGCATTAATCGTATGAGCCTGTCCGCTTACTATACCGAGTATATCTTTTTCCGGGCAGGCTTTTATACATGCCCCGCTGCCCAAACAAATGTCAAGATTTACAACCGGGTGAAGCGACACCGGTTCATGAAAACCCATCTCTTTTGCCTTTGCAATTTTTCTACTTGTAACTTTAGATGCTTTTTTCTTTTTGCGGAGGTAGTAAAAAAATATTCCGCCGCTTATCATTATCACTAAAAGATAAGTTATAATATTTTCAAGCAGAACTTCCACTATTGATTCAGTTTCTCAAGCGATTGTTTAGCAAGTTTACCCGTTTCTGTTGAAGCGTGTTTCTCCGCAAGTTCATTCCATACTTTTTTTGCTTCTGCAATATTTCCTTTAGCATGTGCAATTGCTCCAATGTTATACCGGGCACGTAAATCATCAGGATTATATTTTAAAATCTTATCCGTCATCTCTTTGGATTTATCAAATTCCTGCTTGTCGTAATAGATAAATGCAAGGTTGAATAAAATATCGCTTCGCTTTGGATTCATATTTAAAATTCGTTCATAAAGAGAAATGGCTTCATTTCTGCGATGAGCGGCTGAAAGAAAATCTGCATACTGTCTAATAACCAATGTATCGTTCGGATTATCCTCTACGGCTTTTTTCATCATCTCCATCTGATGTTTGATATTACCTGTAACGTTGCTTTTGCTTGGCGGACCCTCCTTGCTGCCCAATCCTTTATGAATTTCATCCTGCGGCATTTTACTATCCGTAACCTCTGCTTCCGATTTAGAAATATCATCCTTCGGAACAAAAATGAACACTGCAACAACAGTTAAAATTAAAACTATATAAATGTAAACCGGTTTGAATTTCAATAGAACCTCCTTAAAAAACCCATTTGTAACCAAAGGCAATAGTAACTGCCACATGAACTATCATAATAACGAACATAATAATAGCAAAGGGAAGATGAGCAACATGCCAGTATTTAAACAACTTTTGCATAGTTCGCAAAAGCCCGATACGGCGGCTCATTATAAGCATCTGCTTTGCTGTCTTTACAGCTTCTTTTTTACCCGAACGCGGCAGATTCATTTTTCTTAATTCTTTTTTGAATTTGTTCAGAAGAACCTTAATATTGAAATAATCTTTTATTATAAAAACAACAGCGCCGAGCGTGCTGGCAGATTTATATTTGCTAATCCTATTTATATGGTCAAATTCTGCAAGAAGTGAAGCGTTAACTTTATAATTATTAAGAAGTTTGAATTGTATCTCATCATTCAATGCATTTAAATCTTTAATACTTAATTCCTGCCCCTGAATTGTCCTCGGTATTTGGACATAAATAAATCTTCCTATAATACCGCTTATAACCACAAGTACCATACTCCAAAAACTAACTGCAACAATACCGCCGAACTTAAATGCCGTGTGGTAAAGAATAAGCATCGGACCAACAGTGCATAAGAAGATATGAAATTCTAACCAGTGCTTTAAAAAGCCGAGATTAAAAAAAAGACGAAATCGTTTTCGAATCATATAAATAGCTACACCCACAATCATCATCAAAGTGCCTAATATTCCCAAACCATGCCCCAAATAACCGCTTGGTTTGAGTAGTTGATGCGAAGCATTAAAAAATTTTTCTTCTTCAATTGTTGAATAATAAGTGTAACCATTAATGGCAAGCAGTATAGCAACTGCAATTCCTACTATAAAAAACGCAGCGATATATATTTTGTGAAGTGTATTATTCATTCGGGTAAAAAAAATTTTAATAACAAAAGTATAGTGTTCAGTAGTCATTAAATAGTGACTATTAATTTAGGAGAGTTGGCTTACTATTCTTAAGGTATTTGTAACTCGTACAAAGTAGTGTACTTAGTTCCTAATGTCATATCGTTAAGTTTATTAATAAGAATATTTATTCTTTCGTTTTGGTCATCGTCAAAAGCTTCGTAGGCTTCCTCGGATGCGAACTTGTAAACCTCGTAGAAATGATTTTCTTTTCCCTTGACCTCAAAAACATTATAACTTTCAATTCCATCCAATGAAAGAAGGTTTTTTAATTCTTTAATAACATTTAAGTAATCGTTTCTGTTAGCTGGTTTGATTTCGTATTGTATTGTAAAAAGTACTTTGGACATTTTTTTTCCTGGAAATTTATGAATAACTATTTAGTAAGAAACTGCCGGTGAAAATAACCTTCGCCGGTCCGGTTAATGATAAATTATAAAAATTATTTTTTTCGTATTTGAAATCGACCGATAATATTTCACCCCCCTTTGTAATTAATTTGATAGGTGGTTTCAAATTATCAGTGACTGACGCTACAATTGCAGCGGCAGTTGAACCCGTTCCGCAAGCAAGTGTTTCATCTTCCACGCCGCGTTCGTATGTTCGAATAAAAATTTCATTTTCTTTTATTTCAATAAAATTAACATTTGTTCCGGAAGGCATAAAATCATTATGATAACGAATTGCCTTTCCCAATTCAAGAACAGGGAATTCCTCAAGAGTATAAAACGACTTATGCTGCGAAACATCTTCAAGCACATCGCAGATTTTTATAACTACATGCGGCGAGCCGGTATCAGCATAACAAGCATTTATCAGTTGTCCGAAAATTTTAATTTTGAAATTGAATTTAATTTTTTTCGATGGATTCAAGTAAAATTTTACAATTTCTGAATTTACAACCTCACCGGAAAACATTTCGCCGTTTGAAATAAATCTTGTTTGAGAAGAACTAAACTTGCCAGTAAGATGAGCAAATTTTATTGCGCATCTCGCTCCGTTGCCGCATAATG
>MNYQ01000239.1 GCA_001873185.1 Ignavibacteria bacterium CG2_30_36_16 | reverse complement strand
ACGAATTCTCAAGTTTAGAATTCTTCGTTAACGATTTAACTTATTTCGGCGATCCTTCTTTGGTACCCTCAATCTACAAACATCGTTCAGGTAATATCGCTTCGAACACAACCTGGAATGGAAATTATGTAATTGATGCTCCATTAACCGTTGAATCTGATTTTACATTGAATCTCTCACCCGGTACAAATTTATTTTTTAATACAGGTGTAAATTTTGTCGTAGATGGTTCATTATACGCAAACAAAAATAAATTTGCTCTTGCCGGATTAACAAATGATCATTGGGGATATTTGGATTTTACAAATCAATTTAGCTCCGGTTCATATTTAACAGAATGCGAAATAATAAATTCTGCCGGATTGAAAATTAGGAACGGCGCAGATATCATGTTAGATAATAATCATATAAAAAATAGCACACAGGGAATTTACATTTATAATTCTCAACCTATAATAATTAATAATTATATTGAAGACCCGGTACAAAATGGGATTTATGGTGATGCTTCCGGGTTAAGCCCAATTATACAGGGAAATAAAATATATAAGTTTACCAACATGTATAGCCACCAGGGAATTTATTTCGGGAATAATACAAATGCACGTATAATAGGAAATGATGTAAATGGATTTTTGTACGGAGCATACCTTGGCGGCGGCTGTTACACCGAAACTATGACGGCTGATGGTTATTCACCGTACCCTAATAATCGATTTATGAACAACAGATATGGAATAACAACAGCCTGGGGCAGCAGTACTATAGCCGGTTGGGATGATCAAACAGCAGCTTTTAACAGCATTTATGGCAATCAAACTTATGATGCTTACTGTTATCAAAACAGTTGGTTTGTCGGTTACTATGATTATTGGGGTTTAAGTCCTCAATTATATGCAGATGGTACATCCTTTTTAGAAGTCGAAGAATTTCTTGCTGAAAATCCCTGGGATCAAAAGAGTAAAAAATTAGCAGCTTCGGTTATTGGTTTAGAAAATCAAAATCATTTAAAAACTGATACCTTATCAATCTTTGAAGGAATTATTTTAGAGAGACAGGGTAAAATTAATCAGGCAATTAATTTTTATAAGAAGTTAATTCGTGATGATATGTATGTCGATTTTGCTTTTGCTAAACTATTAGATATAAAAAATCGATATGACCGAAAAGAACTGAAAGGTTACTTTAATATTATTTCTAACAGTAACAATATTCATAAGGCAAAGCTAAAGAAAATCGTTGCTGATTTAGATTTAAATGATGACCTATTTTATAGTGCTATTTCAAATTACAATAATGCAATCAGCATCTCAAACTCTTATGACGGAATTAATGCCCGTTTTGCAAAATTGTTTGCTTATGCTAATGTAAAAAATGATATTGATTCTGCTAGAATATTATTAAGCGAACTAAGACAATTAAATTTAACAGAAGATGAATTTTTAATGAAACTGCAAATGGCAGATAATTTACTTTCTGAAAAAAGATTTATTAAATCATCACAAACAGTAGAGCCTGTGGTTAATTCTTATGATATAGCGCAAAATTACCCCAACCCCTTCAATCCCACAACCACAATCCGTTACCAGATACCGGAAGACGGAATGGTTACGTTAAAGGTTTACGACATACTCGGTAGAGAAGTAAAAACACTCGTAAACGATTTCAAAACAAAAGGTCGTTACGAGGTTACATTCGATGCCAGTAACCTCGCAAGCGGTCTTTACATTTACGAAATAACAAGCGGCGATTATAAAGCATCAAAGAAGATGACGCTGATAAAATAAAACTTAGTGTAATTTATTTGCAGGCGCTTGGGTTTGCAAGCGCCTGCATAATCCCTAAAAAAATATTGATTTTTTTTAACCCCTCAAATTTTTTCCAACTAACTATCGCCAACCAAAACCATTCGCTCGGAAAACCTATTAACAAACAATTATTAAATCAGCAATTTAAATTTCTAGATCAAAAAAAATTACCGCCATCTTGAGATGGAAACCGGCACATCTTTACTAATTTTGTATTCAATTATCAATTATATTTTTATTCGCAACCTTAAAGTGGGTTTTAACGTTTCATAATATATAGGGCATCTCTAATCCGTTAGTTAACGGATTAGAGATGCCCTGTAGTTTACCACTCTATTATATCTGTTCAAACTGTGCAGTAAAATGCCTCAGCATCGGTGCTTCATAAGTTATCTTGTATCCTTTAAGTTTACCACGATTCTTAAATACTTCAAGAATAACTTCGAGTACATAGTCGATATGACTTTGAGTATACACACGGCGTGGAATTGCAAGTCTTACAAGTTCCATCGGGGGCGGAATTAATTTGCCTGAGTTATCATATTTCCCGAACATAACACTTCCTATTTCAACTGCGCGTATTCCCCCCTCAATATAAAGTTCGCAGGTAACTGACTGACCGGGAAATTGTTCGGAAGGAATATTCGGGACAAATCTTTTTGCGTCAAGATAAATTGCATGACCTCCAGGCGGTTCAATAATAGGTACGCCTGCAGCAACAAGTTTTTCGCCAAGATATTCAACGCTTCTAATTCTATATTGAAGATAATGTTCGTCAACAACTTCTTCCAATCCTTGTGCAACTGCTTCAAGGTCTCTCCCTGCAAGTCCGCCGTAAGTAGGAAACCCTTCGGTAACGATTAGAAGATTTCTGCACTTCATGGCAATCTCATTATCGTTCATTGCAAGGAAGCCGCCAATATTTACTAGCCCATCTTTTTTAGCGCTCATTGTAGCGCCATCAACATAAGAAAACATTTCCTGCGCAATCTCAAGAACAGATTTGTCGGCATAACCTTCTTCCCTAATTTTAATGAAGTAAGCATTTTCAGCAAACCGGCATGCATCAAGAAAAAGCGGGATACCAAACTTTTTACAAACAGCGCTCACTTCCCTTATGTTTTTCATAGAAACAGGCTGACCGCCGCCGGAGTTGTTAGTAACGGTTAGCATGCAAAGAGGAATATTTTCTGCGCCGGTCTGCACGATAAAATCTTCAAGCTTTTCAACATCCATATCGCCCTTAAAATCAGCCCTTATTTCTGGATGCTTGCCAGTTTCATTTAATAAATCAACTGCTGCTGCGCCGGAAAACTCTACATTAGCGCGTGTAGTATCGAAGTGTGTGTTGTTCGGAAAATATTTTCCCGCACCGCCTGTGATTGAAAAAATAATTTTTTCGGCTGCTCTTCCCTGATGAGTTGGGATGATGTACTTAAGCCCGGTGATTTTTTTTACGGCATCTTCAAAACGGAAAAAACTTCGCGAACCTGCATAAGATTCGTCTCCGCGCATAATACCAGCCCACTGCTCGCTGCTCATTGCAGAGGTTCCGCTGTCGGTCAATAGGTCAATGAGCACATCATCGGCATGGAGCATAAAAGGATTGTAGCCTGCTGTTTTAAGCAGTTCAACCCGTTCTTCTTTTGTTGTAAATCTGATAGGTTCTACTGATTTTATTTTGAATGGTTCAATAATGGTTTTCATCTTTTGCCGCCGAATTCTTTATAAAAATAATGGTGTAAAGTTAATAAAGAATTCCGAGATTGTTTAACTTTTGGGCATCTCTAAAAACAAAGTGTCATTGTCCGTTAGCTAACGGATCCTCGAATGAAGCAATCCCAGTGTAGAATTTTAAGATTGCTTCGCTCCCAATCCCGCAATGCGCATATGCGTCAACTTACTATTATTTGTTGTTGCTGTAATTGGTTGTAAATAAATGTATTACAACGGTTGAATGTAGTTAGCGTTTACTTGTATTTCATATTGAACTCCTACGGAGTTCGTTTTTTTTTGTGTTCATTTCTACCAAGATATAACTCCTAACGGAGTTAGAAATTTTTTTTCAGGTCGTTTAAATAGCTCCAGAGGAGCTAAATATTGGTAGTAAGATAAAACAAAAGCGAATTGCACTCCGTTAGGAGTGCAATATTTCCTAATATATGGACGATTTTATAATAATATTTGCGTAGAACAGTTTTTTTCACTGTTTCTTAAGTTGACGCCTATGCGCAAAGCGGGACGCAATGACAGTGAGGTCATTCTTTTGATAAATAAAGGCAATGCCTTTTTTGGTAATTCGCAATCCGTTAACTAACGGATTAGCGATGCCCTTTTACTGAAATATTGAAACGTAGATATTGAATAGCCATCACGGGAACTCGAACCGTTGGGGTGATATTTACCGTTCGTTAGTGATCGGATGCGGTTATGGAATTTTCAGCACATATTTTCTATACTGTGCTTTGCCAAAGTTAAATGAAAAATTCCATTTGAAAATAATTCCGTTTCCTTGTTGCCTTTTACCTCAACAATAGATAATTTTTTCATCATTCTTTCACAAAATCTTTTGAGGCACCAATGGATAATAACGATACCGTTAATTTCGATGTTCAGAAAAATCCTGAGGAACCTGATATGCAGGACGAACTAACACATTCGGATAAAATGACCGGTGTGTTTACTGAACCGGAAGCTACCTTTAAACAAACTGCCCTTTTCCCGCCGCACACAAGCGATTGGCTGCTCCCTCTGCTGCTCGTAATTGTTGTTTCAATCATCTCTAATATTATACTTATGAGCAACTCCGAAACATCTTTCTTAATTAAACAAAAACAGGTAGAGCAGATTGAGAAGCAAGAAGCCGAACTCCAAAAGAAAGTACAAAATGGAGAATTAACTTCCGATCAGGCAGAACAAACAAGCGAAGCTATGCGTAAGGGTATTGATATGATGAGCGGACCATTGGGAATGGCTATTGCTTCCGTAAGCATCATCTTTGCCAGGTTTATA
>MNYQ01000185.1 GCA_001873185.1 Ignavibacteria bacterium CG2_30_36_16 | reverse complement strand
ATCAAGAAATTCCTCATCATTATCTAGATTAGGAAAAAGTTTTAAAACTTTATCAGGCAGCCCTTTAACCGATTTAACAACATAATTTCCATTTTGATGCAATGCAATTAAACCGCGTGAGCTTAAATATTTACCCATACATGTTAGTAAAACATTACCGAGTATAAAATCAAGATCCAAACTGGAGTTAATTATCCTGCTAAACTCAACAAGCGCGGTTAAATTTCGTTTTACTTTTAAATTTTCAAATTCCGGCATCAGCTAACCGTGTTTAAATTTTTTGACAGCGAAACTCTATTATATTTACCGGGCACGGAAATATAATCTACCTCGTCCATTAAATTCTTCATCAAGTACATGCCTAAGCCGCCAACGCGATGTTGCTGATAATATTTTTGCAGATCCGGAGCCGGAACTTTTTTAGGTTCAAATGAACTACCATAATCTGTTATGACGATAGTAAACTTTTTATAATTATTTAGCACTTGAATTTCTATCTTTCCATCGGGAATCGATTTGTAAGCATGTTTAATTATATTTGTACAAGCTTCATCCACAGCAAGAATAATATCACCAACCTTTTCGGGATTTATACCGGCTTTCAAAGCGGCATCATGTATATAATCTCTAACGACAGAAAGGTTTTCGGTTCTGCTTTGTACAATCAACTTTTTATCGTCTATGTAATTATTCGTTTTCAAGTTTTTTAATCTCATTGAATTTTTTAACTGCTTCTTCTTCAGACTTAAAGATTTCGTACAATAAAGGGAATCCAAGCAAGTCGAAAATATTAAATACTTTATCATTCATGCTTGTTAATTTTATGTCTCCTTTATTCTCGCGAATTTTTTCTATGAATGCCATAAAAACACCAAGACCTGCGCTGCTTATATAATTAAGGTCTTTAAAATTAACCACAATAGAATATTTGTTTTCTTCAATCAGCTTTGAAAATTCATTTTCGAGCTGCGGTGCGGTATGCGCATCTAAAAATCCATTTAGATAAATAACATTTACATCGCCCCGGTATTTAACTGCGGTGCTAAATTCTGCCATTCTTTGTCTCCATTATTTAATAATTTCTGTTTCCATTTTATAATAACTAAAGTTATGTCATCGTGCTGCGGATAGTTTTTTGAAAAATAAGAAATTTCACTAATTACTTTTTTAGAAATAGTGCCGGCATCCTCGTGCCTGTTTTCAATTAAAATTTGTTCGAATAATTTTTCACCGAAATCTTCCAATTCGCTATTTTTTGCTTCAGTTATTCCGTCGGTATATAAAACAATAATATCATTCCCCTTAAGTTCAATTGTATCTTCTTCTAGTGCATCAGCAAACTCTTTGGAATGCGTAAGCCCCAGCCCGATACCGGCGGGTTTTAAAACTTCCACTGTTTCGCCTCTTATTAATAGCACGGGACAATGCCCTGCGCGAGAGTAATATAGCGTTTCTTTTTGTACATCTATGATTCCATAAGCTGCGCTAACAAATGTTTTCCGATCGAGAGCTCTGCGCAAAATTTCATTAGCTTTAATAAATATTTCACGCGGACTTTGAGAAGTTCTCGAAAGCGATTCGAAAATTCCTTTTACTTCCGCCATTATAAAAGCGGCTGAAATTCCTTTTCCCGAAACATCAGCAATAACAAATCCAAGTTTGTCATCTTCTATTTCAAAAAAGTCGTAATAGTCTCCGCCTACTTCAAATGCAGGTATAAAAACTGAAGCTATACTTAAGTTTTTGTATTGCGGCTCTGCAGCCGGAAGTATTTTCCGTTGTATCTCGCGTGCAACGTCGAGTTCTTTTTCCAAACGTTCTTTTTCAATTGACTGCTCAAGAAGTCTTGAATTTTCAATCGATACAGAGGCATAATCGCCAAATGTTTCAAGAGCGTTTTTATCTTCTTCATCGAAAATAAAATCTGATTTTTTTACAGTCAGCAAAAATCCTTTAATTTCGTTATGCGCTTTTAACGGGGTAACGGCAATAACAGAATAGTCTTCGCTCAATTCTCTCCGGCGGTTAAATTTTTCAAGAGTAACGATCTCAGTTTTTTCATCAGCTTTATTAATGAAGATGTCATGAAGATATTCTGTCATAAGTTTAACATCGACGTAACCAATATTCTTAGTGGCAATATTTTTAAATTCATTATCTGCTTTCCAAACAATCCAAGAACCGTGAGCGTTACAAACTTTTGTGGCAATATCTGTAACTGTTTCAGCTAGCTCATCAAAGTCCAAAACTTGTGTGATCAGCTTACTGAAGTACTGAAGTGAAGTTACTTCTTGCGCCTTTCGGTCATAAACTTCAGCCGTTGGCAAATGAAATAAGGTAGTAAAAAAGAGAATGCTGTAGTAAATGATTCCGTAAATCATAATTAGCTTGAAAAACGTTGTGAGTGAAGGGGAGAAATGGTCAAGCACTAATTTATAAGAATTACCGTCGGAAGCATTAACAATATTTACAATAAACAAAATTGCAATTATAACCGAAAGAAAAAGGACGTACAGTTTTTCCTTTTTAACTATAAAGGCTATCCAAGAAATTTTTATAGAGTTGATTACGATTAAAAGTATACTTATAAAAAAGAAAGAGAGTGAAATATATTCTAAATCCCACTTCTCACCAAACATTGCCGTAAAAGATGCAAGCAGTATAAAAATGATCATAGTATTGAAGTGCTTGCTCACGTTTTTTTTCTGTTTCAAGAAATAAAATTCTTTAAACGTTATGAAAAAGTAGGAAAAGGAAATTAGCAGTAAAAAAACATAAAAAAACAAAACAAGATAATAAACAAGACCGCTTCTGCTTTCTTCTAAACTTAAATCTCCAAACAAACCAGTTAAAATTGTGCCGGAGAAAGTCATCATAAAAAATAGGAATGCGTTTAAGATACCGACATTCATCACCATAGAAACCGGGCTGAAAGACCGTTTGCTGAGAAAGTCAAGCAAATAAAGTATAAAGAATGAAACTGAAGTAACTACAAGAATTTCGTTTATTACCTGCAGCATTAAAACGTCATCCGGCTTAAAAAATAATCTGAATAAAAACAATAAAGCAGCAGCAGTTAAGAACAACTGAAACTTAACATTTTTAGTTAGATTTAAAATTCGATTTTGCACTGCCGTAATTTTCAAAGGATTATTCCAATAGATTTATATTTTGTTGACTCTTTTCAATGATAATATTTGTTTTTTACATTTGCTTAATAATACACCATCAAATAATATTCTTCTTCAGGCTGTGGAAAAGTTACGATTAAATTGAATATTTGTAAAGAAAAGATGTATAAGCGGAAAATAATTTGGATAACGGCTTAATCTGACGGATAGCACTAAAACTGATGTTTTACATTATATTGAGAGACCCGGCATAAAACAACCGGGTCTCTATTTAGCAAATTATTTCATCAGAGTAAGTTTTTTACTTGCTTTGAATATTTCTCCATTTAAGCCTTTTGCCTCAATGTTATAGAAATAAATACCGCTTGATAAATTAACAGCATTAAACATAATCGTATGAATACCTGCATTAAAAGAATTGTTCGCAAGTTCGACTAATTCCCTTCCGAGTATATCATAAAGTTTTACTGTAACCTTTGCATCAACAGGCAGAGCAAAACGAATGCTTGTTGATGGATTGAAAGGATTCGGATAATTTTGTTCGAGGTTAAATACCTTTGGAACAACTTTTTCTTCCTCAACCGAAACTAAAATAATGCAATCCTGATTTGAAAAATTACTTTCGCCGAGTGTACCATAAACAGCTTTTACTGCATAGCAATAATTGCCTCCGGCTTCTGCAGTTGTGTCTGTATAAAATGCTTCTGCAAGATCAACAGCAAGTGCTGAAGTAAATGAAGGATCAGAAATCAGTTTACGATACAGGTCGTAAGTAATAACTGTTCCGCCGGTATACGTAATAGAAGCTCTTATGCCCCACTCGCCATCCGGTAAGCTGTTTGCAAGCGCCACATCTTTCCAGGTAGACCATGTGCCAAGATTTACATAACTGCCTGTACTCGGTACTGTTGTTTGATCAAGCCCAACCCAGATTGGTGTGCTGATTTCATAGCCCACAATAAAGTCATCGTTATAAACTAAATGAGCGCCGGAAACATCAAATGCATTCCACTGGTTGGCAGTAATGTTAATTGGCTCGGTGTAGATTGGAGTTGTAGATGGTACGCCATTAGTAACTGACCAAACTTTTAGTGTTGTGCTGGTTGCAGTATTTTGAGTTGCGCCCCAAATCCATACTGTATCGAGTGAAACAGGATTATTAACAGGAATATAAGCGCCTGCATCAGCCGTGCCTGAATTCAAATGAATTGCATTTTCAAAACTGTTATCGTCATAAATAACGCGCTGAGAGCCGCTAATATTTAAATCATCCCATTGAACATTAACTGAAGTTCCTGATTGAACCGCAGTAAGATTCTGAGGGGCTAAATAAATTACAGGTTCATCCGTCGTCCAAACAACGATATCATCCACTTGTAGCGCTGTGCCAAGCGGCTGGTCTTCGTCTGAGAAAAAAGTAAATTTAATTCTAATAGAATCGCCGAGAAGAGGACTTAGATCCACCAATCCGACCGAATAAGTACCAGAAAATCTTGCCCAGACAAGCGGCGCATCGGAATAAACAAAATTGCTGCCGCTTGGGTTTTGTGTAATATTACTAACAAATCTCCAAACAGCTTCACC
>MNYQ01000218.1 GCA_001873185.1 Ignavibacteria bacterium CG2_30_36_16 | reverse complement strand
ACATTCAATCATTAAATGAATATTACCTTGAGAAACTTTCAACAAAATTTAAGTTCATCGATAAACTCTTTAACAAAGAAGAAGAACTTCCAACAGAATTTTCTTTAATGCAGAATTATCCTAACCCCTTTAACCCGGTAACAAAAATAAGTTTTGCAATTCCTAAAAAAGCAAAAGTAAATTTATCTGTGTACGATATACTCGGCAGACAGATTGCAACACTTGCAGACGACTACAAAGAACCCGGCAGATACGAATACACATTTGACGCTTCATCCTACGCAAGCGGTGTTTACGTTTACCGGTTAACAACTGATAATTTTGTTGTTTCAAAGAAGATGCTTTATTTAAAATAGTGCCGTAGCTCGTAATGGCAAATAAAGTTATCACCGAATTATCTTAAGGGCATCTCTAAAAATCCGTTAACTAACGGATTAGAGATGCTCATTATAACGTAGGTCGAAACCCTGTTTCAACCAAAGAAGAAAAAAAATTGAAACAAAATTTAAGAGCGATTCAGAGAATTGTCATACTGTTCTCAGCGTTTGCGTAAGATGAGTCCGTAAAGAAATCCCGCTTAATATAATTCTTTTTCTTTGTTAGTTGAAAATCTTATTCTATCTCAATAAAACCATTTTCCGTACGATTGAATTTTCTGCTATTTGTAATTTATAAAAGTATATTCCTGAAGTAAGGTTCATTCCGTTAAATTCAATCTGATAATGCCCGGGTTCCTTCTTTTCATTCACCAAAGTCGAAATTTCATTTCCCTGAACGTCATACACTTTTAATAAAACATGTTGTGAAGATGCACTGCTTTGAGTTTCAGAAGATGGAACGCTGTAACGAATTTTTGTTGTTGGATTAAATGGATTGGGATAATTTTGCTCCAGCGAAAAGTGAATAGGATTGTTAATACTTACATCTACAATATTGGAAAATTTAAATCCGCCATTGTAATCAATCTGTTTCAGTCTGTATTTTAAGATAGAATTATAATCCGGATAATCTAAGAAAGTATAACTATTAGCGAACGATGAACTTCCGCTTCCTTTAACAAAACCAATTTTTTCCCATTCTGACTTCTGACTTCTAACTTCTAACTTCTGAATTTCAAATCCATAGTTATTTAATTCACTCGCAGTCTGCCATCTAAGATCAACTTTACCTTCATTAACAGAAACATCGAAAGAAATTAATTCGACAGGAATTGCATTTTGTATAACCGTGACCGGGAATTTTGACCCATACGCCCATTCATCTATTTCGGAAGGAATTCCATCATAATTAACGCTAAGCCCGGTAGAATAAATAGTATCGGTTGAAGAAGAATCAGATGCGGTATAACCAAATTCCCAAAATATTGTATCGGACGTTGACGGAAATAAAAGAGGGAATGCCTGTGTTAATTCGTTTGGCGCTCGGTAGTCCCAAACGGTAAGTGAATCAACTGCGTTCATAGTGCCGAACCTGCCTGCAACATTGTAGCCGCCAGCGATAGCGGGTCCGCCTGTTAGGAACATTTTATACAACCCGGTTTGCCCGGCTATTAAAGTATCGGAACCGGTTACCCAGACTTTAACGTTTAAACTTTGTTCAACCGTATGACAAACGCACCCATCGCCGTTTAATTGTGTTCCGCCGATTCGCTTATCCTTTCCATTAAATGATGAAAACGCAAATAGGAGTAACGGACAAATAAATACTAAAAAGAAAATATGATTCTTCATTTGATATAATTATTGTTAAACAATTAATAGCCTGAGTTAAAAGTTAATAAAAATTAAAAAGAAGCCGGCAGATTGCAAAACATTTAGATTTATATTATCCGGAAAAGAGCAAAGCTAACCGGACATGTTATTTCTACAATCATTTATTGCATTCGTGATTATAGTATTGCCATGTATCCCGCATGCGGGATTGTTTTTTATGTCAAAATATTTATGTGTTTACAATTTTTAATTTTACATTGTACATTGTACATTGTACATTATAAATTTTTAATTGCGGCTTGCCGCGCTATGCTTTTCTCGAAAGCGTACAAATTACAATTTTACAATGTGCGCAATAATATTCCGGATTGCCACTCACCTCAGAGGCTATTCAATTAAAATATTTTGTGACGCGGCTTGTAAAATATTATTCTTCAAGTGTTGATAAATTACCCGGATCATGCCCGAGCGCTTTTGCTTTAAGAACACGCCGCATAATTTTGCCGCTTCTTGTTTTAGGCAGCGAATCTACAATTTCAATAGTTTCAGGTTTAGCTATCGGACCTACTTCATGACCAACGTGCTGACGAAGTTCTTCAATAAGTTTATCACTTCCAACAAAACCAGAGCGTAAAATTACATATGTATGAATTGCATTTCCTTTAACATCATGCGGTAAACCTATTGCAGCAGCTTCAGCTACGGCAGGATGGCTTACAAGAGCGCTTTCAATTTCTGCAGTACCGAGTCTGTATCCACTAACTTTAATAACATCATCTACGCGTCCAATTACCCAAAAGTAACCGTCTTCATCTCTACGCGCGGAATCACCCGTCAAATACATACCTGGAAAACGACTCCAATATTGATTAACATATCTATCGGGATCGTTGTAAATTGTACGCAGCATAGCAGGCCACGGAGTTTTAATTACAAGATAACCTTCCTCATTTGGTTTAACGCTGTTTCCATCTTCATCAACAATATCCATTACCAAGCCGGGAAAAGGTTTTGTACCCGAACCGGGTTTAAGCGGTGTGCAAGGCATTGGCGTAATCATAAACATTCCCGTTTCGGTTTGCCACCACGTATCCATTATCGGGCATTTTTCTTTACCAATAACTTTGTGATACCAGCGCCACGCTTCCGGATTGATGGGTTCGCCTACAGTTCCTAACATACGCAGCGATGAAAGATTATGCCGGTTAGGCCAGGCATCTCCGTAACGCATTAAACCTCGTATTGCCGTTGGAGCTGTGTAAAGAATATTGATACCATATTTCTCAATCATCTGCCACCAGCGGTTGGGATAAGGATGTGTCGGCGCGCCTTCGTACAAGAAAGATGTCGCACCGTTAAGCATAGGTCCGTAAACTATATAACTGTGCCCTGTGATCCAGCCGGGATCGGCAGCGCACCAGTAGCGGTCTTCTTCATGAATATCAAAAACATATTTTAATGTTGTGTATGTGCCCACCATATAACCGCCGTGAGTATGTAAAATTGCTTTTGGTTTACCTGTTGTACCCGATGTGTATAGTAAGAACAGTGGGTCTTCTGCATCCATTATTTCTACACTGCACGAGTTGTTTGCAATCGGAAGATTCATCAATTCGTGATACCACATATCCCTGCCGGCTTCCATGTTTACGCCGTGTCCTGTACGTTTAACAACAAGAACGGATTCAACAGTTGCAGCCCGCTGAAGTGCTTCATCTGCAATTTTTTTTAGTTCAACAATTTTTCCTCTTTGGTAAGCGCCATCTGCAACAATCAAAACTTTTGACTGACTGTCTTCCAATCTTTCATGTAATGCTTCAACGGAAAATCCTCCGTACACAACGGAATGTATTGCGCCTATTCGGGCACAGGCAAGCATGGCAATTGCAAGTTCTGGAATTCTTCCCATATAAATAGTAACTCTGTCGCCTTTCTTAACTCCAAGACTTTTCAAAACATTTGCAAAACGACAGGTTTCTCTCTTCATAGCAAAATAAGATAACGCTCTTAAATCACCGTTCTCCCCTTCCCAAATCATGGCTATTTTATTACGCCGAAAAGTTTCGCAGTGAACATCGAGACAGTTGTAAGCAATATTTGTCTTCCCAC
Source organism: Ignavibacteria bacterium CG2_30_36_16 (assembly GCA_001873185.1). Classification (GTDB taxonomy): domain Bacteria; phylum Bacteroidota; class Ignavibacteria; order Ignavibacteriales; family Ignavibacteriaceae; genus CG2-30-36-16. The sequence continues at coordinate 1,062 of MNYQ01000218.1, read as the reverse complement.
CAACGAACCACTTATAAAACGGCTTATTGGAATCATCCAAAGTTTTTGTCCACTTCTTAAACCAGTGAAGGTTTTTAGCTTCCTTTGCCCAAAACTCCTCTAAATTTGTAGAAGCCTCTTCATAGATTTTCTCACACTTTGCGTGAGCTTTTTTTACTATCTGTTTCGACGGGTAATATACTTCTCCCGATAGTTCATTTTCGGACATGAAAACTCCTTTGATAATTAATGAAATTGTTTCTGAAGCAGCGTTAAATTTTGGAATCGAAGTTAAAACTATACTAAATTATAATCAACTGAATATTAATATTATTTTTTCAAAATGCATTTAAAAATTAATAACCTATAGAAATATTAGCAAAGCAATATTCAACTGCAAGAAAGGATGAAAATATATAGTATTGTCATAAAACTTTGTTTTTTAGGCCAAGATATTTTTTATGTTTTGAAATTCTCATTCACTTTAAACTTGCGGCTTGCCGCACTCAAGTATTGGAAATAATATTTTTGTTTTTTATGTCAAGATATTTTAAATCACTACTGTCCGGTTATAAGCAAAATAAATGCTATTAATTAGAAGAATCATAAATCTTAAATCCGGAATAAACTCATTTGTAAGCAATAAAATAGAGCTGTTTTCAGAAATTGGAATAATCAAAATCTGTAGAAAAATGTAAAACGATAAATTACCTTCTAAACCTTAGTAACATAGGCAGAGGTAAACATTTTCTCCATAGAATCCTTGGGACAACCTTATTAGCTTATTCCCAAAATAAGGGAATAAGGTTGCATTTACTACGGCAAATGTGGTTACTAAGGTTAATAAAACATATAAGGTTTTGTTATGGGAATTAGTTTTTATTTCAAATCGATTGCGGCTTGCCACGCTATAGTATTGCCGTTTATCCCGCATGCGGGATTGTTTTTTATGTCAAAATATTTATGTGTTTACAATTTTTAATTTTACATTGTGCATTGTACATTTTTAATTGCGGCTTGCCGCACTATGCTTTAATTTTATATGTGATTTTTCAAAGAGAAGACATCTTTACATTTTATAAT
>MNYQ01000073.1 GCA_001873185.1 Ignavibacteria bacterium CG2_30_36_16 | reverse complement strand
AAAATTTGACTGACTAAAAATAATATTATTAAGTTACACAATCTTATTTTGTTAAAAACAAATTGCTGATTTTATCAAAATTTATCTCTATCTTTTGCGCCAAAAGTATAAATTTAATCGGAGGTTTTCCAATGTTTCAGCTAACGAGAAACGTGTTTGCTCTTTTAATAATCTTATCATTCACTGCATTTGTTTTTGCCGCGGGTGATTTTACTTTCGCTCCCGAAAAACCAAACCCGGGCGAAGAAATCATTGTTACTTTTGATGCTTCGGATACTGACCTTTCGGAAGCAGATAAAATTACAATGTATATATATTTATTTGCGGCTGATCTGCAATCAACAGAATCTTTTGAAATGAAAAATAAAAATGGCAAATGGGAGGCGTCTTTTAAAACTAATGAAGACAATCTCGGCGCTGCAATTAAGTTTGTTTATGATGAAATATTTGAAAATAATAAAGGCAAAGGATTTTTTATTCACCTATATAATGCCAATGGCGGTTTGCTGCCGGGCAGCAAAGCAGGAATGGCAAACGCTTTAAACAGTTGGGGCGTTTATTATCTCGATCTTGAGAGCGATTTAGAAACTTCATTGAATCTATACGAAGAAGATTTTAAAACTAATCACGCAATTAAAAAAGATTTTCTTAGTGGATATTTTGCAATTATCAGCAGAGCGCGTCCAATGCTGAAGGATTCAATAATCACAGCGGCTCTTGAAGAGTTCGAATTAAACAATCCGCAAGAAGAATCAGAATTAACATTATTAACAAACTGGTACGGGGCTGTAAAACATCAAACGAAGGCAGAAAGTTACAAAGCTAAACTTGAAGAAAAATTTCCAGAGGCGGATTATTTGGCAAATATTAAATTGGGTGAAATCTATAATGAAAAGGATTTAGTGCAAAAAGAAACTTTGATAAAAGCATTCGTCGAAAAATATTCATCAAGCAAACTCCTGCCTTCAGCATATTCAATTTACATAAATGCTCTCCGAACCGAAGGCGAGTTTGTGAAAGCTGATGAATTTATAAAACCGCGTAAAGATAAAATTTCACCTTATACATACTATTCGCTCGTAAGCAAAATGTTTGAAGCAGAAAATCTTGACTTAAAGACGGCTAAAGAAATTTCAAAAATGGGCGCAGATAAAGCAAAAAATGAGTTGGAAAATTCCACGGAGGGAAAGGCAAATTATCAAAGCAAAAGTGATTGGGAAAAAGATAGAAAATATTTGCTGGGGTTAAATCTTTATAATTACGGCAAAGTTCTTTACAAAGAAGAGAACAAAGAGGAAGCAAAAGAAATTCTTAAAGATGCCTTTGAGTATACCGGAGGCGATGAAACAGATGTGAATGAATTATTTGCGCAATGTCTTCTTGAAACCGGTGAAGCCGGCGAAGCGCTGGAAATTCTTTCCTCTTCCATTAAAAATGGAAAAGGAAACGAAACGATGAAAGAACTTCTTAAAAACGCTTATACTAAGGAGAAAGGGGAAGATGGCGGCGAGGAGTTCTTAAAAAACCTTGAAGATGCAGCAGGCGAAAAAATGAAAGCCGCGCTGAAGAAGAAAATGAAAAATGATCCTGCCCCCGAATTTACATTGACCGATATGGAAGGGAATAAAGTTTCGCTTGCTGATTTAAAAGGAAAAATTATTATCATAGATTTCTGGGCAACCTGGTGCGGTCCGTGTAAGTCATCATTTCCAGGTATGCAAAAAGCGGTTAATAAATATGCCGAAGATGAAAATGTAAAATTTTTATTCATAAACACCTGGGAGCGTGCGGAGAACAAATTACAAAATGCAAAAGATTTTATTCAGCAGAACAATTATACTTTTAAAGTTTTAATGGATGAAAACAACGAGGTAATCACAAAATATAAAGTGAGCGGCATTCCAACAAAATTTATACTCGGTAAAGATGGCAACATCAAATTCATAAGCATAGGTTTTTCAGGAAGTGTCGATCAACTGGTTGACGAGCTTTCAACAATGATTTCCATGCTGAAATAAAAATGAAAACTAAATTAGATATTGCAAAAAACTGGCTGCCGCGCTATACCGGAACAAACATAGATGATTTTGGCGACTATCTGCTTCTTACTAATTTCCATAATTATGTTAGCAGCTTCTCTGAACAATTTAAGTGCGATATTAAAGGCGTTGGGCGTCCGATGCAAACAGCCACTAATTCAGCCGGGCTTACAATCATCAACTTCGGTATCGGAAGCGCAAACGCCGCTACAATTATGGACTTACTCGTAGCACGAAAACCAAAGGGCGTATTATTTCTCGGTAAGTGCGGGGGGCTAAAACATTCGACCGAACTCGGACATTTTATTTTACCAATTGCTGCGATACGCGGCGAGGGAACGAGTAATGATTATCTTCCCAAAGAAGTGCCGGCTTTGCCGTCTTTCAAATTACACAAATTTGTTTCGCAAATTATAGTGAGCAAATCCTTAGATTATAGAACAGGGGTTATTTACACAACTAACCGGCGTGTTTGGGAATGGGATCAATCCTTTAAAAAATATTTGAAGAGTCTCCATACAATTGGTATTGATATGGAAACGGCAACATTGTTTATCGTTGGGCATGTGAATGAAATTCCACGCGGCGCACTGCTGCTTGTGTCCGATATTCCGATGGTGCCGGAAGGTGTAAAGACTGAAAAATCAGATTTGATGATCACTCAGAAATTTGCACGGCTTCATCTTCAAATCGGTATTGAAGCGATGACCGGAATAGGCAAAAAGGGGGAACAGATAAAACATTTTAAATATTAGAGTTTCGGCAAAATAAATTTTTCAGGTTAATGTCATTTCAACCGAAGGGAGAAATCTCATATTCTTAAGAGATTTCTCAGTCGAAGACTCCTTCGAAATGACAGATAAGCTATTTTGCAGAAACTCTATTGAAAGAAGTATTTGCATAAGAGCTTTTGCTTCTGCCGTTAATCAGGGGAATATATCTCTCATAATCATAATTATAATTTCAAGTAAAAAATTGTTTGTGTTAGTTGTGTGTTGTTAAATTTGAAGCGTCAAATTTGAAAAATATTTTTTACATAATGGGTTTATAATGAAAAAACTTTTATTGGTATTCTTTCTTCTATTCACATCTTCAACGGTGTTTCAAACGTTAGCGCAATCAGGCGGAGTAAACTTAACGCTCGGCTTCCCGATGGGAGAATTTAAAGAAAGTGTGTCGAGAACCGGCGTAGGAATAAGCGGGCATTTTATGTTCATCTCTCCACGTCCACAGGCGCCGTTCGGTTTCGGCGTAAGTGTCGGCTACATAAATTATGGAAGTGAATCGCGGCGGGAAGCTTTTAGCTATACAATTCCCGATGTTTTTGTCGATGTTGATAGAACAAATAATATTCTCAATTTTCATGTTTTGTTTCAGTTGATGTTTCCGCGAGGCGATGTCCGCCCCTATATTGAGGGCTTATTTGGCGGCTCATATATCTACACAACCACATCAATTAAAAGCCGTGATTACGAAGAAGTTGCAAGCAGCACAAACTTTGATGACTTTGCGTGGAGCTATGGCGGCGGTGGCGGTTTCTTAATTAAAGTTCATGCCGGCGGTGAAGATGGCGATATTGGAGATGTGTTTCTTGATTTGAAGACGCGGTATCTTTTGGGAAGTGAAGCCGAATACTTAAAGGAAGGTTCCGTAAAGTTTATCAATAATAAAGTTTATTATGATGTCTCGCGTTCTAAGACAGATCTTTTAACAGCTCAAATCGGCGTAACGGCATTTTTTAATTCAATCTGGCATTGATTAATAATCGAACCTCCGGAATAAATTTATCCCGGAGGTTTAATTTCAATTCTTATTTTTCGTTATTATCCACAAGAAGATTTACAAGCTTTGAACTAACACCCGGCAGCAATGCTATTTTGCGCGCAAGTTCATTGTGCTGTTCTTTTGTACCAACAAGCTCGCAGATCACAAGCCCTTCATCCGAGCAGTTTTCGAGAACGCCGTCATGTATGCCGAGTCTGGTTTTTATTATACAGCCCCAGGCGGTTAAAATCTGCTGCACTTTTACGGCAGCCTCTTTTCTTTCACCGATAAGAATTAGAAGTATAGTCTTTCCCATAACACACCAAAGTTATTAAAATTGTTCTAACAAAGGGATGACATCTTTATTTCTAAAAAGAGTTATTAAATTTATATGATTATCCGGTAATCAACAAGAATTTATTAAGTCACCTTACGTATAATTTGATTTTGCTTTCACACATGCGGGATTGGCTCGTGGAATAGATCGGTCACCGAATTTCTGGTATTAGCCCAAAAACAGCCTGGTTTAATGGCTGAAGCCAATATTTGTGGTATTGATAAGTCCAAGTGATTATGGACGCAGCTGTTTATGATAAATTCTGCGCAAAGTGAGTTATTAAATCGATTTACGTAGAATTTGTTATACGAAACGGCACTCGATAACTAACGGAAATTTAATCAGCAGATTGAACTCATCTATTAGTTGTTTTTATTGTCCTGATTAACTTGACGTTACAAAAACGTATTACATCCCAATTTAATTACATGTAAATTATTAGGTATTGACGTTCAATAGCCGTATGTTTGTGTCTTCGGTAATAGACCGAAAATTTGTTAATTTATTTAAAAGGTCCTTTTTTGAGCACTAAATTATTTGTAGGTTCCCTACCCTGGTCAGTTGATGACACAACTTTAAAAACAGCATTTGAAAAACACGGAAGCGTTGTCTCCGCCAAAGTTATTATGGACAGAGATACCGGAAAATCACGCGGTTTCGGATTTGTTGAAATGGGGAATCAGGCGGATGCCATTAATGCTATAAGAGCATTAAACGAAACAGAATTAAAAGGAAGAAATATTGTAGTTAATCAAGCTAAAGAACGCAACTAAGATATTTATAACTGCTGCAAAGCAGAGGCTTTAATTTCTGAAGGCGCCCGTAATAGGCGCCTTTTCCTTTTTCTACCGCTCTCAACCCACACATATAAATTCCGTCATTTCTTCATTAGCCGGATGTCCTTTTGGGATTGAAAAAATTGCACTTTCGTTTTTAATGTGCTACTACATTTTCTTCCGGAGTTGCGTTAGTTAGAAAAGTGGGCATTAAAAATCTTCAGCTAAAAGTAATATTCTGCCTGAAAATATACCGAGTGAGGATAGTACCAGTACTCTGTGAATATATCACCGTAAGTAGACAGCACCCCGACGTTAATATAAAAATTATCTCCCGCACTATAAGATGCATTAATTCCTGCAAAACCGCTTCCATCATTTAAATTTCTATTGTGTGAAGCACTCGCAGTGACGATTGGCGAAAACATATAGCTTGTGTTAATCATTAAATAATTCCGACTGAGATTTAATATTTCTCCGTTAATTAATCTCATAAACTCATAGTTAAATTTATCCACTTTGCCTTCGCCGTTAAAGTGATATTCGATCATAACGTAAAGTTTCGGGGTAAATTGATAATCGGCTCCGAGAATAAATTTCAAGAACTTTGTTGATGCATCATCTTTATTAATAGAAATAATTCCCTCACCTCGAACACCGGCATCAAACAAATTGCCTGCGAAGTCTAATCCACCGACGATCTTACTATCAAAGTAACCGCCAATTGCCGATAAATCAAATTCATTAAAATTTGTTCTGAATCTAAAACCAGCATTGGTTTTCCCTCCTTTAATTGGATTATAAACAAGTTCTGCATTAGTAAAACTGCCAAAGAAGTAATTAAGAAGAATAGCATCGACGCCGTCCTTTTCAATCTTGCTATAATTAGCGGGATTAATCGGATTAAATAAATCGGTAGGATTCCAAACTCTCCCCGAACCGAATGCAATTCGTTGTCTGCCAATTGTAATATTACCCCAATTAAAACCCTGCCTGAGATAAAGTCTGTCAATATAATGGGTGAGCAAAAAATTATTTTCATTAACAGCCTGCCAGCGTAGGTTAACGATCTGCCGGCTAACATTTTTGTCATTGAATAAAATTTCGTTATTCGATTTTGAATATAATATATCAAATTCATGTTCGTAGTTTAACCTTGCGGCTTCCCAAAGATAAAACTCCGGACGCAGTCGTATCCTGGTAAGATTAAAAAACATTTGATTATCTTCGGAAGGAAACATGACGGGTCGTTCTTTATCAAATGCGAAAATTGGCAGCTCAACAACATAACCAGAAAACGAATAATCAAACTGCGAGAAGAGGTTTATATAAGGAATGAGGAGCGCGAGATAAAATAGCCTGTACTTCATTTCAATTTTGAATTTTTCCGTCTTTAAGAATTATAAGTTTTTTTGCGCGTTCAATTACCTGCTGATCGTGTGAAGAAAAAATAAAAGTAATATTTTTATCACTGTTCATTTTTTCCATCAACGAAAGGAGGTTCCCGGCAGTTTCCGAATCGAGATTTGCGGTTGGTTCGTCTGCCAAAACGATTGAAGGATTATTAACGATAGCGCGCGTTACAGCAACACGTTGCTGCTGTCCGCCGCTCATTTCGTTCGGACGTTTATTTGCCAGCTCTTTTATTCCAAGTTCGTCCATTAGGTTTAACGCTTTTTCTTTTCTTTCCTTTTCGGGAATATTTAAGAGCATCATACTAAACTCAATATTTTCTAAAGCCGTTAGAACAGGAATTAAATTATACGCCTGAAAAATAAATCCTAGTTTATTTAGCCTTATTTGAGATAGTTCGCTTTTAGTTTTAGTGGTTATATCTTCATTCTCAAAAAATATTTTTCCGCTTGTGGGTTTATCGAGCGCGCCTAGTAAATTTAACAAGGTTGTTTTACCGGAACCGGAAGGACCTGCAATAACGGTATAGTCTCCTTTATTTATTTTTAAGTCTATGCCTCTCACAGCATGAACCGGGACACCGTTGTCTTCATAAATCTTTTCTAGTTTTTCTGCTCTTAAAATTTCCATAGTGTTTTTTCGATAGAGTTAAACATAATTGATTGCATAAACCGGTTCTAATTTTATTGCACGATAAGCGGGATATAAAGCGCCGGCAACAGAAATAAAAGGGATTAAAAATATCATACTGATTAAATTTCCCAAAGATAAAATTGGATAAATAATAGCGCCAACTCCAAATGATTCCAATCCTTCGGCAAACAGGCTGAAATCAATACCGGAATGGGAAAGAGGAATGTGGATTAATATTCCAACAATTAGTCCCACAATGGTTCCCACAATTCCAATAATAAATGCTTCGAGAACAATCATAAAAAAGAGTCGGCTATTTTTCATCCCCATTGCCATCAATACGCCAAACTCATTAATTCGTTCGAACACAGACATCAGCATCGTGTTTATGATTCCGAAAATAAGTGCCAGTCCGATAATCAAATTAAAAATGAACATTGATTCCTGGTAAATGTCCATAGAAAAGATAATCATCGGAAGTAAATCTTTATAACTCAACACTTCATATTCATCGCCAAGTTTTAACTGCAAATTGGCTTTTACTTCATCTACTTTTTTAAAGTCCTCGATTATCATCGCAAATTCGAGAGTTTCATTATCTATTCCGAGCATGTTTTGTGCTGTTTGTTCGGAGATGTAAATTGTTGATCTATCAAACTCCGAACTAAAAGTTTCAAAAATACCGGTAACTCTAAACACATCGGAGCCTATACTTCCGTCTGGTGTATTTGCCATCGCGACAACTTTATCTCCCAAACCAACGTTAAGTTTTTCAGCAAGTTTTTTCCCGATTAAAATATCTCTTTTAGCATCCGATAAATAATTCCCTTCAACAATTGAAGTTTTAATTTTGGAAATTTTTTCTTCAGCCCCGGGCTTTATCCCGTATAAATAAATCCCCGAAGAACTTGAAGCGCTGCTGAGAAGCCCGAATGTGATTACCCTCTCGCTGAAAAATTTTACTTGAGCATTTTCTTTAAGAATCTGTTCAACCTTTTGTCTGTCCGGCAGAATATTTTTTATGATCTTATTATCATTAAATCCTTTTTTATGAATTTGAATATGCGAGATATTAGAGCTAATCTGATTTGAAAGCATCTGCTGCATCATTCCGTTAGAAAAGCCGTCAAAAAAAATAAGAGCTGCCATACCAATTACGATTGAAACAAGCACTATTAATGACCGCCGCTTGTTTCGCCAAATATTTCGCCACGCTAATTTCCAGAGCATATTATTTCCAGAGAGTGTATTGTCTTTTGTTTTTTACTTCTTGTATCAAAATATTTTTTATGTCTTCAACTTTCAACTTTTTAATTTGTACTTTATACTTGTCCCTATGTATGCCTTATTCCTTTTAAAGGTTCCAGCTTATAAGTTTTGTAAGCCGGATAAAAACATGAAATAATTGAGATAACAATTATTGAAATAGACACGTTCAGAAAAATCATGACGTCGAGTGATGACTCAAGCCGTGGGACAAAATTGTACTCTGCATAAACTTCAGCAAGTCCGCCGCCTAGTATAATTGGATTAAGAACAATGTAGTAGTTTACGAAGTATCCTGCAATATTCCCGATTAATATTCCGAGAAGCGTTATAAAAAATGTCTCGATGTAAACAACTTGAACAAGATTTATCTGCGGCATTCCAATTGCAAGCACAACGCCGAACTCACGAAATCTTTCCGTAACGGACATCAGCACTGTGTTTAATATTCCAAAGGCAACTATTATTATTAATATGCCGAGAAAAAATATACCGCTTACGTTATCAAACTCCATTGACTGTTTCAACTCCGGCATTATTTCTTCCCAGGTTAAAACAACCAATTCGGGATTATTGATTACAGATTTAATTTCATTTCTAACCGGGTTTGTTTTTTCGAGAGAAGAAACTTTTATTGCAATTGTATTTACTTTTGTATCCATTCCGAGAAGCTGATGTGCTGATTTTAATCCTATAAAAACTGCCATCGCATCAAAAACAGTATTCCCGGTTTTTACGGTGCCGGAAATTTTATACTTCATATTTCCGAGGCTGCCATCGTAACCCTGCGAAAGTATTACTATCTCATCGCCAATTTTTGCATCAAGATTTGCGAGCAACTTATAACCCACGACTATTTCATTTGTTGAATCATACCAAAAAAAATTTCCTTCATTAAGTTTTTCAAATATCGTGGACACATTTTTTTCTTTCTCAGGTATAATTCCAAAAACTGCGGCGCCAAGGGAAACATCTCCAAAGCTGACAAGCCCGTCTGCATTGATGCGGGGTGACGAGCCTGTTACGCCATGCATAGATATTAATTTGGTTTCTAAATTTTCGCTGTAAACAAAAGCTTTATTTAGCGAAGGATTTTTTTTATATCCAATTTTTTGAATTTGAATATAACCGGGAAATGTTTCAATGATGGTTTTATAATTGAGTGCATAGGTGCCTAATTGAATTCCGCGCATGGCAATTGCCATCAACGCCGCAAAGGCTACGGCTGAAAGAGTTATAAAACTCCGTCTTTTATTTCTCCATACATTTCGCCAGGCAAGCAGTAATAAAAGTTTCACTGTTTAGTTCCCACTTTCAAGTTCCTGAAACGAAAATTTCCTTTCGGGTATTTGAACATCGAACCTAATATCTTTTAGCTTAATCATAGTTTTACGTTCATCTTCCGTTTTACTGTACATCGTCCATTCGCCGGGAAGTATTTTTCCATGAAAAATTTTTATATCGGTGTAAGTCATATACCGAATCATTTTCCCTTTTTCATCATAATACTGAACGAGTGCCGGTAGATAATCGGATTTGCGAACCCAGTAATAGATTTTCCCCCAAACAACCGGAGCATCAGGTTTGGGAATTAGCTCTATCTTCCATGATTCCTCTCCGGCAATTTTTTCTTTTGCAATTACATTTGCATCATAATCACGGTTTAAATTAGACTCGCGAACCAGATCATCATTTGTAAAGTCGGAGCCATTCCATGATTGCAGCATCATCGAAGGCGGAATTTTAATTGTGGTTTCGGTGTTGTGTAGATAGCTCCACATCTCATTTCCTATTTTCAAAGTTTTGTTTCCAGCTTCTTTTTTTGGCGCCTTTGTTACAATTAAAGCTTTGTTATTACCAATCCACCAGCTTTCCATTTCAAGCATTCTTGTGTAATCTTTAGTTTTAATAGTCATTACAATTACCGCCGAAGAATTTTCCCCTTTAACGGCGTCTTCTGCTTCTTTGATTATTTCATCCGCAGTTTGACCTAAGGCTAATGTTGAAATAAAAATGATCATTAATAATATTTTTTGCATAATTATCCTGCCAATTTAAGAGCGACTAAAATTGTAATAAAATGAAATACATTTTCTCTACAATGTCAAGTATATTTTAGCTTCAAAGGAAAAAACATCTTATACTTTCACAAAATCTGAAGTAACGTCGGGACGGAATAAAAAATGTTTTTGACAGATATATGAAAAATAATTATATCGGAGATTTAATCCCTCTTTTATATATTAGCAGCCAAAATTGATATATATAAACCAACGGAGAAATATGCGTTATTTAAAAATACTTTTCCTTCTTTTGGCTGCAGCAGTTACATTTGCAGCTTGCGAAAACAAAAAAGAAGAACAACCCGAAATAAATCAAAACCAAATGCAGGCTAGCAAAAGCGAAAGCCACCAAATTAAAGTTTTAGAAACTGTTGATGCTTCAAATTATACTTATTTGCGTGTTGATGAAAACGGCAAGGAATATTGGATTGCGGCGCCTCAAATGACTGCGCAAGTAGGCGGGACACTTTATTACCGCGGCGGGATGGAAATGCTTAACTTCGAAAGCAAATCATTAAACAGAACTTTTGCCAAAATATTGTTTGTTGACAAAGTGAGTTCTTCTGCAGATGGCGGAGTAGTGGAAGCGCCCGGCGCACGTGGAGTTCAGGTAGGGAAGGAAGATGTTAAGGTTGAAGCTGCAAAAGGCGGAATAACCGTTGCAGAACTTTACGCTAAAAAAGATCAGCTTGAAGGGAAGTTAGTTAAAGTTCGCGGAAAGGTTACTAAGTTTAATCCTGATATTATGAGTAAAAATTGGGTACACATTCAGGACGGAAGCGGTGAACCGGCAAATAATAATTTTGATATAATGGCTACTACAATGGCTCAAACTTCTACGGGCGAAGTGATAGTTGTAGAAGGAACTTTGCGCCTGAATAAAGATTTCGGAGCTGGTTATTATTATTCGGTAATGATTGAAGACGCAAAAATTGTAAAATAGTTTTTTTTGAGCTAAAGATGTTACGTAAACAGGGGAAATATAATTCATAAACTCTAAAACATTTTAGATACGTCGCTCCTGCGGAGCTTTTCGGAGATTGTCATTTATCATGTTCTATAAACAGATCGCTCCTGACTGTGCTAATCTGAAAAATCTGACGATCTGTTTAGCACTGTATTTGTTTCCTGTTTGTAATTATACTTCGCGACAGCTAGATCAAGCTCCATAGGAGCGATCTTTTAGGATTTTTACGCAACTTCAGTTAAGTTAGTTAAAAGCGAAGCAGATAAACCTGTTTCGTTTTTTTTATTAAGGGCATTTTCAAGAAGCGCAATTTTACTCTGCTTCTTTTCTCATTTCAAAACCTAACGAAATTGAATTTATGCAGTACCTTAAATTAGTCGGCGCCGGTCCGTCGTCAAAAAGATGACCGAGATGTCCTCCGCATTTTGCACACAACACTTCAGTTCGTACCATTCCCAAACTATAATCTTTCTTAAGCACAACTTTATCGGAGGATTTTACATCCCAGAAACTGGGCCAGCCGCACCCGGCGTCAAATTTTTTATCCGAAACAAACAATTCATTTCCGCAAGCGGCACATTTGTAAACACCGACTTCATTAAATTTATCGTACTTTCCGGTGAAGGGTCTTTCTGTTCCTTTTTTCCTCAAAACAGCATACTGTTCTGCAGACAACTCCTTCTTCCATTCCTCATCTGATTTTACAATCTCATTTTTTTGAGTGTCGCTATTTTTTGCATTCATTATAACTTCCATTTCTTTTGAGTTTTGTCCATTGCTGCAACCGCTGCACAAAACAGCAGCTACTACTATAATAAAAAGTTTGCTCATAAATATTAATCCTTTATTCATTTTACCCTTATAGTGAAACCAAGTTATTTTTAATTAATAATTTGTACACTTTACTAACATTTTTATTAGTGATGATGTTCCATTATACCGTTAATAAAAATCCGCTGCGGCTGACTGCTCAGAATGGCAAGAATATTTTCTTGAAAGTGAAAACCGAATCACCACAAATCGGGACATGTATGGAATAGCGAAGGATGAATTTTTTATACTTCGATATTCTTCATTCGTTAATCAATAATTCTTTTTAGTTCTGGTTTACAATCTAAAAGAATTATAGAGCAAAATGTTTTGACCTAAGATAAGTTTAGTTAGGAAAAGACGGGAATGGTTAGAGAAGCGCTTTTAATTATTTTAATTCTTCAATGTCTTTAAGTTTAAGTTCCTTCACGCCTTTTCTTACAGCGTTCATAAACCTCTCACCGGGATCATATTTTACTGTTCGATAATTACGGTCTTTTTCAAGCCAAAGAGGATGGTTTTCGAACTGCCGGTATTCATGGTGACCGATTAAGTATTCTATACCAGGATATTTTTCGCCAAGATATTCAACGAGATTTACATTTGCTTCTATCTGCTCATCAGTAAGATTATCAACGCTTCCTGCGCCGCCAACATTTTCCACACCTATCGAATTATAATTTATCCCTATGCAATGACGCGCCATATAATTTTCCGGCATCAATCTATAAACAGTACCATCACGATCTACTAGAAATTGAATTGAAACATTAACCTGACCTGAAGATGACAAATCCGGGCGCGTACCGTTTAATGTTTCCATATTAAAAAGATTAAAGCACGAATCAAAATCATTTATAGCCGTCCAGTGAAGCACGATTATTTTCGGTTCGATAGAAATGTCACTTGCAGCAATATTGTAATGGATTTTTATATATTCTTTTGTCAGTTCAATTCGCTTTTCCGAAAACGAAACAGGTTTCTCTTTTATAAATGACGAACCGCCGCATGAATAAAACCCAAGCGGCAGTATTAATAAAACTATTTGAAGATAATTAATCATCAATTAAACTGATTGCTCATTGCTTATAGTTGATGCTTCTTTAACTTTATTTAGCGCCTGATCAAGGTCGGCAATAATATCATCAACATTTTCAATACCTACAGACAGACGCACAAGTCCATCCGAAATACTTGCCGCTTCACGTGCTTCCTTTCCCATTGAATAATGCGTCATACTTGCAGGGTGCTGAATTAGAGATTCAACGCCGCCAAGACTAACTGCAAGCTGGCAGAGCTTTACTGAATTCATCAGCACACGACCTGCTTCAATTCCGCCGGCAACTTCAAATGTAATCATACCGCCGTGCCCTTTATGCTGCTGCAAACCTAATTCATATTGCGGATGGCTTTTTAATCCGGGATAGCAAACCCATTTTATTATGGGATGTTTTTCAAGATATTCTGCAATTTTCATCGCACTCTCACAATGGCGATCCATTCTGAGCGAAAGTGTTTTTATACCTCTGTGAACCAGGAAAGAATTAAAAGGATCGATTACACCGCCAAGCTGATTTAATGTTTTACGAAAATGTTTGTATGTCTCCTCATCTTTAACAACAATTACACCGCCAATAACATCTGCGTGTCCGTTTAAAAATTTTGTTAAACTATGAAGAACTACGTCTGCCCCAAACTCAAATGGTCGTTGTAAAGCCGGGCTCATAAAAGTATTATCAACAACTACGACTGCGTTATTTTTATGTGCTATTTCTGAAATTGTTTTTAAGTCCGATACGGCAAGAGTAGGATTGCCGGGTGTTTCCACGTATATAACTTTTGTGTTTTTCTTTACGGCGTTTTTGACGGCTTCATTATTGGATGTATCTACAAAAGAAACTTCAACGCCATAGCGTTTGAAGATAGTATTTAAAATTGTGGTCGTTGGTCCATAAACAGCGGTAGAACAAATTACATGATCGCCGGAAGATGTTAAAGCGCCAAAAGCAGTGCTTACGGCAGCCATACCACTTGCGCATCCCAATGCTTTATGTCCCCCTTCAAGTTCGGCAATTGAATTTTCCATCGCTTCAACAGTTGGATTGCTCATGCGCGTATATATGTATCCTTTTTCTTCGCCGGCAAACAGAGCGGCGCCATGCTGTGCAGATTTAAATTTGAATGTTGAAGTTTGATAAATAGGCGGAACAACAGCGCCGAATTCGTATTCGTCTATACCTGAGTGTACGCATTTTGTGTCGAATGAAGTTTTAGAGTTTTTTTGCATATTCCTTTCCCCGGAAGTGGTCTTCATTTTTGATGACCGAATTATTAAAAATTTAAAATTAACTTCTGAAAAATAAGATTATTCTAAAATTTATCCTACGATAAATATTATTTAAACACTTCGTTGCGTTCTTCTGCTACAGTTTTTAATTGTTCAGCAATGGAAGGGAAGCGGGAAAGGACTTGCTCGAAATTTTTCTTCTCCAAAATATAAAGCTCGGAATAAGTTACCGCTCTTACGCTTGCGTTTCTCGGGCTGTTTTTAAATAAAGAAATCTCTCCAAAAAAATTTCCCTCTCTTAAAACCGCAAAAACTTTTTTACCGTCATCCGAAACAACTTCGAGCTCACCCTGTATTATAAAATACATTTCTTTTCCTAACTCCCCTTCGCGGCATATTAAATCGCCGGGGGAAACTACGATCGAATGAAAGTTTAATGCAACCTCCTGTTTGAAATTATTGGGCGCTTTTTGAAAGATCGGGATTTTATCGAGTATATCTTTTTTGAGAAAAAGAGCGGTTTCTATTTTTAATGCCTGAGGTAAAGAGGAAAGGAAACTCGATTCGTCAAAACCGAGTCTTCTTTTCCAAACGTACGTATAATAATCATTTATTTTATTTCGAAGATCAACCGGAAGTTTTCTGTATTTTACAAATGCTTTAAGGCGTTCAATGTTTTTTGAGTAGTGCGCTTTTGCAGGGTCCTGCTGAGATAAAAGACTTGCAACATTACCAATTATGTAACCATAAAAACCAGCGCCAAATAACATAACGACCATTGTATAAATCTTTTGCGCGGATGTTACCGGCGAAATATCCCCGTATCCAACGGTGGTGAGTGTTTGTATCACCCAGTATATTGCGGTAACATAGGCTTCAAATGGGTTAACAGAATTATTTGTTCCTGTCTGTGCGAGCCATCCGAGCGCAAGCCAGTGAGAAATAATTACAAACCAAAAAAAGAAAAAAGAAAATGAGAGATAATCCGAAAATTTGATTTGATGATGTTTCCATTCGTGCATAAACTGTACAACGCGGGCAAGTTTAAGCAGACGTACCATATAGAAAATATTGTTTCCGAATGCGCCAAAAGGAATTGCGGAAAGTAAATCAACAGCGTACCAAAGCAATTTTGCCGCCGGTTTATTAACGGTTTCTATATCAATTTTGTTTTTGGAAAAAACATTAATAAAAAAATCGAGCGTGAAAATTAAAGAAATGACCCAGCCTAAAAATGTAAACAAATATCTGTCTCCGATTGGGAGAACAATCCTTGCGGGGATATATAATGCGCTAATTACCGCGCAAAGTGTAATAACACTTCGCCAGCTTTTTTCGCTAATTGATATTCCGGTTTTCACAGTTTAGTTAATATATTTTTAGGTTAAGTGCAAATAGAGCGCAATAAATTTCAAGGGAAAAGTAATAAACACATTTTAACGCGCCTATTATAATTTCTTCAATTAATTGCCGTTGAAATTTGTTTTATTTAAATCTTAAATTCCAGATGCCATTTAAACTCACTTTTAATTGAGCATCCGCCAATCCTTTGTAATTATCCTGATATAAAACGCCGGAATCTACAAGCAGCCACCGGCTAATAAAGAAACGAAGTCCAACTATTCCAAGCACTCTTTTTTCCGTTTCGAGATGACCGTTTCTAACATTAACATTAACATAAGGGAATGATTGAACTTCAAGCAGGAGTTTAGTCCTTTCGTTCAAATCAAATTCTAATCCGCCGAAAAAATTAAAAATATTTTTAATCTCTTCTTCCGGATGATTATAAACGGCATTCCAGTAATTATAAATAGTGTTTATGTTTTTGAGACGCAGGTCAGAAAAAGAAAGACCGGCGTGCACGGAAACTATTTCTCTAATCTTTTTAGTTAAGGACAGATATGCGCTTGTCATACGGGCATCATAATTAATACCGCGTAACCCATTGTTAAACAAATCGCTTGAGTTTGAAAGAATATCCTGCGAACCACGGTTAGAATTATTCCACTCGTTGTTGGTTTTAATTCCGATTGCAAGTTCCGGCAGCCTTTCATTTTCGCTGAGGAGTTTTATTTTCATCCCTATGTAACTGAAACTTTCTTCACTATTGAATATTGAACCCATAAGCGATGCGCTGCTAAGTTCAATGTCTCCATAGCCGCCAAGTCCCAGGCTCACAGTGCCAAGATAGTTATTCGTTCTTCCGAATGATAATGAACTTCCGAGGAGCAGACTGAAGTCAAGAGAATTTAAGACTCTCCCGGTGGGGATGGAAAACATCCTCGGAAGAGAATGGTCGAAAAGAAAAACATCATCCCCGTTTGCATTAATCGAATCGGATTGTGCGCTTACCGATAAAAATGCGCCGGAGAAAAATAGAAAACTAACAAACGAGAAATAAAATAATTTTTTCATACGAACCCTTAAATTATTACGCCAAAATCTACTGCATTTTTTATTTGTTCGCAAGAGTAAAAATTTATATTCCCGAGACGAATTAAAAATATTTACAATTTACACTCAGCTTACAATTAATTATCAATCGATTATAAACTCATGGCGTACGTTGGCTAACGGATTTGGGAGCGAAGCAATCTACCACAATGAAAGATTGCTTCGCTCGAAGACTCGCTCGCAATGACGATAGACAAGTCATTGCGAGTTACCCAAAAAAGGCATTGCCTTCATTTGTCAAAATAATGACACTATAGTATTAACTTTTATCCCGCATGCGGGATTGTTTTTTATGTCAAAATATTTTTTATGTTTTTTACTTTTAACTTTTAACTTGCGGCTTGCCGCACTATTGTTTCATAATATTCGCGACATAATTTATTAAAAACAAGAGGCTGCTCAAGAATAAACTAAGCAACCTCTAACAATTTTAACGGATAAGTTTATTCCTTCATACTCAAAGAGATTCTTCCCCTATTAATATCAACACCTATTATCGTTACGTCAATAATATCGCCAACGCTAATCAGATCAAGCGGATTTTTAATAAACCTGTTTGCCATTTGGGAAACGTGCAGCAATGCATCCTGCTTAACGCCAATATCAACAAACGCTCCAAAGTCAACAACATTGCGCACCGTTCCTTTTAATTTCATTCCTTCTTTTAAATCTTCCATTTTTAAAACATCACTGCGCAAAATCGGCTTTGGCATTTCTTCGCGCGGGTCCCGTCCGGGCTTTTTTAAATTTTCGATTATGTCTATTAAAGTCGGCTCTCCAATCCCAATCTCCTCTGCTAATCTTTTCGTCCCTTTTTGATTTATTATTAAAGCTATCACGGCGCCCGAGTCTTTAACCTTGGCAAGCGGAATATTGAACATGTTCAGCAGCTTTTCCGTTGCGCCATAAGATTCGGGATGAATGAAAGTATTGTCTATAGGATTTTCACCGTCAGTTATTTTTAAAAATCCCGCCGATTGTTCAAACGCTTTTTCTCCCAGACCTGTCACCTCCATCAATTCCCTACGCTGATTGAATCTGCCGTATTTCTCCCGATATTTAACTATGTTTTCTGCAATTCGTTTATTTAAACCGGACACATAAGAAAGCAGCGATGCCGAGGCTGTATTAAGATCAACGCCAACGTAATTCACACAGCTTTCAACTACGTTATCAAGTTTTGATGCAAGAAGTTTTTGATCTACATCGTGCTGATATAAACCAACACCTATTGATTTAGGATCTATCTTAACTAACTCAGCCAACGGATCGAGCAAACGCCGTGCAATGGAAATGTTTCCTCTCTGCGATGCTTCAAGATCGGGAAATTCTTTTTTTGCAACCGCCGAAGCAGAATACACCGAAGCGCCCGCTTCATTGACAATTACATAATGACACTCAAGTTCATTTTGCTTAATTAAACCGGCAATAAACTGCTCTGTTTCTCTGCTCGCGGTACCGTTTCCGATTGCTATAATTTCCACTTTATATTTTTTTATTAAAGTAAGCAAAATTTTTGCGGCTTCCGCAGTTTTGTTTTGTGGAGGGTGAGGGTATATTGTCGAACCTTCAAGATACTTACCGGTTTTATCAATCACTGCAGCTTTGCTTCCCGAATAAAATCCCGGATCAATTCCTAAAATAATTTTATTTGCAAACGGCGCCTGAAGAAGCAGCGAACGAAGATTAGATGCAAATATTTCCACAGCATGAAGATCCGCCGCTTCGGTCAATATTGCTCTAACTTCTCTTTCGATTGATGGATAAATTAGCCGGCTAAATGAATCGGCAACAACCTGGTTAAAAATTTCAGCAAAGAAAGATTCTTTATAATTGAAATATGTTTTTTTTATCTTAGCAAGCACTTCGGGCGTATCAAAAGCAAACGAAACTTTTAACGCTTTTTCTTTTTCACCCCTGTTTAATGCAAGCGCCTGGTAAGGTTTTAATTTAGTTATATCTATTTGGAAGTCGTAATAAATTTGATAAATCTCTTTTTTATCTTTTTCTTTCTGTTTGTCGCTTACTTTAACATCCGATGTTTTTTCTTTTGCTTTTTCTGTCTTAATAATCGACGAGGTTTGGATAAACTCTCTTACTTCTTTTCTAACTCCGGCATCGTCACTGATCATTTCCGCAAGAATATCTTTAGCCCCTTGCAGTGCATCTTCAATTGAATCTACACCGAGCTCTTGGTTTACAAACTCAGTAAGTTTCGCATCAAAATCTCCTGAAAATTCGGGTGTTTCTAACATAAATAATGCAAGCGGTTCAAGACCCTTTGCTTTTGCAATTGTGCTTCTTGTTTTTCTTTTAGGTTTGTAGGGAAGATAAAGGTCTTCAAGTTCTTGCAATTTTCCACAAGACATAATTTTTTCTTTTAACGCTTCAGTTAACTTTCCTTGCTCTTCAATGCTTCCCAGTATTGCGTCTCTTCTTTCCACAAAAAGTTTTAAGTAATTCTCTCTGTCTTCAATTTGTCTGAGTACTTCTTCATCAAGCCCGCCGGTATGTTCTTTCCGGTAACGGGCAATAAATGGAATAGTTGCATCTTCACTCAGCAGGTTTATAACTGCTTCTACCTGTTTTACCTGTAGATTAAGTTCCCTGGCAATTACGGAAGTAATATTCATCAATTTACCTTTCACTTTAAAATAGGAATGCAAACTAAACTTATAAATTATATTTTCCCACTTGATTTATTAAAAGTTTTTTACATTACCGTTAGAAATGCGCAATCTGTTGACTAACGGATGAAAAATTAAAGAAGCAGAGTGTGAAATAACTTTTTTAAAATAGCAGAAATTGATTATAAATATTGAATTACTTTCAGAAAGGATTTCATACAATGGATAAATTAAAAGTTTACGAAAAACCGACATGCACAACCTGCCGTAAATTAGCGCAGCTTTTAATTGAGAACGGTGTTGAGTTTGAAAGGGTAAACTATTACATAAAACCTTTCACTAAAAATAAACTTAAAGCATTATTAAAAAAGATGGAAATGAAACCGCACGAGTTGCTTCGGAAAAACGAAGCTGCTTATAAAAAACTTAACATAAAAGTTAATAATCTTTCAGAAGATGAAATTCTGGATTTGATGATTCGGAACCACGATCTTGTTCAGCGCCCGATAATAGAAAAAGGTGATAAAGCAGTGCTGGCTCGTCCGGCAGAAAACGTTAAAAAACTATTCTGAAATTGCAAGAGACAATATTTCAAAACATCTTTGAAATGCTTTATCGATATTAAAAACAAACTCCAAAACTTTAAACGGTTTTGGAGTTCGTAAATTCAATATTTCACTTTCTTTTATGCCTCTATTTTCGAACCAAGCACTTTAAGAAATTTTCTCATCCATTCAGGATGCGCAGGCCAGGCAGGAGCAGAAACAAGATTACCATCAACACAAGCATCCGAAGCGGTATCGTTATTAACAAACCATTTGCCGCCGCCCATCTCTATATCCGGTCCTACTGCTGGATAAGCAGAGCATATTTTTCCTTTAACAACGTCTGCGGCAACTAATATCTGCGGTCCGTGGCAAATAGCCGCAATAGGTTTGTTCGCCTTAGCAAAGTGCTGTGTGAATTCAATAATTTTTTTGTTCAGTCGAAGATATTCTGGCGCCCTTCCACCGGGGATTACAAGGGCATCATAATCAGACGGATTAACTTCATCAAAATTAAAATTAACATGAAAGTTATGCCCCGGCTTTTCCGAATAAGTCTGTTCACCTTCAAAATCGTGAATCGCAGTTCTTACCGTTTCTCCCGGTTTTTTGCCCGGGCACACGGCATGTACAATATGACCCACCATAGTCAAAATTTGAAATGGGACCATCACTTCGTAATCCTCAACAAAATCACCCACAAACATCAAAATTTTTTTCTGTGACATAATAATCCTCAATAATTTAATAGAACATAATTTGAATTGATTTAATATAAGAAAAGTTCTTCTTTATTTTAAATTGTTCGGAATTTTAATTTAAACTTAAAAATATCTTCGCAATTAGCAATTTCAATTCCGGCATTTCGTTAAATGATAACGTAGCGCGGCAAGCCGCAATTAAAAATGTACAATGCACAATGTAAAATTAAAAATTGTAAACACATAAATATTTTGACATAAAAAACAATCCCGCATGCGGGATACATGACAATACTATAGCGAAATTCGTTTTGAAGAAACCATAACA
>MNYQ01000223.1:527-21555 GCA_001873185.1 Ignavibacteria bacterium CG2_30_36_16 | reverse complement strand
GGCTACATGGGATATCCTACTGTTGTTAATAATGTCGAAACTCTTGCGGCAGTTCCTCATATACTTATGAAGGGGGGTGAATGGTTTAAACAGCACGGCACAAATAAATCTACAGGTTCAAAATTATTCTCAGTATCCGGCGATTGCATGCGTCCCGGTGTTTACGAATTACCCTGGGGCACAACAATTTCTGAACTCATGATTATTGTTGGAGCAGAAAACACTAAAGCGGTGCAAATCGGCGGCGCTTCGGGGGTTTGTATTCCCAAATCTCAATTCGATAGAACCTTTGCCTACGAAGATATTGCTACCGGCGGTTCCATAATTGTTTTTAACGAAAGCAGAGATATGCTTTACGTTCTAAAAAATTTTATGGAGTTTTTTGTTGAAGAATCATGCGGGCAATGTACCCCCTGCAGAATCGGAAATACAAAACTTCTTGAAGGAATTGAAAAAATTGAACAGGGCGATTACACATTTGGTTACATCAATACACTAAAGGAATTAGGTAGGACAATGCAGGTCGCTTCAAAATGCGGATTGGGACAATCATCGCCCAACCCGTTTATATCAATTTTAGAAAACTTTAAAGAAGAAATTTTCCATACAAACGGAGAGAGAGGCACAAATGGCAAAGCGTGATAGCAGAACTCCTGTTAGCCAGCAGCCGTTCCTGGTTGAAATACCTGCCGATACAACAACAATCGGCGGAACTGTTACGGTTGAAATAAATGAAAAGAAAGTAAGCGTTCCTTTTGGAACTACAATTTTAGAAGCTTGTAAAGAAAATCAAGTGCACATTCCTACTTTATGTCATCATCCGGATTTATGCATTGCCGGCGCGTGCCGTGTGTGCGTTGTAGATGTAGAAGGAATGCGTACTTTGCAAACCGCATGTTCATTCCCGATTACATCGCCGTTGAAAATTAAAACGTCAACTCCGATGGTTCGTAAAGCGAGAAGACATATAATCGATCTTCTTTTAAGTGAACATTACGGCGAATGTTATTCATGCGTACGCAATAACAACTGCGAACTGCAGGCGCTTGCAAAAGAATATGGCGTTGATAGTTTTACTTTCGGGCATGTTGATAAACCTGTTTTTGAAATAGATAAATCTTCTCCCTCGGTTATTCGAGATATGAATAAATGCGTGTTATGTAAACGCTGCGTTAGAACATGTATCGACTTGCAGGAGGTTGGAGTTCTTGAAGCTATTGATAGAGGCGGTAAAACGCATATCGGAACTTTTTACGACAAAGCATTAGCTGATGTTATTTGTATAAACTGCGGACAGTGTATAAACAGATGTCCCACGGGAGCACTTCATGCAAACGATCCGTCGGACGATATATGGGCGGCAATTGACGATCCGAAAAAGCATGTTGTTATTCAAACTGCTCCTTCTCCGCGCGCTGCTATAGGTGAGGAATTCGGGCAGGCTCCCGGAAAATCTTTTACAGGCGAGTTAAACACTGCGTTAAGGAGAATCGGTTTCGATAAAGTATTCGATACAAACTTCACTGCAGATTTAACCATCATGGAAGAAGGTACGGAGCTGCTTAATAGATTAAAAGCAGCTATTGTTGATAAAGATGAATCGGTTAAACTTCCTCAGTTTACTTCATGTTCACCCGGCTGGGTAAAATATATCGAACATTTTTATCCCGAATATATTGATCATCTTTCAACAGCTAAATCGCCGCAGCAGATGTTTGGTGCAGTCATAAAAACTTTTTATGCTCAGGAATCAGGCGTAAACTCGGAGGACATAGTGACAGTTGCGCTTATGCCCTGCTCTGCTAAAAAGTTTGAATGCAACCGTCCCGAAATGAATGACTCCGGTTTTAAAGATGTTGATTATGGTTTAACAACCCGCGAGATGGCAAAGATGATTAGAGAAGCAGGCATTAACTTACCTGAAATGCCCAAAACTCATTTTGATTATCCATTCGGAGATGCTTCCGGTGCAGGTCTTATATTCGGAGCTACCGGCGGTGTTATGGAAGCAGCTTTACGCACAGCCTACGAGCTTGTTACCGGCAGAGAAGTCCCTTTCGAAAATTTACGAATTGAACCGTGCCGTGGATTCCAGGGAGTAAAGCAAGCTTCGGTTAAACTTGAAAATTGTCTGGAAAAATTTAACTTTCTTGAAGGAGTTGAGTTTAAGTTCGTAGTTGCCCATGGTACCGCAAATGCAAAAATCGTTATGGAAATGTTGAAACGCGGCGAGTTGAACGATGTTCATTTTGTTGAAATAATGGCTTGCCCGGGAGGCTGTATAGGCGGCGGCGGACAACCGATTCCTACAAGTGAAGTAATTCGTACAGCGCGCGCAAAAGCAATTTATGAAGAAGAAGAATCTTTGCCGATAAGAAAATCGCACGAAAACCCTCACGTAAATTATATTTACCAAAAGTTCTTAACCGAAGGACCTTGCGGTCATCTGTCGCACAAGCTTCTTCATACACATTACACCAAGCGGGGTAAATTTATCTCTTAATTTCTACGGCTCCTACCTTATTATGGCAGGAGCTGAATTTTATTTAAAAAGATTATTATATTTTATTGTTACTCTTTAAATAATTACTAAGTGCGCATGATGATTACTTTAGTCCCGTCCTGGGCGCGCCATTATGATGCGTTCTGGGATGCAATAAGAAGGCGTAACCTTTGGTACATAAAATTGCGGTACGGTGCTGTTGCAGTACTTACAATACTTGTTATCGCTGCGGAGTATCTGCTCGGTTTTACTTTCGAACCGGGGCAGCAAACAATGATATTTATCATCACTGCCGCAATTCTTATGTATAACGTTATACTTCATTCTGTCCGCAAATATTTAAAATGCACTCCGGGTAATTTTAATCCGCTGCATTTTAGCCTGCTTCAAATGCTGCTCGATCTTACAGCACTGATGCTTTTGGTTTTTTATACAGGCGGAGTAGAAACACCTCTCTACATGCTTTTTATTTTTCACATGATAATCGGCAGTCTTATACTTCCTGGTGTTGTTGTATACACAATGGCAGGGATGACTATACTAATATTTTCAGCGATGGTGTTATTGGTATATGCCGGCGTTCTTCCTCATTACCAGTTAACAGGTTTAACAGAATTTCACCTCTACGACAATTTTAATTATATAGCTTCTGTCCTATCAATTTTTGCATTTGTAATATTAACAAGCGTACTGCTTGCAAACAGAATTGCAAAACAGCTTTATAAAATTGAGCAGGATCTTGTTGAGTCCTTAGATAAACTTGGGAAAGCGGAAGAAGAAAAACAAAAATATATAATGGGCATTGTTCACGAAATTAAAACTCCAATTACAGCGGTTCGTTCATTTCTCGATCTCGTTCTTCAAAAGTATTTGGGACCTGTTACCGAGCAGATAGAAGTGAAACTAACCCGCGCAAAAATTCGCACAGATGAAGCGATTGAAATGATTAATCATGTTTTAAAAATTTCCCGGATGCGTTTAATTGATGATATTAGAACAGAAGAAGTTCGGGTTGAAAAAATCATAACCGAAATAATTAAAAAACAGCGCATCAATATTGAATCAAAAAATATTACTCTGCGCCTGCAAGATAAAAGGGAAGTAAAAAAAGCTGTTTCGGGCGATCATTTTTTAATTGAAATTGCCTTTTCTAACTTAATAAGCAATGCAGTAAAATACGTTGGAAACGGAGGAAAAGTAGAAGTTACGATTGATGAAGAGAATGATAAGTTAATTATCAATATTTCTGATAACGGCATCGGCATCCCTCAAAAAGATCAGCAAAAAATATTTACCGATTTTTTTCGCGCTTCGAACATTAAAGAACGCAACTACGAAGGTGCAGGGCTTGGGCTTTCGGTTGTTAAACAAATCGTTGAAAAGCACAATGGCACAATCAGTTTATTAAGCCCGACAAAATTTGGGACAGAAAAAAAACCGGGTACAAGTTTCACCGTGAGTCTGCCGCAAATTGGTTCTTCGATTGAAGAGAAAGAAAAAAGTCTTTGATTCAAGTTTTCCCCACAAATTAAATTCTGTATCAATAGTTTGATTTCCTACTTTCAGTCAGCTAATGATGACGGCAATTGCACATTATATTTCTATTCCCTTGTCTGTCTTTTTCTTAATTGTCTTCTTTTTTAATTCTCTTTCAGCATTTTCTTTCTGCAGTTCTTTTTTCAGCTCCTGCATCTCCTTTTGAAATTCTTTCATGTTTTCCTGTAAGGAATCCATCTGCAGGCGAAAGTCGAAATTCATATCGAATAAAAGTGAATCGCCAGAGAACATTTTAAATTTTGTAAGGCTTGAATCCGGGTTAATGTAAAAATCAAATCCTTTCATTTTGTTGAATGCCGAATCGAGATTATAAGACTGTGATTTAATAATAGAATCTATATTAGGCATCGGTACAACAAATGTTCTGTTCGAATCTCCCGAATCGATTTTAAATCTAAAACCCGATTTCCCTTCATTATCACCAAACGAAATTGAAAAATCTCTTAAATGTTTTGTTGCCTCCTCAATTTCCTTTTCAATTTCTTCCATATCGGGCAAAGCAAATTCGGGCATTTCAAAATTTGGAATTTCTACACGGCAGACTAAAGAATCCACCATGATTTTAAAGTTTGTTAAATCTGTCCCCTCGGATTTTTTGCTGCTCCGTTTTTTGTCAATAAACACTTTGAAATTAAGTTCGTGTGTTTTTCTCATTTCGTCCAGGGTCTTTAGTCTGTCTTCTTTTGCTTTAAGAAGTTCTTCTTTTAGTTGTTTTTTAATTTCACGTAATTCGTCTTTAAGTTTTTTCTTATCAATATTCTCTTTAAAAATTGTATCGGGGGTAAAGAAAATATAATTATCATCCGGTAAAGCACGCACCCTGTTAACCACCCTAACTACACTTCTATTATCATTAAAGTTATAACCGCCCGGAATAATTTTAACGAATTCTTTTTCGTTTGCATCTTTGGCAAATAGCATTAAGTCTGCAACTATAGCCTTGCTGTAGTTCCAAATATTCGAATTGATCGCAAGAGTATTTTTATCGTTGGAAAGCACCTGTGTTTCAAGCTCTTGCGCATACGATTCGAGAATAGAATCCATTTGCAGTTTTTGTTTTTGGTTTAGTTTTAACGCTTTAACAAATGTATTATAATCATCTTCGTAAACAATCTGGCTTGCCGGTTTTATTTCAAAATATTCACTTCCTTCCTGTTCCGAACCGAGAAGAAGATAATGATTTTTCTCCTCGTCAAGCGGCAGCCGCTGGTTTAATGCAAAGTTAAAAACATCTTCGTTTGAAATATTGGCAGCAAATAATAATGGCTGAAGATTTTCTTTGTAATATCCGACTAAATTGTCAGCCTGTTCCTCAACAATTTTATCAATCAATCCGGGATTGTAACGGAGGATGATCATCAACAATAGCGAGCCGAACACAGCGCCGATTATGGGAGAGTATTTTTTTAACTTTACAAACACCGGATTTGAGCTATTAATTTCCGCCATCAATCGTGTTTCAAAGTATGGCGATTCCGTTATCGGCTTGTATGCTTTTTGTGTAAGTTGTTTTAGTTTTTTTAAGCCGGCTAATTTTTCTTTTAACTCTTTTGATAATGCTATTTTTTCCTCAAGAGTTTTTTCTTCTTCATGCGACAGTTCGCCGTCAATATATGCTGACAGCAATTCTATCTCATCGTATCTTTTTTTCATCCTTTCAACTCCTGCTCGAGCGGCTTTAAGATATTTTTTAAGCCCTCTCGCGCTCTAAATATTCTCGACTTAACAGTTCCAATTTCGCATTGAACTGTTTCGGCAATTTCCTGGTAACTCAGCCCTTCAATATCTTTTAAGAGGAGGGGAGTACGCAGTTTTTCCGGTAGTCTTTTTATAGCTTTATGCATTATTTCCGGAACATCCGAATAAACTGTTTGCGATTCATAGAGATTTTCGTGGTCTTCTTTCATCGGAGTAAAAATACCTCTAATTTTTACTTTCCTAATATGATCCCGGCATTTGTTGATTGTTATCCGGTACAACCAGGTTGTAAACAGCGACTCGAACCGGAAGCTCTTTAGGTTTTTATAAACAGTTATAAAAACTTCCTGTGCAATATCATCAACACTGTCGGTGTTGGAAAGAGTTAGATATATAATATTTCTAACTTTTTCCTTGTGCCGGTGCACCAGGTTATTAAAGCAAGTTTCATCTCCTTCAATAAACCTTTGAATAAGTGAAAAATCGTCGTCGAGTTTTAAAATTTGCGGAAATTGCAATTCTTTCTTCTCATTATTTGAATGTGTAGGTTTAGACGCACTCACAATATTAATGTTCCTTAACTTCTAATTGGGAAAAATTATTTACAAAAATAAAAAAAAAGTTTCTTTTATTGACTTCTACCTAACCAATCACTTGCAAAAATAAAGGCATCTACTTAAATTGACTACCAAAAGAATTAGGAGTTCTTCAATGAAAATCAAAACAAGTGAAAGATACGGCGCAGTAGTTTTAGAATTAAAGGGAAATGTGATGGGCGGCGAAGACACGAAAGATTTTAACGATCAACTGCATAAACTTATTGATGATGATAAGAAAAATATTGTAGTTGACTTATCGAGCGTTAAATTTATGAACAGCTCCGGTCTTGGAATGCTCATCGGGGGACTTACAACAATGAAAAAGGCTGACGGTAATTTAAAACTTGCGCGTGTTACCGAAAAAATTGAAAGCCTTCTGATAATAACTAAACTCATCACTATTTTTGAATCTTTCGAAACTCTTGATGCAGCAGTTGAAAGTTATTCCAAATAAATTTTATTTTTTTTTCTAAAACGAGAACTCCGGATGTTCATATTCGGAGTTTTCTTTTTGTTTGCACAATAACCATTTAAACCCGCAAAAAGGAATTTTAATGAAAGTGACAGTATTAGTCGGCAGCCAATGGGGCGATGAAGGCAAAGGAAAAATTGTAGATATTCTAAGCGCTAATTATGATATCGTTGTCCGGTACCAAGGCGGCGCTAATGCCGGTCATACGGTTGCAATCGGAGATAAACAATATATACTTCATCTAATACCATCCGGAATTTTGCGCGAAGGTGTGATATGCGTAATTGGCAACGGAGTTGTAATTGATCCAACTGCGCTCCTTGAAGAAATCGAACTCCTCGAAAAACACGGCATTAGCGTGGAGGGAAGATTATTTATTAGCCACAATGCGCATCTCATTATGCCTTACCATAAACTGCTCGACTCTATAAGCGAAAGCGGCGGAAATAAAATTGGAACTACAGGCAGAGGCATAGGACCCTGTTACATAGATAAATACGCCCGTAAAGGGATAAGAATTGTCGATCTTCTAAACAGAAAAATTCTTGGCGAAAAAATAAGAGAAAATCTAAAAGAGAAAAACAACCTTCTTAAAAAAGTTTATGAACATGCAGAACTTGATGTTGACTCCATAATCGAACAGTATGAAGCTTTTGATGATGCCATAGATAAATATATAAAAGATGTGCCGGCTTACCTTAATGCTGCAATAACGGAGGGGAAATCAATTTTATTAGAAGGTGCGCAGGGCGCTCTTCTTGATGTTGACCATGGGACATATCCATTTGTCACTTCTTCAAATCCCACAAGCGGCGGTGCATGTACGGGCACCGGAATTCCTCCCACAAAAATTACTGATGTGTTTGGAATTGTAAAAGCCTATACTACACGTGTAGGCAACGGTCCATTTCCTACCGAGTTACTGGATGAAGTTGGTGAAAAACTGCGCACCGCCGGGGCAGAGTTTGGTGCTACAACCGGACGCCCAAGAAGATGCGGATGGTTTGACGCATTTCTTGTGAGATATTCATCACTAATAAATGGAACTGATACCGTTGCAATTACCAAACTTGATGTACTTAGTCATTTTCAGGAAATTAAAGTCTGTACCGGTTACGAATTAAACGGTAAGCCGCTAAAATCCTTTCCTACCGATGTAGAAAAATTGGCAAATGTAAAACCGATTTATGAAACTCTTCCCGGCTGGAATACGGATATTACAAAATGCGGATCGTACGGCGAACTGCCTGAAGCAACAAAAAACTATTTATCATTTATTGCCAAAGAAGCAGGTTTGAAGCCCGGGATAATATCTGTGGGACCGAAACGTACACAGACTTTTTTCGTAGATTAAAATTATTCTACCGACTAATAATTTCAACTATTTCTTTTCCAATATAATTTCACATTGATTTTATCGGTGTAAAACCATCATTATTATAATGAAATTTTAGAAGGCAGATAAACTTTTTACTTTTTAATAAAGGATAAAGAGATGAAAAAGATGACTGGCGGACCGACAACGCTGAATATTAAAATTGCTCTTCTATTTGCAGCAACCTTAATGGCAGTCGGTACGTTGTACTATACGCAAGCTCTTGTTCAAAAACTTCAGGAAAAGGAAAGGCAGATAGTCCAGCTATATGCACAGGGGATAGAATACATTGCCAACTCTTCCGAACCGGATGTGGACATCACTTTCCTCTTTGATAATATCATCAAGCCAATCGACTTCCCGATGATACAAACCGACGCTGAGGATGATATTAATTTTGATTCGCACTCGGATATCAAAAATATTAGAAATATAGAGTACGATACAACGCTCTCTTCCGCCGAACTCGAAATGTTTTTCAAAGAAAAAGTTAGAGAGATGGAC
This sequence comes from Ignavibacteria bacterium CG2_30_36_16, assembly GCA_001873185.1. Classification (GTDB taxonomy): domain Bacteria; phylum Bacteroidota; class Ignavibacteria; order Ignavibacteriales; family Ignavibacteriaceae; genus CG2-30-36-16. The sequence goes on along the minus strand of MNYQ01000223.1, from coordinate 12,847 downwards.
GAAACTCACCTTCCGATAATTGTAACTTACCAGGATTCAATAGTTCTTCAAAAAATTCATTTTGGTGATTCGGCTCTCATTAAACAATTAAAATATTATCCCTATTTTCAGATTACCATAGCAGCGCTATTTATTATCATCGGGTATATAGGATTCAGTTCAATTAAAAGAAATGAGCAAAGTAACATTTGGGTCGGTATGGCTAAAGAAACAGCGCATCAATTCGGCACGCCAATTTCCAGTTTAATGGGGTGGCTCGAATTATTAAAAATGCAATATAAAGATCCCGATAAAGTGCTCGACGTAGCCGAAGAAATTGGCAGCGATGTTGAAAAGCTTAATAAAATTACTTACCGCTTTTCAAAGATAGGCGCAACACCGGAAATCAAAAGCCGTAAAGTTTATGAAGAAATTAAAAGCGTTATTGATTATTTTCAACGCCGGCTGCCTCAAACCGGCAAGAGCGTTCAGTTAACCCTTGAAGGCGATGAGAAGGTTTGTGCAGAATTAAATTCGGAACTGTTTGAATGGGTAATAGAAAATCTCGTAAAAAATGCGCTTGATGCGATTGATCATAAAGAAGGAAAAATAAGCATCTGCGTAAAAGAAAACCGGACTAAAGTTGAGATTGATGTTTCGGACAACGGAAAAGGAATCGAGATGAAACGGCGGAAAGATATTTTTCGTCCTGGTTACTCAACTAAAAGAAGAGGGTGGGGTTTGGGATTAAGCCTTTCTAAAAGAATTATTGAAGAATATCATAAGGGAAAAATTTTCGTAAAATCTTCTGCGCCCGGCGACGGCACGGTAATCAAAATTATTCTTAAAAAAAGTTAACTCATTGCCAGCATTCGTTCAATCGGTTTTAGTGCCTTTGCAATAACTTCTGAATCAAGTTTAATTTCGGGTTGTTTGTTTTTCATGCAGAGGTAAAGTTTTTCCATTGTGTTCAATTTCATAAATGGGCAGTCGTTGCAGCTGCAGTTTTTATCAGGCGGCGCCGGGATAAATAATTTTTCTGGCGCCGCTTTTTTCATCTGATGAATAATTCCAGATTCTGTAGCAACAATAAATTCGGTTGAATTATCCTCTTGTACATAACGAAGCAGCTTACTCGTCGAGCCTATAAAATCTGCCCGGCTTAAAAGAGAGTCTTCGCATTCGGGGTGAGCTATTAATTTCGCAGTCGGGTGAACTAATTTTAACTCAATAATTTTTTTCTCGCTGAATGTTTCGTGTACGATACAAGTTCCATCCCAGAGGAGCATGTCCCTTCCTGTTTTCTTTATCAAATATTTTCCGAGATTTCTATCGGGTGCAAAAATAATCGGCTGACCGGAAGGAATTTGTTTGATTAAACTTTCGGCATTGCTTGATGTACAAATGATGTCACTTAACGCCTTAACAGCGGCAGTGCAATTAATATAAGTTATGGCGATATGATCCGGATGATGTTCCCGAAAGTTTTTGAACAACGGAGCGGGACAGCTATCTGCAAGCGAGCAGCCTGCGTCAAGATCGGGGAGAAGAACAAGTTTATGCGGATTTAAAATTTTTGCAGTTTCCGCCATAAAATGAACTCCGGCAAAAACAATTACATCAGCGCTGGTTTTCTTAGCTGTTTTAGCAAGTTCGAGACTATCGCCAACAAAATCTGCTATATCCTGTATTTCCGATTCCTGGTAATAATGAGCCAGAATAACTGCGTTTATTTCTTTTTTTAATTTTTTGATCTCTGTTTCAAAATCAATTTTTTCTTCTACTTTAAAATCGAGCATTAATAAACTCCAAATCTAAAAAATTTATTGTTGAACAACGGTATTCAGTTTTTTTACTACTCGTTCCAATATTATCCAAATATAAAATAGAAATCAATTGTTTTATTAGGCAAAACTATTTGTATTTATTTCGAGCAAGAGAAAATTACCATTCGAAAGACTTCCTGACATTTTACTCTTACATTTGAATCTTCATCCATCTGGAATTCCGAAAGTTTCACTTCAGTAAGTAAAACTGGCTGTCAGCAGGATGTAATTATTACCGCAGTTGTTTAAAGAGGCTCGTGTTGTTAAGTAATATTGGCTTTTTTCATACTACAAATTGCGGCACGCGGATTGCTATAATAAACCTAAAAGAAATAGTTTAAGCATAAAACCCCTCCACAAAATGACACTCAACACTGCCGGACTGATGCCCTCAAGTCCGGCAGTCAACTTTTAAACCATTACACGGCGAGACACAAGTCTAAAGTTAAAACACAATAAAAACCTTTGGTCAACGGATAAACAGAAATATTATATCACAAATTTTTTTATGATCTTGGTTGCCGTCTACGCAACGCTAAGATTGAATAAAAATGTGATTTTTTATTTTGCAGATCACAGCAAGCAAAATAGTTAGAAACGCAGGGCGATTCTCTGAATCGCCCTTGTGGTTTACTTCAATTCATTCCTGTATTGGTTGAAACAGAGTTTCGATCTACAGCCTTGCGTAATGTGGCTCAGCAGTTAATATGATTCTGTTTCGTTCAACTGTTATCTATTAAACTTTTTGCGAACTAATATTTTGCCAAATATTTTCAGAATATTTTTTCGTTTTGTAGGATTAAAAAAGGCACCGCAGTTGGCGCCCTTGAAAATGATGGGAAGGAAACCTATAACGCAGTTATGAAACCAACTCCAATACGTCCGAATTTGTTAATGAAATCATGCGTGTATTCACCAACAAGACGGAAGTTACGTCGAAGCATATAGCCTGCATGTGCAGAGGCTCTTCTTGTCATCGCAAATTTTTCCATCTCTACCCAGTTGAAAAGTCCGGCTAAATACCACTTGCTATCATCGCCTTCAGGCATGAATAGCAATTCTGCAAATGCTCCGCGTGTGTTAATCTCTGCTGCTGGGTTAGTAACGAATAAAGGATTTTTGTCTCTTCGTTCAACGTACTGTAAGTTAAGTTCGAATGGTTCAAGTGATATTGTGGCATCGGGACCTGCCATCCATAATTCATTTACTTCGCCTGTTTTCTCTTCGTTACCGTAATAACCAAATGCTCCAACCCGCAGATGATCTCCGATATCCTGTGAAATTCTGCCGAAAACATTTTTATATTTATCATCATCAAAACTTTTTATAGCATTGGCTTTGTCAATTCCGTTGCCATTCAATACTTCGACGATAATATCGGTTCCGGTTTCAAAACCGTAGGTCAGCATAATTCCTCTGTCGTAAGTAAGATTTATTCCCGAGTTGCCTACTTTAGTTTTGTACACTTCATAATCGTCAAAGGTTAATCTTAATTCTCTTTTGAATAGCGGATCGGAAACCTGAAATTGCCCAACGTAAGCATCAAGTTCGGAGCCAAAAATATTATTGAACATAATAAAAGCATCTTCAATTCCGGCAACCTCGCCTCTTTCACTAAAGAAGAAATAAAAATAGTAGGCAACATCTTTTGCAATGGCACCCCCGGAAATTAATTTGACAAGATAAGGAGCATTAAAATCGGACTGCTTTGATTTGGAATTGTTATAAGTGAGATACCCTTCAAGCCTTACAGCTAATGGCAAATCTCTAATAAGACTTAATTCGTTATCTCCCGTCTCAACGTAATACCGCGGGGCATCCTGTTCGGCTATATTAAATCCATTACCGGCAAACTCATCTCCGTATGCTTTTAATTTTGGGAATGGTGAATGACATGTTTTACACGTCATATTATATTTTCTTGCAAATGCCGGAATAGCGTATGAAAAATCAACTGCCATAAACAGAATAACTATTAGCAATAAAAAATATTTTTTGTTCATAATAATCCTCATGGTAAAATTGTAATGCTGGTGGAATGATCATTGACTTTAATAATTTCTTCTTCATCATCGGGCACATTTAGAAAATCAGCAACCGGTTTTACAAGTTTTTGATAATTTAATGTTGCGGTAATTTTCATTGCTCCGGGTGCTGCATCATTGGGAATAGTAAAGGAACATGTTTCAAGTTTTGTTTCGCGCGGACCTATCCGGTAATCAACGCCGAGCGATTTTGTATTCCACTGCTGAATAGTCATTCTTCCCTGCGGATCGAAATAAGGCATCCGGAATATACGATCCCCGATAGGAATACCATCCCGCTGTACGCCTTTGAAGTTAGGATCATCAAGTGCAATTCCCATATCCTGGTAAGCAAGTTCGTCGCTTCCAATCGTCCACTTTTCACCTTCAAAACCTTTTTTATCTACCGGCAAATGATAGACTTTTCCTTTTGCATCAACAGCTTCCACATGCATCCAAACGATTCTGTCTTCAACCGAACCGGAAGGAAATTTATGTCCGGTTTTTTGATTAAATAATGCAATAGTGAATTTTACATTTTCCCCCGGTTCAACTTCTCTAATATCCGGATGAATACGCAATTCAATTACGCCGCGTACTTTGCCAGGATCATGCGCGCCATGAAAAAGATGCTGTCTTGCATCCGGGTATTTATTTCCCATCGATGCAGTAACTCCCTCAGCTTTTGTCATATGACAGTCCTGACACTTTACGCCTTCTTTTGAATAAGGTCCATCTTTCCATTCAAGATGAGTGGACTTAACCCAAACACCGTAAGGAGATTTTTCATTGTGGCAAGTTCCGCAAAATTCAGCCGTGCTTAAAAATTCGTTTTTCACTGATTGATGTTCGGGCGAATCTACATTACCACGAACACCTTGTTTCGTATTCCCGGGCTCAATGATATAATTAAAATTAAAGGGAGTGTCGCCTTGAAAACCGGTAATTGAATGACACACATCGCATGAAACCGATTCATTTGCCCGAGACATTTTTTCAGGAAGCGGAGGAGGAACATCCCCTGCTAAAAATGCTATTGGCGTATGGCAGCCGTTGCAGCCTGCTTTTACACCTGCTACAACAGGATCTTTTTCGGCGTGCGGAACAGCAAGTTTAAAGTATTCTATTTCGTCCCAGTGGTGAGTATATGCCTGCGACATCATAGACTGTGACCACTGCTGGAAAAAATCTACATGGCAGGATGTGCCGCAAAGTTTTGGAGTCTGGAAGTCTTCATATTTCATCGTCCCGAGAGCTTCGTCTCCAACTTTTACCTGAGCAAAGGTGATTGATGAAAATATTAGTAGAGTTATGATTACTTGTAAGAGTTCTTTCATCGCTTTCTCCTTTCTAATTTTGAATAGCGGTAAAAACTTCTGATATCAGTTTAACTTCGGCATAAATATAAAAAATATTAATGATAAAATTAATAGTTGCTCCTACTATTTCTTACCACAGCATGAAGTTGTCTACACTCATTTTTTCCTAATTCAACCTAACAAATTAGCAGAATAATAATGGAACAAATAATTGCCCTGACCATTAGGAGGGAAAATTCAATTTAATATTTTGATCAAGGGTTTTTATTCATTTCCCATTCAAGCATATTTTGAAATTAATTTACTGCTGTAAAAGCTGTACCGTTAGTGGTAGAGAAGATTTATCTCTTTAAACCATTATGTTTATTTTAATGTAAAAAGAAAATGGAGTTGTAAGTTGATGTTGAAATTATTCCGAATTAATACTATTCATTGCTTAACTTCGCCTGTATTGTTAAATTAGTTCAGCAAATAATTGATATTAAAATTTTGCCGATAAAGAAGACGATGGAAAAACAATGAAGTTATATGAACTACTAAAAAAAGAATTGGTTTTAGCCGATATTAAAAGTGAAAATAAAGAAGACGTAATCAATGAAATGATTGATCTATTTAAAGAAGACGCGCGTGTTGACGATATTGAAAAAGTTAGGGAGTGCGTTTTAGAGCGGGAAAGAATTATGTCCACCGGTGTAGGGAAAGGATTCGCTATACCGCATGGTAAAACCAATTCTATAAGAGAAATACTTGCCGCATTCGGCAAAACGAAAAGGAAAATTAAATACGAATCGTTGGACGGCAACCCTGTTCACCTTGTATTTCTACTTGTCGGAAAAGATAATCTTGTTAGCACACACATAAAACTGCTCAGCCGTATTTCCCGAATGATGAATAAAGATGAGTTCAGAAATCAATTGATCGAGGCAGAAACTAATGAAGAAATAATAGAATTATTTAAAAAAGAAGAAGAACACTATTTTGATGTGTAACTTTTTCCCTTCAATGAAATTTTAAACCAAATCTTAGACATGATAAAATCAATTACCGGTACCAAAGATATTCTTCCGGAAGATATACAGCGCTGGAATTTTTTAGAAAGTATTGTTGAAAAAGTTTTTGCTTCCTTTAATTATAAAGAAATAAGAACTCCTGTTTTTGAAGAGACCGCACTTTTTGCAAGAGGAATAGGCGAAGCAACCGATATAGTGGGAAAAGAAATGTACACTTTTATCGACAGAAGCGAAACAAGTATTACACTAAAGCCCGAGATGACAGCCTCTGTAGTGCGTGCTTTCGTAGAACATTCGCTCGGCACAAAACAACCGCTCAACAAATTATTTTACATAAGCCCGATGTTCCGGCAGGAAAGACCGCAGGCAGGCAGGTTCCGGCAGTTTCATCAATTTGGTGCGGAAGCCATCGGCAGCAATTCGCCTCTGTTAGATGCCGAAATGATACAGATGGCTTTCGATATTTTTAAACTGCTCGGTTTAAAAGATGTAAGCGTAAAGATAAATTCTCTCGGGGTTCCCGAATCGAGGGAAAAATATAAAGAGCTTTTGCGCAACTATCTTTTTGATAAAAAAGATAACTTATCGGAAGACAGCCGCATGCGATTTGAAAAAAATATTTTAAGAATTTTCGACAGCAAAATTGAATGCGACCGGGAGATAATGAAAAACGCGCCTCTTTTGATTGATTACTTAGACGAGGAAAGTAAAAACGATTTTGAAATTGTAAAAGAAGCATTAACACGGGGAAACATTCCGTTCGAAATAGACCCGAAACTGGTTCGCGGATTGGATTATTATACAAAAACAACGTTTGAAATAGTAAGTGAAAAAGTCGGCTCACAGAGCGCGTTGTGCGGCGGCGGCAGATATGATTTGCTTATTGAACAGCTCGGCGGAAAGCCTACTCCGGGAGTTGGATTTGCCGCAGGTATTGAAAGAATTCTTCTTGCATGTGAGAACGAAAAAGCATTTTCAATTCCGGAAAGTTCCATTGATTTATACATAACACGCCTCGACAAAGAACTTGAAAAATTTGTGTATGATATTGCCTCTTACTTCCGAAGAGAAAACTTTATCGTTGAAATTGATTACCTTGACCGCAGCGTTAAAGCACAAATGCGCGAAGCAAATAAACTCGGCAGCCGGTATGTTTTATTTGCAGGTGGCGAGGAATTTCAAAACGGTTTGCTAAATTTGAAAAATATGGCAGATGGCATTCAAAAAACTTTTGATAAAAATAATCTTGAAGAGATAAAAAATTATTTGAAGAAATAATGGCATTAAAAAGACAAAAGAAAGTTCCACAAATACCGAGGACGAGAGAAAAGTCTATCGATAAGATGAAATATTCTACGCCTAAAAAAAAGGAAGGGGAGATTGAATATATCTGCAATGTTTATTTTTATTTTAATCCTCATTCGAAGAAACAGCAGTACTGTTTTTCGGTTGAAAAAATAAAACTATTTTCGTCATTAAATTATGAGCTGACTTTAATGGCGGAAAAAAAGAAAAAGGAAATTGACATTTCCGTTCTCGGTTTAAAAGCCAAACAGGTTTATTTCACCGAATCGGGACCCGCGGTAGGCAGTGTCTGTTTTGAAGATGTTTACGGAGAACATATAGTAAACCTAATCAAACCGGATGGAACAATTAACAGCGCTGATTTTAGTTTTAATATGTTTAAGAAAGAAATCATTCTCTTAAAAGAATTTATGCCGGCAAAAAAGAACAATCGTAAGTTTTGCAAATTCAAAGTTGCAGACAGTTATTTCACTTTCGGAAGCTGAGGAAATTATGTATCCAGAATTATTTAAAATCGGACCATTCACAGTTTACAGTTACGGGCTTATGCTCGGCATTGCATTTATAATAGCAAGCTGGCTCCTTAACAAAGAACTCGAAAGGAAAAAGATAAGCACTAACTTCGGCACCGAGATAACTCTTCTTGCAATAGTTTTCGGAATAGTAGGAAGCAAACTTTTTCATCTGTTAGAAAATTTTGACGATTTCATTAAAGACCCGATCGGGATGACTTTTAACCCCGGGGGACTAACCTTTTACGGTGGATTGATACTTGCCATTATAGCAATTGGAATTTATACAAGAAGAAAAAAAATTCCTTTTCTTCTTCTTGCAGATGCAGCAGCGCCAGCGCTTGCGCTTGCTTATGGCATAGGACGAATCGGCTGCCATCTTGCCGGCGACGGCGATTACGGAATCCCAACAAATTTACCCTGGGGAACTAACTATGAAAACGGAACAGTACCGCCATCGGCAATGTTCAACGGAAGCGATATTGCCCAAAATTTTCCCGGTGGAATTGTTCCCGATAACACGCCGCTTCATCCAACGCCTATTTATGAATTAATTTCGGCGATTATTATATTTTCCATACTTTGGAAATTGCGCAATAGAGATTGGGTTAGAGGAAAACTGTTTATGTTCTATTTGATCTTCACAGGAATTTCGAGATTGTTAGTTGAGACAATAAGGTTGAATCCGCGTTACATTTTTAATTTATCCGAAGCTCAAATAATTTCCATCATAACTATAATTGGCGGGACTATCGGGGTGGTTTATTTTTCCAAAATAATAAGCGATAAAAAACACGAACCGCAGACTGAATTATCAGGTTCCGGAAAAGAAACTGAAAAAGTTAAAAAGCAGCGTAAACCGAAGAAGTAATTGATGAAACAAATCATCGGGCGTAAGCCTGTGCTCGAAGCTCTAAACTCCCGGGATGATATTTCTCAGGTTTATATCCAATTCGGACAGCAGGGGGGAATAATAAATGCAATAAGGGTTGCCGCAAAAAAACGCGGAGTAAAAGTAAACGATATTCCTCTTCAGAAATTTAAAACTCTTACCGAACATCAAAATCCACAAGGCGTTATTGCGTTTATATCTGAACAGAGATTTTTTTCGCTCGAACAAATAATCTCAGCGTCAAAGAAAACAGAAAAACCACTGCTGCTTGCTCTCGATTCAATTCAGGACACACACAACCTCGGCGCTATTTTGCGTACTGCTGAATGCAGCGGGGTCGACGGAGTTATTCTTACCAAACACAACAGCGCGCCGATAAACGAATCGGTAGTTAAAACATCAACCGGAGCGACAGAGCATTTGATGATCTGCCAGGTTAACAATCTTGTCAACGCATTAAAAGAATTAAAAGAAGAAGGCTACTGGATTGTAGGCTCATCGCTCGAAAATGCGAAAGAATATACTGAGGTAGATTACAATCTCCCGCTTGTGCTTGTGCTCGGGAATGAAGAAAAAGGGATTAGAAGATTAACTGCCGAAAAATGTGACTTCCTTGTAAAAATTCCTATGAAAGGGAAAATCCAATCGTTAAATGTTTCCGTGGCTGCAGGTGTAATGCTTTTTGAAATAAACAGAAAAAGAAGTATCCGATAGACAACGAATGTCAAATTTCAGCATATTCACCTTGTAAGTTCAAAAGTATTCCCCACCTAAAAATTGATTTTAGCGTTTCCTACTTTATGCAAAAACATGTTAAAGTTTCTTTATTGATGGGTTCAATTTTGCTATCATTTCTGTCAGAGTTTGCGAGACATACTTGTTGGCAATTTTTGGTCTGTGCGTTGGCTTCCTTCAACAAGTTCAGGACAAGTGTGTAAATTGCAAATGTGCTGTTCGTGGGTTGGCTTTTCTATTTCCTATCTTGCGGGGCGGCAAAAAAACTAAAACTTTTTCTTTCATTGTCATTTCGTTTTTCATTCTCAAACCATTTTCATTGTCATTGTCTCTGTCTTTCTACGCCTTGTTGGTAACGCTTTGCGGTATGAAACGTTTGGAAGAGAGGGCTACGTTCGTATCCACCGTTGTAAAAAGTTGATGCGTGGCATAATGCTCGAATAACCACTTCACCCCAACTGTTTTATATTGTGTGTTATCGGTTCCTTGTTATTGTCTGTCCACTGTGTAATTCAGTTCAGTTACCCCGCAAGTAAATTGCCGAGTAGTAGTCAATAGTTTTAGTTTTATTTTGTTTTTGATGTCTACAAATAATGGAATGCCTTGTCCAAGAATAATTGGATTAACAAATAGCCAGTAGCCGATAATTAAATTTAGTTGAATAAGTGAATACGTTGCTGTCGGACTGCCCAAAAGCAAAATGTCTTCACTCCCGCCATTGCGGGATTGTTTTATTTCATTTATTCTGTGCTGAAGGTTTTCGCTGATAATTGTTGTGTTGGTCAAACCCGTGTCTTCCATTGTTTTTGATACAACAATTTTGTGAACTTTACTATACCACTTAGAATGCTCAATGTCGTGCTTGCTTGCTGTAGGCTTATCTGCTGCGGTAGTCCAATAACTTTCCATCATCTGATAAGTGACTCGTCCATATTATACAGTGTCGCCTTCGCTAATCCGCTTACCGACATAATCAAAAATTTCTTCATCAGCTTTAATCCAGTTCATTTCTCCGTTCGGTCCTGCTACAAAACCGTCAAGCGATATGTGCATAAAGGAAATTATTTTTCTCATATAGTTCTATTTTTTATTGTTGTTTATGGTTTGTTACTGTCTTTTAACAATTACCGCCAACGGAATGGCTGTATGTTTTTGTTGCCGATCTCGAAGCACTTTTCTGTCAACTTACACAAAAGTTTATTAGAAGCAGAAACGCTGAAATCCGCACCGTCCCGGCAAAAAAATATACCGCCTGTTACCACCTGGTGTTCATTGATCTGTCTTTGTAAACCAATGTCAATATTGAGTTTCCATGTCATTGTTGAGTGCTTTTTTGTCTGATTTGTTCGCTTTCAAATGCTTATTACTGTTATGATGACATTAGAAGTAATTAGCTTTGATTTTGTAGTTGCGCTTAATGAAAAGATTTTAAAAATGAAAATGGTTTCCGACTTTAGTAATTGGAAACCCTTAAGAAAATATTTCGATTGATATTCTGCTTGTTCTTTCGCGAACATTGCAACTACAATTCCGAAAATAACATGCCCCATAATGCCTCCAATCATAATCAACACCATGCTGCCTTCCATTGGCAATCCCATCATTGATGAGATTATTTGAGGAGTACTCAGTCAGAGTTTACTGGCGGATCCGCCTACTCGACTATATGCAGCGCGGCGCATTTAGGGAAGATTAGTTTTTAATTATGAAAGTGCAATACATTCTACCGAAATTAAGATGCCTGCTGGAAAAGGCATAACCTGTGGTGTACTTCTTACTGGGGCATTTTCTGGGAAGAATTCGCTATAGATTTTATTTATTATACTGAAGTCATTTCCAGTTACCATAAAAATTGTTGTCTTTATAATTTTAGACATATTACTTCCAGCTTCTTCTAAAACAGTTTTAATATTTAGAAAGCATTGTCTTGTCTGATCTTCAAAATCAGCGCTATTTACTTTTCCCGAAATAGGGTTAATGCCAGGCATTCCCGATAAAAAGATATATTGGTTTGCGATTACAGCTTGGGGAAATACTTCTGTCATTCTTGCGACCTTTGAAGTATTAAAAATTTTTCTTGTTGTCATAATAAATTTCAAATTAAATATACGTTAACTAAGGTTGCATATACCGCTTTTCACAGCCTGGTGTTCTTTCATTTGTCCTTGTAAACCATAGTAAATATTGAGTTTCTATGTCATTATATTATCGTAAATGTTTTTCAAGAAAATTGCATTGTGTTTTACTGGCTGTCTTAAATAATTCACCAGGATAATACAGAAGCCCGAAGTGCCCGCCATCCATTTCAATTAATTCTTTTTGTGAAAGGATCTTATCAAACACCATACGTGAAACGGTAGAATTAGCCCCTTCCATTTCATCATCATTTGCTATCATCATTAACACTGCTGCTTTAATGTGCTTTGCGCATAAACCGGGATGAAAGATAGTTATGGCATTTGGATTAACGTAAGTGGCAGCGTTTTTCCAAAGCGTATTATACCTTCCACCATATTCAATAAACCAGCGAAAAGCAGTCAATGGCTTCAATAGTGAAGGAGTGCCCTGCTGGTCAAATGATACTACCGGCATAGGACCAATTGTTGTTTCCGGTTTTCCTGTTACATCCCCATGCTTGAAATAATCAATCATTGATTTACACAATGCGCCGTCTTTATTAGCAGGTGGAGGACTATCACCGCAAGCAGGAACCTGCAC
>MNYQ01000223.1:0-509 GCA_001873185.1 Ignavibacteria bacterium CG2_30_36_16 | reverse complement strand
ACTACAATTGCTTTTACCCTTTTTTCAACAGCCCCCACAAGCAGCACTTCTGCACCACTCATACTGTCGCCCCACAGTGCAATACTATTTTTATCAACAGCAGGCAGCGTGTGTACATAATTTAACGCATCCACATATCCACGTGCCTGAAGCCATTTATTTATTTCCTGCCTTGGTAATCCATCGCTGATTCCGAAATTCAGATGGTCATATAACAATACGGCAAAACCAGCCTTGCAGAATTCTTCTGCATATTTATCTGCAATCATGCCATTGATAGTTGCAGTAAACCCGTGAGCCATTATAATAATGGAATATGGTTCGAGACTATTTTCAGGAAGATAAAGTCTTCCACGAATAATTGAACCCTGCGAGGGAAATTCAACCAGTTGATATTTTATAAGTTCTGTTGCCATAACATTCAAACATAAAATAATTGCAAAAAAGAAGAAGAATATTCTTTTCATAATAAAGTGTATTTGATACGAAAAACAAGGCTCATTTAACCA
>MNYQ01000013.1 GCA_001873185.1 Ignavibacteria bacterium CG2_30_36_16 | reverse complement strand
ATGTAGTGCTGCACAAAGGCGAAGGCGTTTGGGTTTACGATGTTGACGGAAAAAAATATTTGGATTGCCTCGCAGCCTACTCCGCAGTTAACCAGGGGCACTGCCATCCAAGAATTGTTAGTGCGTTAAAAAAACAAGCGGATAATATTACTTTAACATCAAGAGCATTCCGCAACGATCAGCTTCCATTTTTATACAAAGAACTAAGCGAGCTAACCGGTTACGAAATGGTTCTGCCGATGAACTCCGGCGCCGAGGCTGTTGAAACTGCATTAAAAGCTGTGCGTAAATGGGGCTACAAAGTTAAAGGAGTTCAAGAAGATGCAGCCGAGATAATTACCTGCACGAATAACTTTGCCGGTAGAACAATTTCAATCGTTAGCTTTTCTACCGAAGCTCAATACAAAGACGGCTTTGGTCCGTTTACTCCGGGATTTAAAGTAATCGGATATGGAAATTCTGAAGAGCTTGAAAAAGCAATTACGCCAAACACAGTTGCCTTTTTGGTTGAGCCAATTCAGGGCGAAGGCGGAGTTGTAGTTCCACCCGAGGGATTTTTGAAGAAAGCATACGACATCTGCAAGAAGAACAATGTTTTATTCGTTGCAGATGAAATTCAAAGCGGACTTGGCAGAAGCGGAAAATTATTTGCCTACATGTATGAAGATATTCGTCCCGATGCGGTAATTATTGGCAAAGCCCTTTCCGGTGGATGTTATCCGGTTTCGGCAGTTCTTTCGGATAAAGAAGTGCTCGGCGTTTTTAATCCCGGCGATCACGGCTCAACGTTTGGCGGCAACCCGCTGGGCGCCGCAGTTGCCCGCGAAAGTATTAAAGTTTTAGTGGAAGAAAAATTAATAGAAAACTCCGCCGAAATGGGAGAATACTTCCGGACTAAATTGAGGGATGCCGGTTCGCAGCATGTTAAGGAAATACGCGGCAAAGGATTATTTATCGGTGTGGAATTAAAGCCAGAAGCAGGAGGCGCGCGCCGTTTTTGCGAAGCGCTGATGCACAAAGGAATTCTCTGCAAAGAAACACACGAGAATGTAATTCGTTTTGCTCCGCCGCTTGTAATTAAGAAAGAAGAAATCGACTGGGCGATGGAGAGGATAAAAGAAGTTCTTCTTATGAAGTAATTCTCTAAATTGAAATGATAATTAAGCTGTCATCAAAAGAATGAAGGCAGCTTTTTTTTATTTCAAAGTTTGCTTAACTATTTCACAGGTTTCATCATAAATAATTTTTAGTTTGAGCTGTAAGTCCTTCATCATTAGATCGTTTTGTTTTTTTATTTCTTCTTCGAGCGCGAGCGCAATACCAGCGGCGGCTCTTGCGCCTACTGAATAACTTGCTCCTTTAATTGTGTGCGCTTCGTACCCGGCACGCGTGTAATCTTTTCCCGTTATATGCTCTTCAAGTTTACTTATTCGTTTAGAGATATCATCAAAATAAGTTTTTAATAAATCTCTCTTAAAATTTTCATTGCCAAGGCTCATTCTTTGGAGATGTTCAAAATCGAATACTACTTCATTTGGAGCGGAAACCGGCACATCAATTCTTTCACCCGAACTTTCACCGATACCGAGCCAGTAATCAATCATTCGAATCAATTCTTCAGCGCGGATTGGCTTTGAAACATAATCGTTCATCCCCGCATTTATACACTTATCCTTGTCCCCTTTTAGTGCATGGGCAGTAATTGCTATAATAGGAATCGTACTAAATTTACCGCCAAAACCTCTGATGCGCCGTGTGGTATCAAATCCGTCTATGCCCGGCATCTGCACATCCATCAAAACAACGCTGAAGTCGTCTGTCTGTACTGCTTCAATTGCCTTGAAACCGTCTGTAGCCTGTCCAACACTAAAGCCTGCGTCTTCTAAAATACGAACGGCTACTTTTCTATTTACTTCATTGTCTTCAACCAAAAGAATTCTGTACTTTGCGCGGAATAATTTATTGTCGGAACTAAGATATGAAGAAACGATTTTTTGATCAGCTTTGTCCGCTCCTTTAAATTTTTTAAAAGTAACTCCGGCGTTTTCATTTTGTTGAAGGCTTAGTTTTATAGTGAAATAAAATTTGCTTCCTTTACCCTCCTCACTTTTAACAACAATATTTCCTCCCATCATTTCGGTAAGCTGTTTACATATTACAAGCCCTAAGCCAGTGCCGCCATATTTTCGTGTATGAGAACCATCCACCTGAGTAAAAGGCTGAAAGAGCAAATTGATTTTATCTTCCGGAATACCTATGCCGGAGTCTTCCACCATAGCATAAATTTGAGTTCCAGTGTCGGCGATTGGTTTAGCTTTAATGTGAATATTCACATTTCCATCTTCGGTAAACTTAACTGCGTTACTCAATAGGTTTACGAAAATTTGCCTTACTCTAACAGAATCTCCTGAAACAAAAACAGGAGTTTCATCATCAATATATTTATTAAATAATATTTGTTTTTCTTTCCCTCTTGCAGAAACCATTGCAATTGAATCATTCACAACATCCATGAGGTTAAAACATTCATCTTCCAGCTGCATCCTTCCCGCTTCTATTTTTGATATATCGAGTATATCGTTAATAATATCGAGCAGCGCTTCGGCTGAAGTACGTGCGCCGGACAAAAACTGTTTCATCTCCTCCATGTTTTTATAAGAATTGTTTTCGATGAGAGTTAAATAACCGATCACGCCGTTCATAGGCGTGCGGATTTCATGGCTCATGTTTGCAAGGAACTGGCTTTTAATTACGTTTGATTGAACGGCTTCTTTTGCAAGCATATCCGATTTAATTTTTTCAGCGCGTAAAGCTGTCTCAGCTTTTTCTCTTTCTTTTTCTAATTTAATCTGCGTTGTTATGTCGTGCATATTCCCTTCAAAATATACACGATCGGTAAATTCATCTTTAACAAGTTTGTCATTTAATTTTACGATAACTTCTTCACCGTCTTTTTTCTTTAACTGAAGTATATAATCTTTTACCACCTTTTTTTCTTTTAACTCGTCTATAAGCTTTTGTCTGTCTTCTGGATTAAAATAAATTTCTTTTTCGATATCAGCCCGCAATATTTCGTCTTCCGATTCGTATCCTAAAATTTTAATCAAGGCTGGGTTTACGGTAATAAATTTTCCACTAATGTCCGATTGAAAAATTCCCTCAACAGAATTATCAAATATTGATCTATATTTTCTTTCCGATTGACGGAGGAATAAAGATTTCTCTGCAAGCTGCATTCGTAATTTAAAATTAACCGCGCTGCCAACAACCGATATAACGCTGAGGAAAATTACAAACAGAACCGATTCATACATATTCGGAAGGAAATAAATATCCTGGTCGTTTAATAATATTGCCATAGCAAAAACAATGTTATAATATATTGCAACCACAATCTGGTTTTTTACTTCCCAGCTTAAAAATAAAGCTGAAGTGAAAATCATCAAACCAACAATTTGCGCATTAACAACCAGGGTTGACGGGAGAAGATAAATCATATAACCGGATGAAGCGATTATAGAAATGAGTAAAACATGAACAAGCGATACAGTATAATTTTTGCTTTTCTTCAAGTTAAGAAGAACAAGTACACCGAAAGCAATTATCGTTGATGAAAGTCTTACCCCGTAAACCTGAACCGAATAATCGGCGAAGTAGCGCACTTCAAAAATCATAGCAAACAGACCGGAAATGGCAATCAGCAAAGCCATTACTTTTAACGGTATTGCCAAAAGGTCGTTGTATTCTTTTTTAATTACATCATATTCTTTGCTGGTAAACGGCGGTTTTTCGTTTACAAGATAACCAACTACATTCGCGGTAGAATTTTTCATGCTATTACCTTTAAAAAACTAACCAAATCTAATCATTTTTTATTGAAAGTCGAAAATCGGAAAACCGAAATATATTTTGCTGAGCAAGTATACTATTTATTTTTTTTATAGATTATACTTTGGAAAAAATTTTTAGTTTATATGGCTGAATTCTTATACTCTATTGATGTAACGATATTTTACTTTTTTAATCATACGCTTTCTGTAGGATTTCTCGATAAGTTTTTTTCAATTATAACTAATGTTAACAACTGGTACATTGCTTATATAATTCTTCTGGGAATATTATTAACCAAGGGCGGACGGCAGGGACGAATTGCTGCCGCGGCGGTTGTTTTGATGATTGTAGTTACCGACCAATTACAGCACAAAGTTATAAAGGAAATTTTTGAACGGATTAGACCCTGCAACGCACTGACCGATGTTTTAACTCCGCTTGGTTGCAACGGAACTTTTTCTTTTCCTTCGAACCATGCAACAAACAATTTTGCGGTGGCGGTTTTATTTTATAGAATATACCCGCACTTAAAATTACCTCTGTTTATTGCAGCTTCGCTTATCGCTATCAGCCGTGTTTATCTCGGGCTTCATTATCCGTCAGATATTCTCAGCGGCGTATTGGTAGGCAGCGCCTTTGGTTATATTTTTTCTGTTGCAGCAATAAAAGTAAACATATGGATGGAAAAGAGAGAGCAAATAGAAAGAAGTAAGAAATAAGAAGAAAGAAGTTGGAATAAGGAAGATGAAAACGAAAAGTGGGGAGATAAGGACAACGAGTTGATTTTGCCGTTAGAAATATGTTGGTGTTTAGCGCAAATAAAAATTAATCTGCCGGTTAACTAACCTGCGGATTACATTAGAGTTTCTGCAAAATAAATTTTTCAGGTTAATGTCATTTCGACCGAAGGGAGAAATCTCATGTTCTTAAGAGATTTCTCAGTCTCCCAAAGGGATGCCTTTGGCAGAAGACTCCTTCGAAATGACAGAGAAGCTATTTTGCAGAAACTCTAATCTTTGAGCTTACTATAAAAAGGTTGGAAACGGTTAAACGCTTCACTAT
>MNYQ01000040.1 GCA_001873185.1 Ignavibacteria bacterium CG2_30_36_16 | reverse complement strand
GCAGGTACACCGACGTAATAACCTTTGATATTAAATTCGCCGTTAAGGTATGCGCATGTTGGCAGTACTCTTTTTTCATCATAAATAATGGCTTCCGTCATCGCAATGGCTGATGCAGCAGGAGAGTAAAAAGCAGAACCGGTTTTAAGAAGTTTTACAACCTCTCCGCCAGCCATTTTAGTCCGCTCAACCATTGCATTCATAACTTCTTTAGCTTTAGCTTTGTCATTATATTTGCGTTCAATAAGCTCCATTGCAGGGATGCCGTTTACGTTTGCATAACGCACAAGCGGAACCATCGTATCACCGTGTCCGCCAAGTACCATCGCATTAACGTCTTTAACGGAAACACCAAGCTCCCAAGCAATAAAAGTTGCAAAGCGTGATGAATCGAGAACACCAGCCTGCCCCAGGACTCTGTTAGTTGGAAAGCCGCTGATTTTTTTAAACAATGTAACCATCGCATCAAGCGGGTTTGAGATGATAATTACAATTGCATTAGGTGTATTGTCTCTAACACCTTCAGCAACAGCCTTCATGATTTTTGCGTTTGTAACTAACAGGTCATCTCTGCTCATACCGGGTTTGCGTGGCAGCCCTGCAGTAACGATGACAATGTCTGAACCTTTAATATCACTGTAGCTGTTGGTTCCGGTAACGCGAACATCAAATCCATCAACACGAGCCGCTTCAGCAATATCAAGAGTTTTACCCTGGGGCATATCTTCAACTACGTCGAACAGCACAACATCGCCAAGCTGTTTTAATGCAATTAATTGTGCCAACACACCCCCGATTTGACCTCCGCCAATCAGCGCTATTTTTTTTCTTGCCATAAATACTCCAAAATTTAATTAGAAATAGTTTCTCGAGATTAATTGTTAGCAAAAATAATTTATAAGAGACGGAGATGCAATTTTTAAATACAGATTATTAAGAAGATTTTTGATTTTTCCCCTGACGGGATAAGAAAAGGTAATTCTGAAAGATAAATAAGCTAAAGCATAACGGAGAATATCGTTTTAAAAGATCACTCCAAATTGAATATAGTTAAAAACCTTATTCAAGGTTTAAGACAAGAATAGTTTCGGTCCCGTCAGGCGTTACATTAAATTTGAGCTCATCCATGTATATGCGCATTAAATATAGTCCGCGTCCGGAATCTTTTAATAAATTTTCCGGTTCGGTCGGGTCGGGAATAGCCGAAGGATCGAAACCCCGTCCTTCATCCTTGATACAAACAATTAGTTGATTGTTCTCTTTTGAGGCACTAATCTTAACTAGTTTTTCGCGATTGCTTTTATTAGCATGAATAATGGCATTGGTAACAGCTTCAGTTACCGAAAGAAGAAGTCCCGGAAGTTTTTCAGGGTTTACGTTCAAATCCGTTGCGAAATAGTTTACAAACTCTTCTACGGTAATAAGATTGTTAGGATCGCTCTCAATTTCTACAGAATAATTTTGCTGCGCCAATTAAATTCCATTTTTGTTAGAAAATATACTAAAAAAAAATCTCTTTTCAATTTAGAAATTCCAAAACACTTGCAAAGAGAAATTTGTCTGCTCTTTCTTGTTATTCCCCGTCAATCTTATAAATTCATACCAGCCGTAAAGTTTTACGAGCAGATTATTACGGGCACTAACAATTATTTCGGCTACCGGACCGCTGCTCACATATTCTGTGTCAAGTATTTTCTCGGTTTTTTTATAATTAAAGGTCAATAATGAAAAAAAACGAACTCCGGAAGCTAAAATAATATCGTTATAACGCACTGAAAGTTTAGGCTCGGCAAAAATTTCTTTTAAATATCTCGTAGGGCGGATTGTAAATGCACTCCATTTAAAATCGCCCTGTTCAGAAAGTTTTATATATCCGTAAAGATTAAGATTTAATTTCTTAGTTAACTTTATTGTTGTCGAATCTGTTGCTGTGTATTGCCTGAATGAAAAACTTTTGTAATTAGGGTTCAAATCTTCAAAATCATAAACCGTATAATTTGCTGAAACCTCGAATAAATTTAAAGATGAAATATTTTTTCCACGGTAGATGCCGCCAGCGGTCAGTCGTATAGTCCGGTTTAAATTATTGTTCGAACTTTTTTCTGCGAAAACATACACAGTATGATTGAAAGTTCCTTCAGCAGTTATAAAACTTTCAAAAAAGGGGCTAAATACCCTTGTATATCGTATTCCGGCAATAGACAAAAGCTCATCACGGTCGTCAAAATTTTCGGCGCTTGGCGTATCGTATTTTAATTTGTTTTGAAATAGGCTGAAAGTGAGGATATCGTTTTTAGTAATTTTATAAAGTCCCGAAAGCGAAAGCGATGCACGAACGGAATTGTTATTTTTTCTTTTTTCCTGGTCGTTTCGCTGTTCATAAAAGACATCACTTACTTCACTAATATCTTTTGCGATATTTTTCTCGTCTCTCTCGGAAAGAATAAATCTTAAAGCGCCTGAAAATGATTCCGAATTGTAAGATGCGATGGATTCAAATTCGAATTTTAGTTCTTCGATTCTGGTATCGAAAATCGCAGTAGAAATATTCTCAAAATTTTTATAGCGCGTATCTCTGTCGATTTTTCTCCAGCCAACTTTCCCGAGCAAATCGAGATAGAATATCCCCAGAAATTCATTGTACTGAAGCCTATCCTGCAATACATAATTTGTTTCATTTCTGCTTTGAATGTTGTTTGTGATGTCGTAATATTTTGAAGTTAGTGAGTCAGCCTGGTAATAAAAATCTTTTCTGTTTAACTGATAAACAATGTTAATTACATTATTAACATCGGGTGAAAAATTATTGGTAAGTAAAAAGTTTGCATAACGATTTTTGTTACTTCGAGGGAAAACATCCTCATTTTTAAATTTGATTTCGCTGTAAATAATAAAATCAGAAATATCAAGATTATTAATTAATCCTTCACTCCCGTATAGATAACCGTAATCATTTTCTCCGATCTGTCTATTGTTTGAATAACCGAAAAACGGTGTTATAATAATCTTAGGATGCGGTTTGTACTGCGGTAGAATAGTTATATCCGAATTGGACGCTTCATTAATTTCTATCCGGCGGTTATTGGAATAAATATTATTATGAGCGCCAAAACCAATATTAAAGTTTGGAGTAAACTCATAACCGGCAGTTAATGAAAAGCGCTGTTCGTCCCGCTGGCTTCGATCGGTTGATTTTATCAATGTCGAATTGTACTGCTCTCCGAGAGTAAAAAAAACATTTTCAAATTTCTGTTGTACGAATAAGAATGTGTTTAATGAGTAGGTATTTAGCTGTTTATCAAAACGGGAATTTAACCTATTAAAAGCACTTTCAGTAAGTACATATTCGAGGCTGTCACTTCGGATTTGCCCGAAAGCGAGGTAAGCAATAAAAACAAATATTATTAATAAATATTTTTTCAATATGTTTATTTAAAGTTAAAGGAGTATAGCTGCGAAATACTATTCGGCAAACTGTTGTTTTGAGAATAAGTAATAACACGCCAATAATATGTGCTTGATAAATCCATTATATAAGAATCAAACTGAATTCGGAGAGTATCATTAATACTGCTGACGGAAATTCTTTTGCGCCAAACTTCACCATAAAAGGGGTTGTTTTGTAAAACGATTTCGTAATCTGCCGGAACTGAAATAGTTTTAATTTCAAAATAAAGAAAATAATCTATTGTAGAAGCATCAGCCGGGAAAATTTGTTTTGGTATTTCTAATATATAGTCAAAAACTTCTCCGCTCTCTTTACTTGTTAATCCTCCGCGGTCAACAGCTTTTACTTTATAATAGTAATATGTATAAAAATCCTTTGCAGAAGTATCATCATAAAAAGCAGGGTGAGAGAAGGAGATAAATTTTGAACTGTCTGCTAAAAAGCCGGCAATAGTATCTCTATAAATAAAATATCCCTCTACGTCTGTTTCGATGTTGGGCTGCCAGGAGATATAAACAGATCTACTCCCTTCCCAGTTTCGACCGTTAATCGTTAAAAACCTTGGTTCCCGCGGGGGTTTATAATTCTTAGGTTCGGCATAAACTTCTGTTGAAAGTTCACTTTGCCTTCCGTAATTATCTACGGCGGCAATTTTGTAATAATAAATATCGTTGTAGCTTAATGAATCGTCCCAATAACTTGAGTTCTTCGTGCGATCGATCTGAATAAAATTTGTTTTATTAGTTCTTCGGAAAACCAGGTATTCTTTTAAATCCGGCTCAACATTTGGCAGCCAATCGATGTAAATCTCACCTTCGCCGGCATAAAGAATTTGGACTCCGGATGGAACAGCAGGCGGAAGTCCATCATCGGTTACATCAACCGAAATCAGTCTTTCGCATCCGGAATTAACAAACACGATAAGCAAAAAAAATATAAATGCTGTTTCGCTTATTTTTCTTTTTGAAATTCTCATCACTCTAAAAATATTTAGAATAGATATTAATACAAAGTAAAAATCAAGCTCTATTAGTTATTTTTTGTTTATAAAACATAATTGTATAAAGCTGCCGCCTTAGGAGCAAAAACAAGAAATAAATAGATAGTCCTTTAGCGCACGGTTAACCAATTATACTATTCAATGCTTTTCAAACTCACTAACACTCCCTCATCCTCTCACTTCCCATGCGCTCATCAAAACATGCAGCTATGCCTTTTATTTATTTACCAATAAATTAAAAAACATTTGCATCTTTCCGTTTTTTTTTTTATAAATTTGCAGAAACAATTTATGGGAGCCGCTAATGATGTTAGAGAGTAAAAATATAAGTTGTAAGTTTCGAGGGAACGGCTGTGAAAAAATTTAATTTACGCGCTGCTGTTCCGGGTTACTTTTCTATGTTACTATTCTTAATTATTTTC
>MNYQ01000147.1 GCA_001873185.1 Ignavibacteria bacterium CG2_30_36_16 | reverse complement strand
CTAAGAATCCTCTTTATGAAATTACGAACGGCGTTTTAGTTACTAATCCTGCAAATCAAAAAATTGTTTGGGATGATATTGCCGCAAACGATATTTCTTACAGTTCAAATGCAGGGCTATTGTATGCACTTACTCGAAACGTTGATATAACACTTAGCCTTGGTTACTCGTTTCGTTCTCCATCGCTTGAAGAAAGATTTCAATTTATTGATCTTGGAAATCTTGTGAGACTCGGAAATCCTTCATTAAAATCGGAAATAGGGAAGTCAGCAGATTTGGGTATTCGTTATTATTCATCGAACATAAAAATTATTTCAAGTTTGTTTTATAATCACTTTTCCGATTTGGTTATAGAACGCCCGGCTGAGTATGAAGGCAGAGCAGCTCGAATAAAAGATAATGCTGGAAGAGCAAGGCTTTACGGGTTTGATTTAAGTATTGATTTCAAACTTGGAATATTTTTATTCTATTCAAATGCGGCTTACGTAAAAGGAGATGACTTAAACGAAGGTACAAACCTTCCGGAAATACCTCCGCTCAATGGCTTAGCCGGGCTGCGCTATGAACTAACAGAAAAATATTCGGCGGAGTTTAATTCGCAGTTGTTTGCAGCTCAAAACAAAACTTTGCCGGGAGAATTTCCTACACCGGGTTACGCGGTTTTTAATTTCATCGTTACGGTTAAATCAATAAATTTTGCCGGTGTTAATTTTAATATAACAAGCGGTATTGAAAATATTTTTGATAAACTTTATCGGAATCATCTTTCATCCGCAAGAGGTAGTATAGCGATTGAACCGGGAAGAAATTTTTTCTTGAAGATAATCACTAATTTGTAGAGGCAAAATAAATGGATTGGTTTCTCCTCGCTTTTATTTCGGCTTTTTTTTCTGCTGCCGCCGCAATTTCAGAAAAAAAGACACTATTCAAATTAGATGCTTTAAGTTTTTCATTTCTTGTTTCTATAATTACACTACTGTTTTCAGCTCCATTCTTTTTTAATATTACTTTCAAACAGGAAGCCCCGCTTAGTTTGATGATATTATTTGTTAAATCACTTCTTAGCGGCGGTGCATTTTACTTTGTGATGGTATCAATTAAAAAGCTTGATATAAGCGAAGCGCTTCCATTGCTTGCATTATCTCCCGGCATTATTGCAGTTGCTGCTTTCTTTTTTATTAATGACAACCTTTTACTTATCGAATGGTTTGGCATTCTACTGATGGTATCGGGCACATATCTGTTAGAACTTAAAAAAGGGAATAAAAATTTTCTTACTCCTTTCATTGCACTGTTCACATCAAAAAAATATCTCCCGATTATTATCGCTTTAATTCTATTTACAGTCAGTTCATTGTTAGATAGAATTTTGCTCCGCGACTTTGCGGTGCATCCTTATACATTCATGGCTTTTCAACAATTCTTTTATGCATTGATATTTTTTATTGCGGTTCTTTTTATAAGAAGAGGATTTAAAACTTCTTTTAGCGGAATAAATAAAAATATAATTATTCTTTTAATAGCAGTTTCGGTTTTTACCGTCATTTACAGGTACACTCAGATTGAAGCCGTAAAACTTGCCCCGGTTGCGCTTGTTATATCGGTCAAACGTCTTTCTGTGTTGATGGCAATTATAATCGGCGGAAAATTATTTGAAGAAAAAAATCTCTTTAGAAGGATCGTGGCTGCAGTAGTTATTTTAACCGGCACTGTGTTGTTAACTATTGATTGATTATTCTAAATGATGAATTACTATAGATTGATTTCAGCGAATAACTTAAGTGCGTCTCTTAAAACATTTTCGTCATTGTCCGTTAGTTAACGGATTGGCTAATCCGTTAGTTACCGGAGAGCAATCCTTGTCTCCCTACAACATAATAAGATTGCTTCGGTCGTTTCTCCCTACTAATGACCACTTTTTGAAGTGTTCGTATTTGAGAAAAAAAAACTAAAAGATTTCTCATTCGAGGACTCAGTCGAAATGACAGAATGGTCTTTGTTTTGAAAAATAATGGCAACACATTATCGGAGACGCGCAAATTTAAAATAAAAAACCCGGCAGTTTTTCAACTACCGGGTTTGTCAGTTACACCAGGGGGAAAACTTCTGCTATTTGAGTAACGTCATTTTTTTTACCTGAATAAATTCACCGCTTTGTATTTTATAGAAATATGTGCCGGAGGCTACTAAATTTCCAGAATTATCTTTCCCATCCCAAATAACAAAATAAGAGCCGCTGCTCTTTTCTTCGTTTACAAGTTCTCGCATAAATCTGCCTTGAACATCATAAACATTTAGCTTAACTCTCATCGGTTTTGTTATTTGATATTCGATCATTGTAGACGGATTAAAAGGATTTGGAAAATTTTGTAACAAACTGTAAGAATCGGGCACGTTTTCCGAAATATCTTCAACCCCTACAGCGGTATCAAAAATGAGTGTGTCCATTTTAGAAGTTCTATGCTCATAACCATGCCTGGAATTTTCAAAAGTAGCCGAACCGAAAGTATATTTTTGAGTTACATCAAATTGTACATCATCATCATTTCCATTTTGCAATGCACGAGAGAACTCGGCTGTCCATTCATTATTATTCCAAACAGCCCCGAAATCTATATCTCCGCGGCTGCCGGTTGGCGCTTTAAGAATTCTTTCGGGCACAATTGCGTTTAGGGCGGCGTAATTAGTCCAGTAAGTAGATGCATCTGCGTCACTAACACCGGTAGTTGCATCCCCGACACATTCTCCATTTGCAATCTCGGTATCTTTCAGAACCATAGCATCCGCAAAATCTGTGGGGGAAGTTTCCATGTATTTAGGGCGGGATTTGTCGCCTATACGATTATGCGAATAACCGCTGCCGCCAGCATCTCCATAACGTCCGCCATCTTCTCCATTAATAGAATCGTGTGCCCATTCTCCAACCCACTTGTCGTCAATGTAACCTGTCATAGAGAAAGTTCCGCCTGTAACTTCGTGAGTTATTGGATTAATTGTTAAGTTTGAACCAGCGGCAGAAAGATATGCGGTGCCGCGTCCTGCTTTGCTATGCCACATATCAGCTTTACCACTTTCTAACCAGGCGTCATCAACTATGCCATGTGAACTTACATGTGGATCAATATTGGTAGGATAATATGTGTGGCATTTAGCCATACAACCTTTGGTGTTCCAGGGGTTGCCGGTAATTTCACCTATTGGAAAGAATAATGCAATTCTGTCCTCAGATTGTTCTGCATTGGGTTTTGTCCAGCTTCCCGAGGAAAAATCCCACGAACCATTTCGAGTAAAACTGGCAGTAGAATCTGTCCATTTAGCTAAAACATAGATCCGTTCTGTAGTGTATACTGCTTTTAATTTAAGTGTGTAAGAGCTATTGTAATTATGGCATCCGGAACAATCCATTATACTTGCCGGATTGTGGACGTCATAAGTTTCTCCTAAGGGGACATTCAAATCAGTTGCAGATTGCCATACCTGATCAACAACACCATCTACAACTGGTGCGTTTGTAACTTTAAGAGCCCTTAAAACTCGATCTTGTGCAAGGATTAACCCCGATGCTATAAAAGAAATTAAACACAAAAAAACAAACATCCGTTTCATAATCTTTATTCCTTAATTTAAATGATGTTATAATTATAGTAACTACCTTCTCAACAACTGTAAAGAAGATTATATGATAATTCAGTAGGCATTGTGAAATTCAGGTGTATCAGAAGGGTGAATGCAAGTGATAAGGCAATGCCTTTAATAAAGCAGCCGGTGAGTAAATTATACCGTAAGCACCGGCTGCAACACATTATTTGTTGTGCAAATAATTCCGAACATCAATTTTATTTTGCTTAATTCTCAAAACAGTATATTTACTGCATTGAAAACATTGTCCGGTTAATTTGCTGGTTAAGCACTATTTCATCAGAACCATTTTTTTGGTCTGTTTGAATGTCTTACCTCCATCAACCGAGGAAGCTTCGATTCTGTAAAGATAAACGCCTGAGGATAGCTGTTTAGAAACTGCGTCGAAACGAGCTTCATGATAACCAGCGCCTTTAACTGCGTTTACTAATTCCGTAACAACTTCACCCATTAAATTATAAACAACAATTTTAACCTGGCTTTGGAAAGGCACGTTATATTTTATTACTGTTGTCGGGTTAAATGGATTTGGATAGTTCTGCGAAATTGAAAATTCTTTCGGACCGCCTGCAATAGTAACTTCGATTTCTTTTGAGTAATCAAAAGAACCATCGAAATCAATTTGCTTTAAGCGGTAATAAACTGTATTACCGGAAACGTTGGAAACATTATCATTCAATGAATAGCTGCGTGTTTCGGTTGAGGTACCGTAACCTGCAACGAATCCAACTTTTTCCCATGTTTTATTAGTTCTTCTTTCAACATCAAAACCTCGGTTGTTGGTTTCGGTAGCTGTCTGCCATTGTAAACTAACAACATTATTAGCTTCATTTGCAGTGAAGGAAATTAATTCGACCGGAATAACTCCGCCGATAGCAATGATAGATTTCGTAAGTACGTCAATAGCAAATTTAGTATTGTGCATGCCTTTTGATCCATCATAAGCTATAAGCATATAGTTGAAGTAAGCTTTTTTCTGATCTAAAGTTAGTACTTGAGAATAGATTACTGTGTCCTGCTCTGCTGGCGGCAAATAATAAACTAATTTTTTAGTTAAACCGTCAATCTCTTGAGGAATTGATTCGATAGTTCCGTCTCCGTCATGGTCCGCAACTGCCTGGAAATCGTTCCAATTATTTTTTGGACCGTGGCAGTTAGTGCATGCTGCAGTATGATAGAAATCAGTATCTGCGTTGTGTAATGTCCAGGAGTGTCCGCCGACTTTATCTCTATTTACGCTGCCTGTATCAACGGTAGCAACCATGTGGCAGTCTACGCAAAGATTAGTAATTGCAAATTTGTGTGCGCCGCTCTGGAATGGAGTTCCAAATTCAGCAGCGTTTTTACCAAGAAGAACATCCGTTTGGGTTGAATGATGAGGTCCCCAATGGGAGTTGTTAACAGCTGTTTGAACATAAGTAACGTTATCTTTT
>MNYQ01000106.1 GCA_001873185.1 Ignavibacteria bacterium CG2_30_36_16 | reverse complement strand
GTTGCTGTTCTTGGCGGCGGTCCGGGCGGATATGTTGCGGCTATACGCGCAAGTCAACTCGGTATTAAAACTGTTGTTATAGATAAAGAAAATCTTGGCGGAATCTGTTTAAACTGGGGCTGCATTCCCACAAAAAGTTTATTAAAAAATGCCGAACTGTTCGACGCAGTAAAAAACCACGGCTCGGAATTTGGCATTTCCGCAAAAGAATTAACCTTCGACTTTAACAAAATAATCAAACGCAGCCGCGATATTTCCGACAGGATCTCAAAAAACGTTGAAATGTTGATTAAAAAAAACAAGATCGACAGAATTCGCGCTTACGGCAAATTATCTTCAAAAAACGAAATAAAGATTTTCGATAAAGACGGCAAGCAAACAGATTCTATCACAGCCGATAAAATTATTATCGCAACCGGAGCCCGTCCAAAATTAATTGATGCTATACCTGTAGATAAGAATTATATCATCACAAGTACCGAAGCTATGATTCTTGATGAATTGCCAGAAGAACTTGTAGTAATTGGCGGCGGCGCAATTGGAATTGAGTTTGCATATTTTTATTCGGTGTTCGGCTCTAAAGTTACTATCATCGAGATGCTTGATAATATTCTTCCCATTGAAGATAAAGAAGTTTCTCAAACGCTTGAAAAAAGTTTTAAGAAACGGGGCATCCAAATATTTACAAAAGCCATTGTTAATAAAGCTGAAGTTAAGAGCGGAAAAGTTTCAGTAAAGTTTACAGCGGGTGGTTTGGAAAAAGAAATAACAGCCGATAAAGTTTTAAGCGCAATAGGCGTTACAGGTAATGTGGAAGGTTTTGGATTAGAAGAAATGGGTGTTGAGCTTTATAAGAATCATATTAAAGTTGACAAATCCACTTATGAAACAAACATAAAAGGCGTTTTCGCAATTGGTGATGTTATTGGTCCGCCATGGCTTGCGCATGTAGCAAGCGCCGAAGGTATTCACTGCATAGAAAAAATTAAAGGATTAAAACCTGCTGATATAATTTATGATAATATTCCCGGATGTACTTATTGCCAGCCGCAGGTTGCCAGCGTTGGATTAACTGAACAAAAAGCCAAAGACGCCGGTTACGAAATTAAAATTGGCAAATTCCCGTTTATGGCAAGCGGCAAAGCTTTTGCTACAGGCGATAGAGAAGGATTTGTTAAATTAATTGTTGATGCAAAATATGGTGAAATTCTCGGAGCGCATATTATTGGACCCGAAGCGACAGAATTAATTGCTGAAGTTAGTCTTGCAAAATCTTTAGAAGCAACAGCCGAATCGATAATGAAAACTGTGCATGCGCACCCAACTCTATCAGAATCTGTAATGGAAGCAGCCGCTAACGCCTATGGCGGAGCGATTCATTTATGAGTAGGAGTTGTATTTTTACCAATGAGCTTCTAAATAGAATTGATAGGTTTTGTGATAAATGCATAAGTGTTTATGAAATACGTTTAAGGAATGCAGTTATGCGGACGACAGGACTTATAATAATTAAAAGCAAAAATTTACAAGATCTTTCTGATGTATGAAAAAATAGTGAACGATAAAAAACTTGCATACTGCAGCATTGATTTAATTGATTATAAAGAAGCCTGGGATCTACAGAAAGAAATATTTGAACAGAGATTAAACCGAACCGTGCCGGATGTTTTATTACTGCTTGAACATCCGCATACTTATACGCTTGGTAGAACTGCCAGCAGGGAAAACCTCGTAGGCAGCGAAAAATATTTGTCCGAAAATAAAATTTCAATATATAATATTGACAGAGGCGGTGATATAACTTATCACGGTCCGGGACAAATTGTCGGCTATCCTATTATTAATTTGCAAGAATGGAAAAAGGACACACATATTTATCTCCGTTCGCTTGAAGAAGTAATTATTCGTACTTGTAGTTATTATGGGCTTGAAGCCGGGCGTGAACCAAAGTATACTGGCGTTTGGATAAAAGAGAGAAAAATTGCAGCCATCGGAATTAAAGTAAGCCGATGGATAACGATGCATGGTTTCGCATTTAATGTCAATACGGATCTTTCAATTTTCTCCGGCATCATACCGTGCGGAATTACTGACAAGGATGTGACCTCGCTGCAAAGAGAACTCAAAATAGAATTAGATATAAACGATGTGAAGGAAATTATACTTCAAAAATTCAAAGAAGTTTTTAATTACTCTTCAATTGAATATAAAGATAAAGAAAGTTTAACTGCTTCATTAAAACCAACGGATAAAAACAAAAGGTAAGTAATGGCTAAAAGGAATTCATCAAAAAGTGAAGCCGCAATTAATAAAATAAAAAGTGCTGACGGAAATGATGATAAAAACAAACCGTTAAACGGAGAACTTAAAAACACTAAATTTGATAAAGCGGAATTAAAAACTGCATTGCGTAATATGCTTGTTGCCAGAGGCGTTGATAACAAAGCTATGAATCTTCTCCGGCAGGGCAAAACGTTTTTTCACATAGCCGGCGCAGGGCACGAAGCAATTCAAACTGCAGTTGGAATGATATTAAATAAAAACCACGATTGGTTTTACCCTTATTATCGCGATTTGGCTTTAGCGTTATCAATAGGAGTTACACCGAAGGAATTTTTCCTCCAGTGTTTTGCAAAAGCAGACGATCCCGCAAGCGGCGGAAGACAGCTGCCGACACACTGGGGCTCGATAACAATTAATTTGCCAACACAATCAAGCCCTACCGGGACACAATTTTTACAGGCTGTGGGTTCGGCGCTTGCCTCTGTACGCAAAGGCGAACCGGCAATTGCTTACGCAAGCAGCGGCGAAGGGACAACCAGTCAGGGTGAATTTCATGAAGCGGTTAACTGGGCAAGCCGCGCTAAACTTCCTGTGTTGTTTGTAATTCAAAATAATAAATATGCAATATCGGTTAAAGTAGAGGATCAATCAGGCGGAAAAGACAGTTCAATTGCGGCAATGATGAGCGGGTATGAAAATCTTTATCGTGCACGTGTTGACGGCACAGATTTTATAAAATCTTATAACACTGTTTTAGATGCCGTTAAGTTTATAAAAGAAGGTAAAGGCGCCGCATTAATTGAGGCGGATGTTGTTCGCCTTCTTTCACATTCATCATCGGATGATCAAAGAAAATACCGCGACCCGAAAGAACTTGCAGAAGAAAGCGCTCAATGTCCGATTGAAAAACTCTCGAAGTTAATGCTTTTAGAAAATTTAATTTCTCAGAAAGAATTAGTAGAACTTAAAAAAGAAGTCACGCAGGAAATAAATAACGCCTCGGATGAAGCGATGGCGGCGGCGGATCCATCACCTGCCAATGCAGAAAAACATATTTATGATGAAAGTGGTTTTCGTCAATCTCTGGAGTACGAAAAAAGCAAACCATCCGGAGCTAACATTGTAATGGTGGACGCTATTAATCATGCTTTAAAAGAAGAACTTGAGAAGAATGATAAAATTTATATTTTCGGTGAAGATATTGCTGACGGTAAAGGCGGGGTATTTACGGCTACTAAGGGTTTGTCAACTAAGTTTGGCGAAGAGCGAGTATTTAACTCACCGCTGGCAGAAGCAAGTATAATCGGTGTCGCAATCGGTATGGCGTTAGCAGGCTTAAAGCCTGTTGTCGAAATTCAATTCGGCGATTATATCTGGCCCGCATTTATGCAGATGAAAAATGAACTTGCAACTTTTCGATTTCGTTCCAATAACGCATGGACTGCCCCGGTGGTTACCCGCGTTGCGGTTGGCGGATATATTCATGGTGGACTTTATCACAGTCAAAATATCGAATCTATCTTTGCGCACGTGCCGGGTATATTCATTGCTTACCCGAGTAATGCCGCCGACGCAAAAGGATTATTAAAGACTGCTTGTCGTATAAATGATCCTGTGCTTTTTTGCGAACATAAAGGTTTGTACAGGCAGAGTTCGGCAATTACTCCCGAACCCGATGATGAGTATCTTGTTCCATTCGGAAAAGCAAAAGTAGTGCGTGAGGGGAAAGATTTAACGGTAATCTCGTATGGAGTTTCGTTGTGGGATTCTGTGCTTGCAGCAAAAAAACTTGAAGAAGAAGGTTATTCGGTTGAAGTAATTGATCTGAGAACTATCATTCCACTTGATGAAGAAACTATTTATAACTCTGTTAAGAAAACAAATAAAGCAGTTGTTATTCATGAAGATACTTTAACCGGCGGTTTTGCAGCGGAAGTTGCTTCGCGCATCGGTGATGTTTGTTTCCGTTTTCTCGATGGACCTGTTAGAAGAATTTGCGGTAAAGATGCGCATATTCCATATTCGCCTTTGCTTGAAAATGAAATCTTACCAAACCGTTCGAGAATCTTCAACGGAATTAAAGAATTATTAGAATATTAATTTTCCCGGAGTTGCAATGGAAGTAATAATGCCCAAGATGGGCGAAAGCATTAACGAAGGCACGATCATCAAATGGTACAAAAAAGTTGGTGATAGCGTAAAGCAGGATGAAATCATTTTTGAAATTAGCACAGATAAAGTTGATACAGAAATACCATCGCCCGGGAATGGGGTTTTGAAAGAAATAAAATTTAAAGAAGGTGATACGGTAGAAGTAGGTGTTGTTGTTGCTGTTATCGAAGCGGATGGCGAAGTATCTGTGCCTATTCAAAAAGAGGAGCCGGAAGAAACTGTAAAAGAAATTAAAAAGACAGTAGATAAAATCGAAACTCCTCTAATTGATGCCGATGTGGAACAGCAAAAAGTTCAAACACTTGGCGCAAGTAAAGAAGTTGAAGTAATAATGCCGAAAATGGGTGAATCGGTAATGGAAGGCACTGTGCTTAAATGGCACAAGAAAGCCGGAGATAAAATCGAAAAAGATGAAATTCTATTTGAGATCAGCACGGATAAAGTTGACACAGAAGTGCCTTCACCCGAAGCCGGCGTTGTTTCGGAAATACTAATTGCAGAACAAGAAACTGTT
>MNYQ01000183.1 GCA_001873185.1 Ignavibacteria bacterium CG2_30_36_16 | reverse complement strand
AAGGTGCGTAAACAATTCAAACCTATTGCAGATTATGCTAAGCAGTTTACTCTTCAATTCACGGCAAACGCTCATATTGATGCCGCCTGGCTGTGGCGCAAGAAAGAAACCGTTGAAGTTTGTAATAAAACTTTTTCATCTGTGATTAATATGTTTGAAGCGCGCCCCGATTTTACTTATGTGCAAAGTCAGGCGGCAATGTACGAGTGGATGCAAAAATATTACCCCGATCTTTTTATAAAGATAAAACAAAAGTATGATGAAGGACGCTGGGAAATTGCCGGTGGTTTATGGGTTGAACCGGATTGCAATCTACCTTCGGGAGAATCATGGTCGCGGCAGCTGCTGTACGCTCAAAAATATTTCGAAAAAACTTTTGGCAAAAAAGCGCCGATTGGTTGGAACCCTGATTCATTCGGTTATAATTGGAACATGCCGCAGTTTTATCTTAACGCCGGCATTGATGCTTTTATAACACAAAAGATCGGATGGAACGATACGAACGTTTTTCCACACCGTGTTTTTTGGTGGGAAGGTCCCGACGGTTCGCGCATACTAACTTACTTTCCGTTCGGTTATGTAAACACGATTGATAATCCTTACGGACTTGTTGATCAGCTTCGCCAGTTCGAAGCAAACACAAGCTTTAAAAAGTTATGTGTGCTTTTTGGAGTTGGCGATCACGGAGGCGGACCCTCTATCGAAATGATGAAGAAGATCGATAAACTTAAAGAGATTGACATCTATCCAAACATAGAATTTAACACAGCAGCTAATTATCTCGAATATTTAAAACAGCAGGATCTTACCGATCTTCCCGTTTGGAACAGCGAGCTTTATCTCGAATATCACCGCGGCACATTCACGACACAAGCAAATACAAAAAAAAATAATCGTGAAAGCGAAGTGCTTTTAACAAACACAGAAAAGTTTTCTTCTATAGCTTCTACTCTCGGTAAAAAATACGTGAGTGAAGATATTGACGATGCATGGAAGATCGTGATGTTCAACCAGTTCCACGATATACTCCCCGGCTCAAGTATTCGTGAAGTTTATTTTGATGCGGAACAAAACTATGCCGAAGTAAAAAAAATCGGATCGGTTAACTTGAACAATGCATTAAGTTTTATTTCCCGGCAGATCAACACTTCGTTCATTAATAATGGAAAACAAATTACGGTTTACAATCCGCTTTCATGGAAGAGAACTGATATTGCTGCAATTCAACTGCCGGAAGGAGATGAAAACGACTATGCGGTTTTTAATAGCGAAGGAGATGAACTGCCAATTCAGTATTTGCATACAGAAAGATATTCAAATCAAATAATCTTTCTTGCTAAAGATGTTCCTTCACTCGGATATAAAGTTTATGAACTTAGGAATCAAAAATCCTCGCAAAATAAATCTTTTTTAACTTACAGCGATTCATTTGTTGAAAATGAATTCTTCAAAGTCGAACTTGACGCCTCCACAGGCTGGGTTAAACAGATTTATGATAAAAAGAATGATAAAAATATTTTATCGGAGGAAGGAAATAAACTTCAACTTTTAGAAGATAAACCAACCGCTTGGGATGCGTGGAATATCGGACTAACGGGGGTTGAATATGCATCAACTTTCCGAAAAATTGAAATTGCTGATGCAGGCAACGTTATGATAAAATTAAAAGCATATCGCGATTACTTAAAGCCCGGTGCGAAGAAAGAATATCCCACAGAATATTTTCCGTCGAGTTTCGCAGAACAGGACGTTGTACTTTATGATGGAATTAACCGCGTAGATTTTGTAACAAACATCGAATGGTGGGAAGAAAAAACAATGCTTAAAGTTGCCTTCCCTGTTTCTGTAAAAAGCGATGAAGCATCGTATGAAATTCCTTATGCGTTTATAAAACGTTCTACTACTCTCGAAAAACAATGGGACAAGGGTAAATGGGAAGTGCCTGCATTGCGTTGGGCAGATCTTTCCGCTGATGGTTACGGTGTTAGTTTATTAAATAAGAACAAATACGGTTATGATATTAAAGGCAATGTAATTCGTTTATCATTACTCCGTTCGCCTAAGTGGCCAGACCCTACAGCAGACCGGGGTAATCATTCAATTGAATATTCCATCTACCCTCATACAGGTGAGGCAAATAGCGGCGGGACGATTAAAAAAGGATTCGAATATAACTTTCCGCTTCTTGTTTCATTAACAGAACCAGAAAAAGGTGACCTGCCTCGCGAAAAAGCATTTGTCGAAATTAGCGATGGAAGTGTTATAATTACTTCGATTAAAAGAGCGATG
Organism: Ignavibacteria bacterium CG2_30_36_16; assembly: GCA_001873185.1. Classification (GTDB taxonomy): domain Bacteria; phylum Bacteroidota; class Ignavibacteria; order Ignavibacteriales; family Ignavibacteriaceae; genus CG2-30-36-16. The sequence goes on along the minus strand of MNYQ01000183.1, from coordinate 2,715 downwards.
GAAGATGAAGCGATGATAATTCAGCTTTATGAAAGTGAAGGGAGAGAAAATAATATTGAAATTACTCTGCCTACAGAAATTTCAAAAGCAGTCGAATGTAATTTTTTAGAAGAAGATAAAGGCGCTATTGATTATAGGGGGAATAAAATTGCCTTAACATTTTTGCCGTTTAAAATAAAAACACTAAAAATTTATTTGAAATAATTTTAATTCGATAATATCATAAATCGGGTCGCTCCTACGGAGCTAAACGTATTGTGGTTTTATTAATTGTTACAAACAGTTCACTCCGTAGGAGCGATTGCATCTATTTTGTGAATCATGAATTAGTAATCATTAATAGAATGTTAATTGCTTCAAATTGTTTCAGCCCCGTAGGGACGATCTGATTGTAATAAAAAAAGAAGAACAAAATCCAAGCTCCGTAGGAGCGATCTGTTTGTAGATCCTGGTTTATGTTTTTTCAGAAAAATAAATGTTTATTTTAATTGTAAACTATTTCACAATAACTATATCAAAGCAATTCAATGTCATCAAATTTTATCCGGCGTGAAGAAATTAAAATAAAAGCCGCCCAAATAAAACTTTTAACTTCCGGCTGGGGAATCGAAGCTTATGAAAATTCCATCGTTGAGAAGATTACTTACAATTCTGATGGATTAAAAGTTAAAGGATATTTGGCTTACCCGAAACGTCTCGATACTAACAAAAACTACCCGTGTATCATTTGGTGCCGCGGCGGTATTGGCGAGCAGGGCGTTATTGATGTCTTCAATGCACGGGGTTTATTCGGTCAGATTGCAAGCTGGGGTTATGTTGTGTTTGCTTCGCAGTACCGCGGCAATGCCGGAGGCGAGGGAACGGATGAATTTGGCGGAGGCGATGTTGACGATGTCTTAAACTTAATGCCTCTTGCTTACGAGCTTGAATTTGCCGACACAACACAATGGGGAATTGAAGGGTGGAGCCGCGGCGGGATGATGACATACTTAACATTGACGCGAACTGATAAATTTAATTGCGCTGTTACAGCCGGGGGTATTGCTAATCTCCACTGCAATGCCAAAGAAAGTAAGTTTATGAACCGGCTGCACGAGATGTCAACGAAAAAACGAAGCGATGATGATTTTAAAAATAAATGCAAGGCGCGTTCAATTATAAACTTTCCGGAAAAACTTTCCAAGCACACCCCGATACTTATTATTCACGGCACCGATGATAACCTCGTGCTGCCGCATGATTCTCTTGACTTAGCTTATAAACTACAAAAACTAAACCATCCATACCGTCTGCTTATGCTTGAAGGCGGCGACCATTTTTTACGCAAACACCGAAAAGAAGTTGACGCTTTAAGAAAGATGTGGTACGAGAAGTATTTGAAATGATCCCGGTGCATTTTTACTCTCAATTATTTAATAAACTACTGCAGACCATTTTTAATCTGGTCACTAATTCTATAATTAAATACAAGCGCCTTTACAAAAGCTCAAGTTGACCTGCTTGTGTTAATGGGTTGAAACTCCTGTTGAAATCTTGGAATTTTCCAGTACGTTAATTAGTCCATAAAATATTGGCTTCATTAAACTGTTTTTTATTTGCGAAAGCCATATAGCTGATTTACATACCAATCCATCAAAAATTGCAAGTAATTTAAATTTCTTATTTTCTCAAATGTCCCAACATCATTGTTTTCAAAAATTTCATTCAATCGTTTTTCGATTTTTTTGTCAAGCGGTTTAAGCGAATTAAAAACAAACTCCTTTTTATCCTCAATAAGTTTTTCCAATTCGGTGTTCATAAAAGGTATAACTTTTAACTTATCCCAACCAACTTCTTTTTCGTCTTGAAGAAGTTCATTTATCCTTATAGCTAATTCTTGAGTCATAATATTATCTTTAGCTTCGATTACAATTTTCCCGTTATCCTTTGTTTTTAGATTTATTGTGTATTTAAAACCATAATTAATAAGTTCTGTTTCATCCGGGAATAAAGAGTCTCCGCTTTGATAAACAACACTTTTAATAATGAAATCCTTTGTCGGGGTATTAAAATAAAATTCGCAATTTTTTAACATCTGTTCGACTATTTCTCGCTCATCAGAAGTTAATTTTTTAATATCCTTTTCCTTACTAAAAATAGATTTAAAGAATGTTAGGTTTTCAAGACAATTAATTTTAATATTTTCTGAAAGTTTCGATTTAGAAAACTGAACCAAGTTCAATTTGATTTCACCTTTAGAAGAAATCGGCAGTTCTGGGTCAAATGAAAAACCGGATTGTTGTAACTCATAAAGCTCGCTTTTGATTTCCATATAATAATCTGCTAACCCCTTTTCTTTTATCCACGTATTGCTTTTGGGATCATATTCATAACCCCCTTTCTTTTTTTCGGAAGGAGAGTAAATGCCCCCGAGTATATTATGAATTTTTTCTTCCTCTTTATCTTCAAAATTTATCTTTTTAATCGGGACTTTGGATAGCGGTGTATAATAATATTCTCTCATATCCCCTTTAAGTTTTGTGTTCTTACCATACCACTCATCGAGCAATGATGAATTAAGAAGTGCCAGCAAATACTTTAAGCTTTCTTTTGTTCCTTCTTTTGGGGTTATAATTGTTATGTCCGACTGAGGATATCCTTTAAGATTTTCATATGCGAACCTATTCTGCTTTGACCTGCGCGACGTGACTAATTTTTCATTCTCAAAAATTTCTT
>MNYQ01000208.1 GCA_001873185.1 Ignavibacteria bacterium CG2_30_36_16 | reverse complement strand
GATAATTTAGCTCCGGATAAACCATTAAGAGCAACAATACCGTAGTAGTTCGGATCGTTTGGTGTGGTCATGTTTAAGAATTGATAAACCAGGTTACGTGCAGCATCAACACCACCTCTGTTCAAAGCGTAATTTGCTCCGCCAACATCAAGATCAGCAAATATTCCAATGCGTGTGTCGCTCATCTGCGACCCAGAATTGTTTACAAGTGTATAATGATACAATACAAAACTATCTCCGGTTTTAGACAATACTTCCTGATAAACCATTCCACTTAAGGGAGAAGTAGCTTTTGTTGTAAACGCCGTATTAGTAATTTGGTCGAATGTAGGATCAGAAGTTGGACCTACCAATGGCGCTGAGTTTTCGAGATCAAGAATAATCGGAACACTACCTTCCGTAAAACTTCCAACCATTCCAACAACACCTGTAGCCGGGGTACCGAACATCATTCCAGCAGTAAACATCGCATCAGGTTTGCCCATGTAAACAAGTCCCTGTCCGAGTGAAGCGTCAAAATTATGCCCGATGTAACCGTCGTTAAATGCAGTTAATTTATAGTCTCCGGTATTATGCGTGAAAGTATAAGGGAAAAGAGAAGGCATTGCACTCTTATAAAGAACGCCTGCATTACCGCCAGCCAGAGCAACATTTTGATCGCCGAAAGCTTTCAAAACATTTAAATTAGTTGCAACTTGTGATTGTGTCCATGTAATACCGTCATCTGCAGATTTCCAGATTCCGGTTGTGGTTGCTGCAAACGTACTGGAAGTATTAGGAATATACTCCATACCACCAACTCCTCCAATCGCAGTAACTTGAGCAGCCCAGGCTGCGCCGCCATCCGTAGTGCGGTCGATTTTAGTCGTTTGATTCCAGAAACCTGTAACACCCATTCCGTCAACTGAACTGAAAGCAATTGTGCCAGGGTATTGGGCAGAAGTAGTTCCAAAAGTCCAGGGTCCTTCAGGTCCATTAACAGATTTGTAAACTCTATTAGCAAGAGTTGCACTTGAACCGCCGGTACCAAACCAGCAAACATTTCCTATTCTATAAAATGAACCAACAGCGCCGAATACGTTTGTAGCAGGAGCCGGAACAGGAGTTGCAATTTGTGTCCAGGTTGCACCGCCGTCAGTGGATCTTACGATATGAAAATTTCCGCCAATAGGGTCGCTTTGAGCCCATAATTCGGTCTCAGAAATATTATCAATAAAGTTAAACCAGGCGCCTGTTGCAGTATATACTTGCGTCCATGTAGCGCCGCCGTCGGTTGTTTTAACTATCTTGCCGCTCCCGCTGCCGGGGCCTGTTGCAACAACAGCCGCCATGTCGTTAAGGGCGCAAATAGCATAAGCGCCGTCACCAGCGCTTCCTGCACATGCAGTCCAGGTCGTACCGCCGTCAACTGATTTGGTAACCTGACCATTATTGGCGGTTGCCCAAACAACATTTGCATCAGCATAATCAATTCCCCAGATATCGCCGGTAATGCCGGAAGTGACGGCAGTCCAGTCCTGGGAATTAATTATAGCAGCAAAAGAAAAGATTAATAAAAATGTGAACACTTTTTTCATGGAACCTCCATTGATTTGATTTATTGAATTGGGTTGAACCCGTTTAAATTATATTTTCTAATATTTTTGCCTTCAACAAATGGTTTTACAAAGCGAACAATGGAATATTACGAAAAATTTATTAAAAAAAACAAGTTTTTTTTTATTTTCATAAAATATTTCTGGTTGTCATCAAAAATGTGAATGTAAGCAAAAATAAATTGCGTATCTCAATTATTTGCGAGCGCCGTGCATAAATCCTCTGTATGGCAGCGAATGCTGTACAGTTATGAATGCCTCTGCGTCTATTTTTTCAATTAATGCAATAATTTTTTTTTGAACTTTTCTCGGCGTAATAATGACGATGATAGAAATTCCTCCGCTTCCTCCCTCTGCCGGAAGGATTGTAACACCATATTTAGATTTTCTTAGAGTTGCTGCTATCTTATCAGTAAAGTATTTTGAGATAATATTCATCTGCACAAAACCAAGCCCAATTTTTTGCTCGATGGTAATACCGATAATATTACCAAGTCCAAATCCACCGGCATAGCCAAATAAATTTGCAATATTATCAAGATGCTGCATAACAAACCGGATTGCAAACACCCATATTAGTACCTCAAAAAAGCCTGTCATCCCTGCAAGATATTTTCTCCCCTGTACAACCATTATTGTGCGAATCGTCCCTATTGATACGTCGCAAATTCTCATAATCATTATCAACAAAGCGCCCGAAATGGTTTCGATCATTATTTTTCCATTTATCTTAAATTTGTATTACTTAAAATTAAATAAATTATATTTATTATTAATATCTTTGGCTGACAAATCATAAAAAAACAAGTAGAAAGGAAAAAGTTGAGAGTGAAGATTAAAAAATTATTCCGACAAATGCAGGGCGTATTACTCAAATAAACCGAGGCTTATCGGAAAAGATGTAATAAAATTTAGATTAAAAATGACATTCAGACACGAAAGAGAAATATTAGTAGATAAACTATCCGAAAAAGGTATTTATGATATCGCAGTGATAAAAGCAATAGGTGAAGTAAAACGACATCTGTTTGTTTCTGATGCTATGAAATATCATGCATATAAAGATATTGCACTTCCTATTGGAAGCGGTCAAACTATATCTCAACCGTATACCGTGGCTTATATGACGCAGGCATTACAATTGAAAAAACCTAATTCAAAAGTTTTAGAGATCGGCACCGGCTCCGGATATCAAGTTGCAATTCTTGTAAGTATGGGAATGGAGGTTTTTAGTATCGAAAGACAATTTGATATTTATGATAAAACCAGAAAATTATTTGATAAACTTGGTATACGCGTTAATACAAAATGCGGCGACGGCACAATAGGTTGGGCAGAGTATGCACCTTATGATGCGATAATAGTTACTGCCGGTTCACCTTCTGTTCCAGGTTCGCTTAAAAAACAATTAAGTGTCGGTGGAAGACTTGTTATTCCTGTCGGCGATAAATATTCTCAAACATTAAAAATAATTACTAAGATTGATGAAGAAAATTATGAGGTAGAAGATATACCTCAATTTACATTTGTCCCGCTAATAGGAAGGGAAGGATGGGAACAAAGGTAATTGTGGTAACCGGTCCTACTTGCTCGGGGAAAACGCAACTTAGTATTTTAATTGCAGAGAAAATCCCGGTTGAAATTATCTCGGCGGACAGCAGGCAGATTTACAAATATCTTGACATCGGGACTGCAAAACCGGCAAAAAATATTTTACATCAATACAAACATCATTTAATTGATGAACTTGATCCAAATGAAGATTATAATGTAAGCAGGTTTGAAAAAGATGCGCTAAGGATTATTTATGAGATTATTCAAAGAGGAAATATTCCTTTAGTTGTCGGCGGCTCGGGTTTGTATATCAAAGGTTTGGTTGAGGGTATTTTTGATTCGGTTGATAAAGATGAAAAATATATGAGTGAACTTTTTAAACTAAAAGAAAAATACGGCACTGAACATCTGTATAACTATTTAAAAAAAGTTTCACCGCAAAGTGCAGAGAAGATGCTTCCCCAAAACTGGAAACGTGTAATGCGTGCGCTGGAAGTATTTCATCTAACTGGTAAATCGATTGAAGAACATCACAAGAATTTCAGCCGGGAAATTAGTTTTTATTTTGTTCAATATGGTTTAAACTGGCAACGGGACGTTCTCTACAAAAACATCGAACGAAGAATTGATGAGATGATTGAAGCCGGTTTTGTCGTTGAGGTTGAAAATATTTTATCGATGGGATATAAAAAAAATATTAACTCATTAAACACGGTAGGTTATAAAGAAATCATTTCCTATATTAATGACGAATATTCACTCGAACGGGCAATTGAATTATTGAAACGAAACACCCGCAGGTATGCAAAACGTCAGATGACTTGGTTTAATGCCGATAAACGAATCAAATGGTTAAATGTTTCTTCACCGGAAGATTTAAATTCAATTGCTGAAAAAATAATTAATGAAGAGAAACTAAATGAAAGAAAAAATTAAAATAGCTTCAGGGCAGGGTTTCTGGGGGGATTTAATTGATGCTCCATACCACCAGGTAATGAAGGGCGAGATTGATTACCTTGTTATGGATTACCTGGCTGAGGTAACTATGTCCATCTTGCAGAAACAAAAAAATAAAAATCCTAAGCTTGGTTATGCGCGGGATATTCCCGAATTGATGAGAAGAATTCTTCCAACCTGCAAAGAAAAAAACATTAAGATAATTACTAATGGAGGCGGTGTAAACCCCATCGCCTGTGCGGATGCAATTATTGAAATAGCCAAAGAACTCGGAATAAAAAACTTAAAAGTTGGCGTGGTTCTCGGTGATGATATCAAAGACTCGCTTGACGAAATGATTTCTCAGGGCGCTGAACTTAACAATATGGAAACCGGTGATTCAATAAAAACAATTAAGGATAAAATTTTAAGCGCTAATGTATATTTCGGCGCTTTCCCAATTGTTGAAGCATTGAAGAAAGGCGCTGATATTGTAATAACCGGACGGACTACAGACACTGGTTTAACCCTTGCTCCAATGATTTATGAATTTGGTTGGGAGAAAAATAATTACAATTTACTTTCGGCGGGAACGATTGCAGGACATATTCTCGAATGCGGCGCTCAATCAAGCGGCGGAAATTTTTTGGGTGATTGGGAATCGATTGAGAACTTTGCTGAGATTGGTTTCCCTATTGCGGAGGCTTATCCAGATGGCTCGGTTATTATTACAAAGCACCAAGGTACCGGTGGTAGGGTCTCATTTGAAACTGTTGCAGAGCAGCTATTGTATGAAATTGGAGATCCGAAAAATTATATTACTCCCGATTGCGTTGCTGACTTCACGTCTATTAAACTTGAAGATATGGGGAACAACCGGGTTAAAATGTTTAATGTTTCGGGTGCAAAAGAAACCGAATTTTATAAAGTATCATGTTCGTACTCTTATGGATATGCAGCTTCAGGAAGTTTAACTTATTCCTGGCCTAAGGCTTTAACGAAGGCAAAAGCCGCCGAACAAATATTACGAAAACGTTTAGAAAATCTTGATCTTCATTTTGAAGAAGTTAGAGCAGAATTTATTGGTTATAACGCAACTCATGAAACGCTTGCAAAAAAGTTAAATGAAGATGATATTAATGAAGTAATGCTCCGTTTTTCTGTGCGCGCTGCAGATTTTAAATCAGTAGAACGATTCGGTAAAGAAATAGCGCCATTAATTTTAACAGGTCCTCCGGCAGTTACAGGTTTTGCAGGCGGGCGACCGAAACCAAGTGAAGTTGTTGCCTATTGGCCTGCATTGATTCCAAAGAAATTAGTTACCCCATTGGTTAAGATAATAGAGGCATAGCATGAAAATTAAGTTGATAGATATAGCTCACGGAAGAAGCGGCGATAAGGGCGATGCGGCGAATGTTGGCATTTTAGCTTATGATGATAATGGTTATCAAATAATTAAAAAATATTTGACCGTTGACAGGGTGAAAAAACATTTTGAAGGAATTTGCTTTGGTGAAGTTGAAAGGTTTGAACTTCCAAACTTAAGAGCATTAAATTTTCTACTTAATAATACACTTGGCGGCGGCGGTACAATTTCGCTTAAACATGACGCGCAAGGGAAAACGCTTGCAGCGGCATTGCTCCGGATGGAAATAGATACCGGAGAATGATGTCAACTCAATAAAACCCATTTATTTTATATTTAGTAAGCAAAAATATTCTGCGCAAAATGGCAAGAATATTAACTGCTAAAAAAATATATCAGCATGGATGAATGTAAGTGAATGGACGAATGGTTTTCATTCAGTCATGCAGCCATTCAATCATTCAATTGGTGATTGGTAATTTTTTGGTTTTAGCCTCACCAGATTATAAATTTGAAATAAAAAATATTAGGATATATATGTTCGAAAATGAAGTAAGACAATTAAAAGAATATAAAGTTAGAATCAACAAATTACGGAGTTATCTTTGACGTTGACAACAAAGACGCAAAGATAAAAGACCTTCAGTATCGTGTAACTGAACCAGGATTTTGGGATGATCAAATGGGAGCGCAAAAAATTCTTCAGGATATAAAAGGACTTGAAGATTGGGTAAACCTCTGGAAAAATCTTGATAAAAAATATAGAAGCATCGATGAATTTATTCAGCTTGCACAGATGGAAGAGGACGAATCTTTAACCGTCGAAATTCAAGCAGATATAAAATCACTTGAGGAAGAGATAGAGAGCGCCGAATTTAAAAATATGCTTAGCGGCAAAGACGACAAAAGGAATTGCATATTAGCAATTCACTCAGGCGCCGGCGGCACGGAAGCACAGGATTGGGCTGATATGCTTTTTAGAATGTATTTGCGCTGGGGTGAACAAAATAATTTTAATATGAAAATTCTCGATATTCTTGAAGGTGACGGCGCAGGAATTAAAAGTGTATCGATTGAAGTTGAAGGAGAATTTGCTTATGGATTTTTGAAAGCTGAAAACGGTGTTCACCGCCTGGTCCGTATTTCTCCTTTTGACGCGAATAAAAAAAGACATACATCCTTTGCTTCGGTGTTTGTTTATCCCGAGGTTGATGATACGATTGTGATTGAAATAAATCCGGCTGATTTGAGAACCGATACATACCGTTCAGGCGGAAAAGGCGGGCAGAATGTTAACAAAGTGGAAACGGCAGTGCGCATCACACATATTCCAACTAATACTGTTGCAGCATGCCAAACCGAACGCTCTCAGCTTCAAAACAGAGTGAATGCAATGAAAATGTTAAAAGCAAAATTGTATAGACTTGAACTTGAGAAGCAGGAAGCAGAACTTGATGAAGTTGAAAAAGGCAAAATGAAAATTGAGTGGGGGAGTCAAATTCGTTCGTATGTTTTTCACCCATACACTATGGTTAAAGACCATCGTACAAATGAAGAAACCAGCGATGTACAGGGAGTTATGGACGGCAATATTAATAGATTCATTAAATCATTCCTTTCAAAATTCAATCAGAATTAAAATGCTGTTTAATAAAAAAGTAGTGAGCGAGTGAGATAGAAAGGGTGTAAAATGCTGCGCTCTTTGATAAATATTTGAGCTATGCTAATCTCCCTTTATGGTTCTGATGAAGTTTCAGCGAGAAAGTTTTCAAAACAAAACGGAATAGTCATTGAATATGGTAAAAAAAAAGGATAAAGATTTTTTCGATAGAGTTTATGATGTGGTTGCTCAAATACCTTTTGGAAAGGTGACAACCTACGGGCATATTGCTGAATCATGCGGAATAAAATCTGCTGCACGAACGGTAGGCTGGGCATTAAACGGCGCCAAAGAATCTGGGCTCCCGTGTCATCGCGTCGTTAATAGATTTGGCGCATTAACAGGCAAATTACATTTCGGCAGTCATGATTTAATGAGGGAGTTATTAGAATCGGAAGGAATTGAATTTGATGATGAGGGTTGCGTTATTCTCGAAAAATATTTATGGATACGAAAATAAAAAAATAAACTCCCGCCCCGACAATATTAGCTGCCGGAGGGGAGTTGCAAATATCAACATTTTTAAAATATATTTTAGTTGGGATACCTATTTATGTCTACAGAAGAAACTCCGCTGTCTATTTTTATAACAAACTTTTCTGTTGCATCATAAAAATTTGACGTTCGGTAAAGATCCGAATCAATCTTTTCAAAACCATCTAAACTTTTTGAAGTTAAAGCGCCGTCAAATCTAACTTCGCAAGCAGTTCCTTCCGGAATATTTATATTGATTGATGAAGCGCCTGCATCGATGATTATTTTTGTTTCATCAACCGGCTTGCCAAGCTTTAGATGGAGTGAGGCTGCGCCCATATCGAAATCCACTTTTTTCACTTTAAATTTAGATAAATCAATTTCAGCACTCGCTGCGCCGACATCAAAATTTATATCCCAAACCGGCGCGGAGTTGAGTTTCATTTCAACACTATTTTGAAGTTTACCGTTTTTAAATCTAACTCTGTTTTTTTTCATTTTAAAACGGATTTTAGCTTCATCGCCGGTGTTAGATGAATATAACTCGTAATTATCCTTTTTCCCTTTGGTTATCGCATTAAATAAAACAGCAGCAGTATCTCGCAGAACAAAACTACCTGCACCACCATCAAAAGTTAAATTAACGGTTTTGATACCTTCTGAAAAATCTGCGGAATAAGTATTGATATCCCAATCGCCATCAACATATTCTTCATCATCACTATAAAATACAAAGCCATCATCGATAGCGCAGGATAATGATTTAAAGGATGCGAATATTGTTAATGCAATTAACATTGCGACAACACCGGTAACGATATTTTTAACTATCGTTCCTTTGGCAAGCATTGATAATCCCCAAAGTATAAAAATAAAAGGCCAGAGTTTGAGTATACCCGACCAGTTAACAACTAACCAGTCAAAATTGTTCAGAAGAATTAACACTCCGAGGCACATAAATAAAATGCCCCAGAAAATATGACTTGTTTTCATTTTGTATCCTCAATTGAATTTTGTTTACCGGATGTTAAAAGCCAGATTCCAATTAGAACCAATATATAAGGTATAATGTCCACGAAATCGAAACGGGGAAAAAAATTATCTGCAAGAATTATCATGCCGAGAACAACTAAAATTATTCCAGCAAAAGTTTGTCTCTTCTTTCTTTTCCCAATCTCGTAAACTTCATGGTATTCGTTTGCGAGTTTAGAAGCAGTTTCTTTCGCTTCGGGACTTTCAGTATTTACGTTTTCACCTTCAGGGTGAGAGGAGGAAGATGAAGACGGCATATTATAAATGTAAGGTTCTTCGGGTACTACAATCCATAAGATTATGTACGCAATAATACCTGAACCTCCAAGAAACAGAGAAAGCACAAACAACACTCTTACGATAGTTGGATCAATGCTGAAGTATTGAGCCAATCCACCCGATACTCCGCCGATCATTTTGTCTTTCGTTGAGCGATAAAGTCTTTTATTCATTTTGAACCTCCAAATGCAATAAGTTTACAATGCAATTGTAAGCAAATCAATTTTAAATAAAGAGCTATTCTATTTTGACGGCAGCAATTATTTAAGTGCGGGAAATAGTAGGTATCAACGGCGATTCTTTCCCTTTGCAATTTTATCAAAAAAGTTAAAATGATCTTTTATAGATTCACTCCAATAATTTCTTGTGTGGCTGCCCGGCGCCGAGATAAAACGCAAAGGAATTCTTAGCTCCTTACATTTTTTCATAAAAGACACATTTACATCGTAAGCAAAATCTTCTGTTCCGCAATCGATAATCAATCTTAAATTTTTATCATCAAAAGATTCGAGCAGTTTTATACTGCTGTTTTTGTCCCAATTTTCTGAAGATGCGGAATAACTTCCAAGTACTTTTTCCATTCCCCATTTTGCGGGAAATGGTCGGAGGTCAAGAATTCCGCTTGTGCTACCAGCTGCTTTAAAAATGTTCGAATATTTTAGCAAAAGTGAAATTGCTCCATGACCGCCCATGCTTAATCCGGTTATAAAAATCAATGATGTGTCAACATTATAACTCTGGCTTAATTCCGGAAGAAGAGTTTTGATTATAAAATCTTCCATACATATATTATCAACAATTGAACTATTAACATACCACGAGTCGAATAAACCATCCGGGCAGGCGATGATCAGTTTATAATTTTCCGAATACTGCTTCAAATCGATCAACCTATTCCATTGATTATAATCGCCGGAGTAGCCATGAAGCATTATCAAAAGAGGAACTTTGTTTTCACTAACTGGAGCAAAAACCAGTACAGTATCGTTTGATGGGATAAAATGAGATTTCTCTGGCGTGAAAACGATTATATCCTGTGCGGTGTTATTTACACCCCAAAGGAGAAAAAATAGGAATAAATATTTTATCTTTGCATTCATAATTTTAAGTGGTTTAATTCTAAGTTTAAAATAACACTCGTTTAATAAAAAAAGCAATATTATTTACAGCGCAACTTTTCACTGTTTACTTGGATGCTAAAATGAAACTCTATATTTGCCAGATAAATACAATCATAGGAAACCTTGAGTACAATAAAAAGAAGATACTTGACGGTTATAAAAAAGGTGCGGAACTCGGTGTAGATTTAGTCGTTTTCCCGGAACTTGCTCTTGTTGGTTATCCACCGCTTGACCTTGTGGAAAAAAAAGAATTTAGAGAAGCAGTTGCTAAAGCCGCAAATGAAATTGCGTCACAAACAAACGACACAGGTTTGATATTCGGAACTATCACGGCGGATGACGATAACATCGGCACAGATGTTTTTAATTCGGCGGTTTTGTGTTATGATGGCAAAATTAAATTCGTGCAGCCTAAAAGTTTAATCCCTAATTATGATGTATTTGACGAAATGCGTTACTTCGATGCTGCGGCTGCTGTAGAAGTTTTTGAATTTAAAGGAGAGAAACTCGGCATTTCAGTATGCGAAGATATCTGGAACGATGCCGACTATTGGCACATCAGGCGATATAATTTCGATCCGGTGGAAAAACAAGTTGATGAAGGGGCAACTTTATTAATTAATATATCGGCAAGTCCTTACTCTTACGGGAAGAGAGAAGGGCGCAGACAGATGCTCGAAGCGATAAGCGCACATGTTGAACTTCCTCTTGTTTATGTATGCTGCACGGGTGCACAAACAGAGCTTGTATTCGACGGTGCAAGTATGTGTTTTGGAAGCAACGGTTGCCTTGTTAAAATAGCAAAACCTTTTGATGAAGATTATTTCATCTTCGATACGGAAGAAAAAAAGAAGACGATGAGTGTAGTGGAAAGATCATTTGAAGAAGAAGTTTATAATGCATTAGTTTATGGACTTAAAGATTACTGTTCAAAGCTGGGTTTTAATAAAGTGCTTGTAGGTTTGAGTGGTGGAATAGACTCGGCGCTTGTAACTGTTATTGCTGTTGAAGCAATGGGAAGAGAAAATGTAAACGTTGTTCTTATGCCGTCAAAATATTCAAGCGGGGGGAGCGTTAAAGACAGTGAGAAACTTATAGATAGACTCGGCATCTCATCAAACAATATTTCAATTCAACCTGTTGTTGATGTCACGCTCGAACAGCTTAAAAAAAGTTTTGGTGAGCAAACAAAAAGTATTACGGAAGAAAATATTCAAGCAAGAGTTAGAGGTTTATATTTAATGGCATTTTCGAACCAAAATAATTCTCTGCTGCTAACCACAGGTAACAAATCGGAACTTGCGGTAGGATACTGCACGCTTTACGGGGATATGTGCGGGGGACTTGCGGTTATTGCTGATTTATACAAGACTGATATTTATAAAATTTCAAATTACATTAACCGTGATGATGAAATTATTCCACAAGAAATTATCGATAAAGCGCCTTCGGCAGAATTGAAACATAACCAGAAAGATCAGGATTCATTGCCGGAATATGAACTGCTCGACAAAATCCTGCGTATGTACCTCGAACAGAATAAAGAGATTATCGAAATAACAAAAATTATTGGAAATGCAGATGTAGTGGCACAAACTTTAGAAATGGTTGATAGAAATGAATTTAAAAGAAAACAAGCAGCGCCTGCATTAAGAGTCAGCAACAAAGCATTCGGATACGGACGCCGTTATCCTATTGTTCAGGGATGGCGATAAATTTATAAATTACAGGAAAACATTAATGGCAATATTAAGACTTATCTATACTTTCTTATTTGTTTTTAACTTCTCCATTTCGACATTCGCTCAGTTCGGAATGGAACAGGACATGGTTCATGTTAAAGCTTTCAGCTCTTTTGATAAAGTTATACCCGGCAGCGAATTTAAATTAGCTTTGAAAGTCATTATCGATGAACCATGGCATATCAATTCGGATAAACCGTATGACGATTTTTTAATTCCGTCTGATATAATGATTGGCGGAGTTGAAGGAATTAAAATTAAAAAGACCGCCTATCCGAAAGCTGATGACATAACTCTCTCATTCAGCGAAGAACCTCTGTCCGTTTGGCAGGGCGAAATTTATTTGGGCGCTCTCTTAACAACATCGGAACAATTACAGCCGGGAATCTATAAACTCGTAGTTTCGCTTAATTACCAAGCGTGCGATAACAGTACATGTCTTGCGCCATCAAGTGTGGAAGATACTTTAATCATTGAAATTGGGGACAAAAACACCCCGATAAATCAAATTAATCTTGAAATATTTGAAAAGATAGATTTGAGTTATACTCCGATGGGCGGCACGAATCTAGAAAACAATGACGATTCACTAATGACAAAATTGGAGAGCAGCGGTTTTATTATTTCGCTGCTACTGGTTTTTTTAGGCGGACTTGCCCTCAATCTTACTCCTTGCGTGTATCCTCTTATACCCATAACAATAGGTTATTTCGGAGGGCAGAGTGAAGGCAGCACGGGCAGACTTTTTTTAATGGGATTATTTTTTGTACTGGGAATGGCGCTAACTTATTCCATTATCGGTGTTGTCACATCACTCAGCGGGGCTGTATTCGGGGCATTGTTGCAAAATACTTTCGTTATACTTTTCATTGCCATTATTTTCCTTGTACTCTCATTAAGTATGTTTGGCGTTTATGAATTTAAATTGCCTGACAGTTGGGTTGCAAAAGCCGGCGGAGCAAAAACAGGTTTCTACGGCGCTTTTTTTATGGGTTTAACTATGGGTATTGTTGCAGCTCCATGCATTGGACCATTCGTACTTGGGCTCGTTACATTAGTTGCAGCAAAAGCTGATCCGCTTTACGGGTTTGTTATGTTCTTCGTTCTTGCTCTCGGTCTTGGTACACCATATTTATTTTTGGCGATGTTCTCCGGAAAAATTAAAAAACTTCCTCGAAGCGGCGAATGGATGGATGGAGTTAAGCATGTCTTTGGTTTTATAATGATAGGAATGGCAATTTACTTTTTACTTCCCATATTGCCGAAAACAATTGCCGGGTACGTGCTTCCTGTCTTTCTTCTCGTTTTTGCCGGCTTTCTTTTATTCTTTGAAAAACTTGCTAAAAAAGTTACAGGCTTTAGAATATTTAAATATGTTCTTTCCACTATTTTGATAGCAGCTGCAGTTTATGCGCTTATTCCTTCCGATTCGAAATCAATAGCCTGGCAGCCATACAATGCACAAGCATTGTTGAAGGCAGACAAAGCAATATTAATAGATTTTTATGCGGATTGGTGCATCCCATGTAAAGAGCTTGATGCTCTAACTTTTTCAAATCAAAAGGTTATTGAAAAATCAAAAAGGTTTTTTACTTTTAAAGCTGACATGACTAAATCACTCGCCCCGGAAGTTGAGAACTTAAAAGAGAAGTACAACATTATTGGCGTACCCACAGTTTTGATTTTAGATTCAAAGGGAAATGAAGTAGAGCGTATAACAGGTTTTGTGAACGCGGATGAATTTTTGAAAATACTTGAGAAAGTCGATTAATTTTTTAGGCTTGTTTAAACTATTGTTATTGCCGTGCGTCGGAGATCAAAAATTAATATTAAACGTACAAAAGAATTTGAAATAATGATGTGTACAGTTCTTTTTTTTAATGAACAGTTAATGAGAAATATCTGAATGCTTGTACTTAATTATTATTAAATGTTTGTCTAACCGGAATTTTGAAACCAAAATTAGAACCTTTTTTCTGATCACTTTTTAACCAGACTTTCCCATGATGCGCTTCTACAATTTTTTTAACGATCCATAATCCGTATCCGGTGCTAATCTCACCCCCTGTAGGTTTGGGAGATAATCGGCTCCCTTTTTTAAACGCTTTTTCAATTTCTTGGAGTGGAATACCGGGACCGTTGTCTAGTACTTGCACACTTATATGATCAGCTTCAAGTTCCGCAGTTAGATGGATGGTTTTAGAATCATCGGAAAATTTTATTGCATTGTCCAGCAGATTGTCAATAGCATCGAATATCATGTCTTTATCTATCTCAACTTCAGGAAGAGTTGTTTTTATATCAAGAGATATATTCTGACCCTTTAATTTTGCTTTCTGTTTATTACAACTATAAACATCTTCAAGGACTTTTTCTATTGAATGGAGGGAAAACTCGATTTCGATAAACGAGAATTCGTAGGTGAGAATTTTAGTAATTTCAGTAGTAATACGAATTAGTTTATCTGCCGTTATTGTTAATGCTTTAATAATTTCTTTTTGCTCGTCAAGCGTTAAATCAAGATGCGAAAAAAGTTCAGCCATGCTTTTTATTGTGGCTGCCGGATTTTTTATGTCATGAATATACATGGTAAATAGCTCGTCTTTTTTCTTATGAATTTCCTCGAGCTTTTTTACTGTTTCTTCAAGGTGTTGCTTCTCGATTTCTAATTCGGTATTAATTCTTTTTATATCACGGTTTTCATCATTGAGCGAACTTATAGCTTTTTGAAGAATATCAATCCTTCTTTTTAACTGATTTATCTCCTCAGAAAAATTTCTTGACTCTGTCATTTCACCGGCGATAAAAGACTCTTTTGTTCTTTCTCTCATCGGATGTTTTTTCACGATTATGAATAAACAGAGAAGGAAAATCGAAAAGGAAATTATTAATACCGTTAGCTCCATCAAAAAATCCCGTTATGCCATTTCAGTTAATAATGATTTTTAGTGTCTCCTTTATTATCGGTAAATCAGTTAATTAGTTTAGAAAAAATCACTGTTTAATTAGTTCTCTTACATATTCTCCTCCTGCTATTTTTTTAATAGTAAGGAACGCGAGGTTGGAAATATCTTCTAACAATTCAAAGTTTAATGTCTCAACTTTATCTCCGGGCAGGTGAAGATATTTATAGCTATTGGTAGTTACAAAATATAAAGCTGGTATTCCGATAGAGTGAAATGGTGTTGCATCAGCGCCGCCTCCCGCCCATGTATTGTTGACCATTCTTCTTGCGGATAATTCATCAAGGCTCTTTGCAATCTTCCATAATTCAGGTGCACTTTTCCCATTACCGATTTGAATACTGTCTCCATGTCCAACACAATCAAGGTTTATCATTGTGGTTATACTTTCAGCCGGAACAGAAAGATTTTCAGCAAAAAACTGGCTTCCAACTAATCCTAATTCTTCGCTTGCAAATAATATAAAAACGATTGAACGTTTAACATTTGATTTATCGGTGCTTAAAGCTCTTGCAAGTTCTAAAACTGCAGCGGAACCGGAAGCATTATCGTTTGCCCCGGGAGCATAGAGCTTGTTCGTTTGGTTTCCAACGTGGTCGAGATGCGCACCAACTAAAACATATTCGCCTTTTAAGATTGGGTCGCATCCTTCTAAAATAGCCGCAACGTTTTGAGTTTCTTTTTCTTTATGATATTCAGCATTAACGCTGACTTTAGCTAAACTATTTGCATCAAATGAATAAGGGCTTTTACTTGAATCAATTTTAGTTTGTAAAAATTTCAAATTTACACCGGAGCCAATCAAAATTCTATCAGCGATCGGTATATCAATATGCAATTGTGGAGTGTTAATTGGTTGTTCACCGGGCCCGTGAAGTACGCTAATTATTGGCTCTTGCGGATTAATGTCGTTCGGTTTTGAGACGAATAAAACAGCCTTTGCTCCATGTCTGACGGCTAAATTTGTCTTGTAACGGGGATATGACATTTCGCTTGTCAGTCCCTCAATTTTCCATGATGGATTTTGTTTGAAGATCAAGACAATTTTGCCTTCAACATTCACATCCAAATAATCGTCGTACTCCGGTAAGGATAAGCCATAACCGCAAAAAACTACATCTGACTTAACATCACCTGAACCGGTGAAGCCGCGACATACAAAGTCTTTACCAAGATCCAGTTCTGCTAATTCATCACCATTATAAATAGATAAATTTAATGGTTCTTTAATTTCATTGTATTCAACCTTTAAATGTTGAAAAAAACTATTGTTCAATAACGGTTTCAATTTTAAATCTGCAAAAAAATTCGCGGCATAATTCGATGCTTCATTGTAACCATCACTGCCGCTAAGTCTGCCTTTCAGTTCAGGCGATGTCAAATAATTAACATGTTTAATTAAATCATTTGCAGTAATGACAACCGTTTTTTGCTGTGAATATGTCTCTGCAATTGTAAAAATTAACAAAATTGAGATGAATTTTTTCATTAAATAACTTTCGAATGTTTTATGTACAAATTAAAAATTAAAAATTAAAAATTACAAAGTAAAAATTAGTTGATAATTGAGCCTCATATAATGTATTAATAACCATCCTTTTGCTAATACTCAACTTCGAGTTAACAGTTTTACTTTTTAACATCGCAGCATAAGATCGCGAATTAAATACAAATCTAAAACTACTTGAAATAATCATATTTAATTTCCTTCTTAATTTGAATTACCGCACGACTGTGATTATATTTAAACCATAACAATAGATGACTTTATGACTCCTAAAATAATATTAGAAACAAATTTCCCATCATTAAAACTTTTTAAAAGAGGTAAAGTGCGCGATATTTATGATGTCGGAGAATATTATATAATAGTTTCCACAGATCGTCTTTCCGCTTTTGATGTTATAATGGCGCAAGGTATTCCTAACAAAGGAAAAGTTTTAACAAAAATATCAGAATTCTGGTTTAACTACACAAAAGATATTATTCCTAATCATTTAATTTCTACTAATGTTGAAGATTTTCCGGAACAATGTAAACAATATGAGGAAGACCTTAAAGGACGAACGATGTTTGTAAAAAAAGCAGATATTATTCCCATTGAATGTATTGTGCGTGGTTATATTTCCGGAACTGGTTGGAATGATTACAAAAATACAGGTAAAATTTCCGGAATCGAATTGCCAGCAGGACTGACCGAATCTGAAAAATTTTTTGAACCTTTGTTCACTCCTTCTACGAAAGCAGAAATCGGTTTACATGATGAAAATATATCTATTGATGAAGCGGCAAAACTTTCAGGTAAGGAGACTGTGGCGACTATTCAAAATGCTGCATTAAATCTTTATAAGAAGGCTTCCGATTATGCACTCGGAAAGGGAATAATTATAGCCGATACAAAAATGGAATTTGGTTTTTTTGAAAACAATATCATTTTAGCTGATGAGGTTTTAACTCCCGATTCTTCACGCTTTTGGCCTTTAGAGAAATATGAAAAGGGAATCGCGCAGCAAAGTTACGACAAGCAATACATCCGTGATTATCTACTGTCGATTAATTTTAATAAACAACCTCCTCCGCCAATTTTGCCCGATTACATTATTCAGAAAACAAGTGAAAAGTATATTGAAGTTTTATTCAAATTAACCGGGTTGACTGTTTAAAAATGAAACCCAAGCAAATTAAAGTTCAAAATAGTTCGATACTATTTATTAGGTGGGAAGACGGGAATGAAAGTAATATTCCTTTGGCGAAACTCCGGGATTCATGTCCTTGTGCTATCTGTTTAACCGAAAAACTAAAAGAATCAGAATCATACATCCCGTTTTATTCTGACACTCAAACTAAAATTGAGGATTTGACAATTGTTGGAAATTATGCTCTTCAAATAAAATGGGTAGATGGGCACAATACAGGTATATATGAATATGCCTATTTAAAAAAAATTGAAAAAATGCAGCGCCCAAATTAGAATATGTTACTACCAAATCAATTAACAGTTTTAAGAATTATTCTTACGCCAGTTTTTTTGTTTTTCTTTCTATCAAACGAACCAGTGATGAAACAAATCTCGCTTGGCATTTATATAATTGCAGCTTTGACTGATTGGTATGACGGCTGGCTTGCCAGGAAGTTTAATTATATCACTAATTGGGGAAAATTCTGGGATCCTCTTGCAGATAAAATTTTAGTTTCAGCAGCGTTTATCGGATTTGTTGTTGTTGGTTATGTGGAATTATGGATGGTTATAATTATTATTCTTAGAGATTTTATTGTAACCGGTTTGCGGGGTTACGCCGACTATCGTGAATTTTCCTTCCCGACAAGTTATTACGCCAAATGGAAAACTTTTATTCAGATGATTTTTCTTTATTATCTTTTAATAGTTTTCGTTGGGAAAAATACGCCAGCTGTTTTTAATGGCAATGAAGATATCTTTAGTTTACTTCTGAATGAAAAATTGCTTTTTTTTTCGATGATAATTATCACAGCAATAACTTTTCACTCCGGTATTAGTTATATTTACCAAAACAGAAAATTAATAACTAAACTATTTGGAAGAAAAAATTAATTTTATAGAAAGAATTCTTGGGAGCGGATTCTATACAGGTTACATCCCGTTTGCTTCCGGCACTTTTGGAAGTCTCGTGGCGCTTTTAATTTATGCAATTCCGGGATTTGAAAAACCAGAAGTGTTGATTCCTTTTATTATTCTTTTTACTTTATATGGCATTAATATCGGCAATAAATTTGAAGACACATACGGTAAAGATCCATCCGAGTGTACGATTGATGAATTTGTTGGAATGTGGATTTCCCTTTTATTTCTTCCAAAAGTACTTTGGATTTCAATATTAGCATTTTTTATTTGGCGTTTACTGGATATTGTGAAACCGTATCCGGCAAGAAGATTTGAAAAATTTGAAGGAGGTTTGGGAATAATGGCTGACGATATTGTTGCTGGAATTTATTCGCTTATTTTTCTTCATTTATTTTTATTTATTTTTGTATAGCTAGGATTTATTAAATTCAGGAAAGTGAAAATTTTAAAATGAATGCACATATTATTACAATCGGGGATGAAATACTTATAGGTCAAACCCTGAATACAAATGCTGCATTCATCGGCGAAAATTTAACATCAATTCAGGTAAGATTGAAAAGCGCTTCAGTTGTAGGCGATGAAGAAAACGAAATTCTAAATGAATTTGATAGATGTTGGAAGAATAATGATATTGTAATAGTTACAGGTGGTTTAGGTCCTACGCATGATGATATTACACGCCAATGTGTTGTTAAATTTTTTAATACAAAGCTTGTTGAAAACGAAGAAGTTCTCGAAAACATAAAGAATCTCTTTAGAAAAAGAGGACGGGAAGTAACAAAAATAAATAAAGACCAGGCACTTGTTCCTGAAAATGCCATAGTAATTAATAATCAATTTGGTACCGCTCCCGGAATGTGGATTGAAAAAGAGAGCAAAGTTTTTATAGTTATGCCCGGCGTTCCTTACGAGATGAAAGCGATGATGGAAGATTTCATAATTCCCAAACTTGAAAAAATAATCGGATCGCCTTCATCAATAATAAAAATGAAAACGCTTCAAACTACAGGCATTCCGGAATCGGCTCTCTATGAAAAATTGGGAAACATAGATGAATTACTAGAAGGGGCAAAACTTGCTTTTCTTCCAAGTCAAATTGGAGTTAAACTTCGCATAACTGTTGAGGGGCAAACTGAAAAAATCGTTAAAAATAAAATCAGTGAAGTTGAGCAGAAGATAAGATCGAAAGCCGGTAGATACATTTTTACTACTGGGGACGAATCTCTCGAAGACGTAGTTGCGCGTTTGCTTAAAGAAAGGCAGATAACAATTTCGGTTGCTGAATCGTGCACCGGAGGCAGTATTTCAAATTCTCTAACAAACATAGGAGGCAGCAGTATATATTTTGAGAGAGGAGTTGTCTCCTACAGCAATGCAGCTAAAGTAGAAATTTTAAGGGTGAATGAAGATACAATTGCCCAGTATGGCGCAGTCAGCCTTGAAGTTGCCCGGCAGATGGCAGAAGGAGTAAAAGCAATTAGCGGGACTGATTTTGGAATATCCGTTACCGGAGTATTAGGTCCGACCGGTGCTACAACTGAAAAACCGATTGGGTTAGTTTACATTGGGTTATGTGATGATAAAGTTTGTACTGCAAAAAAGTATTTATTTGGGGGAGACAGAATTTTAAATAAGCAGCGGGCTACACAAGCAGCGCTGGAAATGATAAGAAGATATCTATTAGGGATAACATTAGATGACTAGATTATTTGTAGCTTTAAAAGTTCCGGAACAGCCGTTGGTGCAATTAAAAGAACTCTTGTTCGATCTGCTTCCTGATGCAAATCAGCATAATTGGGAAAGCAGAGAAAAACAACATCTCACACTTAAGTTTATCGGCGAGGTAGATGATTTCCAGGTTGAGGAAATTGCAGACTCGCTTGAATACATAACCGAGTATAATAAATATTTTTGTCAACTCGGAAAACTCGGTGTTTTTGGCTCATGGCAAAAACCAAAACTATTTTACTGCAGCATTTATACGGATGATTCGATGGAAGAAATGGTTCAGCGTATGGATTCTACACTTGAAGATTTTTTAGTTCCGCCAGAACAGCGTAGATTCAGAGCGCACTTAACTCTTTTGCGCAACAAAGGAGGGGAAAATTGGAAGAGGATTTTTAGAATAGCAAATTATGAAGTGCCGGGAATAAATTTCGTTGGCGATGAGGTTATATTATTTAAGAGTGAGCTTCTTCCGGGCGGCTCTGTTTATACACCGATTAGAAATTATAAATTGAAATAAATAGGAGACTTTGAATGAGTACAGAGAGAGAACAAAAATTAAAAATTATCGAAGATGCAATTCTAAGCATCGAAAAAACTTATGGCAAAGGCGCCATAATGAAACTTGGCGATGGCGTGATCAATAAAGTTGAATCAATTTCTACGGGAGCCCTTTCGCTTGATTATGCTCTTGGCATCGGCGGTATTCCCAGAGGAAGAGTTACTGAAATATACGGACCAGAATCGAGCGGCAAAACCACATTATGCCTGCATATAATAGCTGAAGCTCAAAAAACAGGCGGCTTAGCAGCATTCATTGATGCTGAACATGCGCTTGATGTAAATTATGCCAAACGGCTCGGAGTAGATACAAGCAACCTGCTTCTATCTCAACCGGATTTCGGCGAGCAGGCGCTGGAAATTACCGATACACTTGTTCGAAGCAATGCGCTTGATGTTATAGTTATTGACTCAGTTGCCGCGCTGGTTCCGCGTTCAGAAATTGAAGGCGAAATGGGCGATGCAACAATGGCTGTGCAGGCAAGGTTGATGTCGCAGGCGCTGCGTAAACTTACCGGTGCAATTTCAAAATCAAAAACTGCAGTAGTGTTTATCAATCAGTTGAGAAGTAAAATCGGGGTTATGTTTGGAAATCCCGAAACGACTACTGGCGGTAACGCTCTTAAGTTTTATGCATCTGTAAGACTTGATATCAGAAGAATTGCCGCTATCAAAGACGGCACGGATGTTATTGGTAACAGAACTAAAGTTAAAATTGTTAAGAGTAAAGTTGCGCCGCCTTTCAAAGAAGTTGAGTTCGACATTCTCTATAACGAAGGCATTAGCAAAACCGGTGATTTAATAGACCTGGCTGTGAACCTTAATATAATTAAAAAAAGCGGTGCCTGGTTTAGCTATGAAGAAGATCGTTTCCAGGGTAGAGAACAATTTCGTCAAAAACTTTTGGAGTTTCCCGAAATGTTTGAAAAAATAAACCTCGAACTGCGACAGAAACTTGGAATGTTAGCCGAACCGGAGAGCGGCGATGCAGCTGCAGCCGAAGATGCATCTGAAGATAGCGGTAAATCGAGAGGGAAGAAAGGAACCAAATAAGTCCTTGGTATGAAAATTTTAAGAGCCGTTAAAAAAGGGAATTCTGATGTTAAGATTGAATTAGATAACGGCGATGTAATTTACCTATCCTACGAAATATTTTTTAAAAGCGGTCTTAGGAAAAACGATGAAATATCCTCCGACCGTTTTTCATTATTGATTGAAGAAAACAAATTATTTCACATCAAACAAAAAGCATACAGACTTCTCTCAAGACGAATTCACTCAGAGTTCGAGCTACGACAAAAACTTTCACAAAAAGAATATCAGCGTTATTTGATTGATAGAGTTATTGATGAATTGCTCGCTAAGAAATACCTTAATGATTACGAATTCGCCAATCAGTTTGCAGACGAAAATATAAAAAATAAATTGTGGGGAGAAAAAAAACTTATTGCGGAGCTGTATAAAAAGGGGATTGATAAAAAAATTATCAGCGATGTTGTTCTTGACAAATTTTCAGAGGGGAATAATCTTGGTAATGCAGATCAACTTGCTGCAAAAAAATTTAAGCAATTAGCTTATAAGAATCTTGAACGTCAGAAATTGATGCGAAAGATAATAACATTTTTGCTCGGCAAGGGGTATGATTTTGAAACAGCAAAACAAGCCGCCGAAAATGCTCTGCCGGATTCTACCGGTTGAATTAATAAACAATCGGCAATTACAAATCTTAACTATTTTATTTTCTGAGGAAGTGTTTTTATTATCTCGGCTAATTGAGGAACATCTACTGTTTTAACGGCATCTTCAACCGAAAACCATTTACGTTTGCGATATTTTTTCTCAGGAAAATCTTCTAAAATTTTGATAACTTCCATTGAGTACACACGGATGGTTACCACTCCACCGTTTCTTTCTTTTTTATAAATCCCAAGTTCAATCGTCTCGTTTGTACCAACCAAACCCGCTTCTTCGTAAGCTTCTTTTTTTGCCGACTCAAATGGGTGTAAATTAAATTCAATGTATCCTTTAGGAATAATCCATCTTTTTTTTTTCATTGATGTAATTAATAGTATTTCAAATAAGCCGTTAGTTCTTCTAAAAGGTAGAACGGCAGATTGGTCAAAGCTAAATGGAAAATTTTCTTCACTATTCAATTATTTATTCTTTCCTTTAATAGTTTTTCAGACTTCAAAATCTGAAGTATAATTTCGTCAATTGTAATCGGCTTATTTTTATTATCAATTTCTACAACCACTAGAAAACCGTTTAAATTTCCGGCTGCCCGGTAAGTCTGAACAAGCGCATACTGGTCGCTTAATACTCTGTTTCCCTCATCATCCCAAATCTCCTTTGCGCACAAACATCCCAAAGTAGGAGTGTTCGGATAATATGGTTTACCCGAATAATATTCAGGATTCACGGTTGTTCCATGAGCGATTATTTCTGTTCTACCGGCTTTACCAGCATAATAAGCTTCATAAATAGGATCATAATTTTTCCAGCTATGAGGGAGTAAATTATTGTATAAATATTTATCCCACTTTTTTGTTGAATCATAACCGGTATGAAAATATTTATAAGAATCTGTTTCGTAAGGAAGAATCGTTTGAATATTTGGCGTTGTTCCTATAAAAATATTTTTGCTCGTATCTATTCCCTGCAATGACAAAATTCCTTGCGGTGTATTTCCATTTGTAATGTAACCTGGCAAGTTACTGAGTGAACGGGCAAGTTGAGGTATATAAAAAATATTACCAAAATTATCACGGGCGAATGTTCCGTCTGAGTTTCGAACTATTGCCAAGCCAGTGTAGTCTCTGTTTTTTCTTTGAAAACTAAAAATTACAATTTTATTTTTTTCAAAAGGAGCCGATAGCAAATCAACAAGCGGGGGTTTTGCTTCCTCATCTTTCTTTGTTAATGAGGAATGAAGCGTAAATAAAATAGGATTTTCCTCCCAATTATTGAATTTGCTTTTTAACAAATAGGAAGCGTCATCAAGAGAAATAAACTGCCCGCGATATAAATAATTTAATACCATCGCAAATATTTTAGGATTCACCGTCTCTTTAGCTATCTGCATTATCTCTGCTTCCAATTCGAGAGGGTACAAAGTGTATATCGTCTCCAATAACGATCTTTGAAACTCGAGCGAAGCATTTTCAAAATACATTAAAGCTGAAGTAATGGAACTTCTTACCAAATCATTTTTTAATAAACCGAACCGTGCGCCCCAAAAAGCTTCGAGCCATTTTTCCTCATTCTCCTTATTTAAAGTGAATGAAAGGTTTTCTTCTACAATTTGCTTTTTTAATTTATAATCGAACTTAAGACGTTCATCTATTTTTGTAAATGAAGAGTTCACTTTTTGTGCATTTACTGAAAATGAAATTGAAAAAATAATTATAAAAAAATAGTTTTCTAATTTCATATAAGTTTCCTTTTGACTTCAAAACCAAAATGAAACGATTTTTCATTTCCGGCATCAATTGTAAACTGATCAATTAATTCCGAACGATTAAAAGTATTAGTGAGCGATTGCATCGGTTCGATTGCTAATGATTTTCTTTTTCTTTCTTTGAGTGTATCACCCGTAAAAACAAGCGTAACACCGCCTTTTTGAAAAAGAGTAATTTCCAAATTATTTTCTGGATCGAACAAAAATGAACGGGCAATTCCTTCATCATCAAATTTTAATTTGGCAAAGCAGTTATCTATAATTCTTCCGTTTATTGTTCTTTCCACCTGCGGAGTTCGGGAGAGGAAATTAAGCTTGGGAAAATCATTAATGAGTGAATATGTTTCATCGCCATCAAGAGGCAAATAATTATTATCCATCAAAATATTTGACTGTGCATCAACCGTTAATATTAAATGCTCAATCCCTTTGTCCGAGGTCTTAAAGTAAGGATGCCATCCACAAAAAAATGGGAGCGGTTTACAGCCGGTATTCTTACCGGCTACATTTATTGTAACTTTTGCTCCACTTAAAATAAATGTAACTCTCACATCAAGAGAAAAGGGATAACCTTTGTAAACATAAGGGCGAATTGATTTGTTTAACAAAGCCACCTTAATAAATTCTTTTTCCGTTTCCACATTATCAATTTCAAAAAGTTCGTGAGAAGTATAACCGTGAATAACATAGTTACGCGGCGGAACAGGCTGCATTTGATATTCTTCTCCATTAAAAAAATACTTGCCGTTACGGATACGGTTTGCGAACGGCGTCATAATCCAATTGCGAGCTCCGCTTCCTTTATCAAGTTCTTCTGCTGTTAAAAATCCATCAAGTACGCTAAAAAATTTTCCATCAAAGTGAGTGTCGAATGACAATGGAGTAGCGCCTTTAAGAGCAACTTCAAATTTGGTTCTTGTTTCGTTATCAATTAGCTGTATTGTTTTAAACTTTCCCAGCGCGGCTTCTTTTAACTCAAATCTATTCATTAACATTCATTAAAAATTGTTTACGTCTTTCATCACATGGACGGCATGAACCTTCCGGGCATAAAAGATTTTTATATTCTGTTTTAAAATATGGAATACCTTCCTTTAATAATAATTTAATCTCAAGAAAATAGAAGTTCATTTCTCTGTAAATATTTTTTGTAATGGCGCCTTTATTAATTAAATATTTTTCAAAATTTATGAAAGATTTGCTGCAGCCAGGAATTTCTTTCAGCTGCTGTTCGCCTGAATTACTAACTCCAACGCGTTCAACATTCAGATAATTCCATGGCGAAAAATCGTACCACGGAGCCGGAGCTTTTATTTCAAGGTAATGTCCAAAGGTAAGTGAAGAAAAATCGACGCCGAGAAGAAGTAAAAAACAATCATCATGCTCTGCAAGCCAGTTCATTACACTGCCTGTGCCGAGTGGGCTTACGGGCGAATTACTTTCGCCGATATCTTCTTTTATTCTTCCCCAGATTGAAAAAGAATGAGTAGGGGAGGAAGTTCGTATAACATTTTCAGAAGTTCTAAATCGTTCGGCAACAACGCCTACTTTAACCGGAGTTTTTTGTTTATTAAAAACCTCGATAAATTTATATTTAATTTTATAGCAATACGTAAACGCCGGCATAATAACAGAACCATCGGGCGTAATAATTTCTTTCAAAGAATCAACTACATCGTCAACAAGAATGTTTTCGAAGGAACCACGAATTATCTTGAATGAACTATGCACAATTATGTGCTGTCTTTTCTTTAACCCGGTGTCAATTGAAAAATTATAAAATTGTTTTGTATTATAATTATTCAAGTTAAAGCACTACTTCAACGTTTACAATTGCTTCCTTAAATTCAGAAACGTTAATGAAATTTGATTTTACTTCTTTACCATTAATCGTTATTGAAGTGATTCCGCTGTTTCTTTTGTTCGGGTTTTTTACAAATAGATTAATTGTTTTGCACCGAAATTTTCTTACAGCTCTAAATGACTTCCACTTTGAGGGGATATGAGGGTCTATTGTTAATCCTTCAAGCGATGTACGGAAACCAAGAATATTATCTACACCAATGCGAAGCATCCACACAGCCGTTCCGGTTAACCAAGAGTGGCTTGCTTGTCCTTCCGTAGGATGATCGGGGCTTGTTAAATATTCTGCAAATACATACGGCTCAACTTCATATTTATCAGATCGTTTCGATGAATTTATCGGAAGCATTTTTGAATAAACATCGTAAGCTGATTCTACATCTCCATTTAATATTGCAGCCAACACATACCAGGAAGAAGCGTGATTAAAAATTGCGCCGTTTTCTTTTTTACCGGGAACGCATCTGCTTATTAAACCAACTGTATCATCAATTTTAGTATAGGACGGATAGCATATTTGAATTCCATTTGGTCGTGCAAGATATTTTCTTACAGATGCAAGTGCACCGTCTGCTCTTTCTTTAGGCGCTAAACCTGATATAACGGACCATGTTTGTGCGTTTATAAATATTTTCCCTTGCTTTTCTTTTTTTGTGCCGAGCGGTTTGCCATTATCTCTGAAAGCGCGGACGTACCAATCGCCGTCCCAGGCAACTTTGTTTACTACTTTGCCTAAGCGGTTGTATTGTAATTCCCATCGTTTCAATGTTTCAAGGTCATTTCTTTTTTGAAGAATCGGGAAAGATTTTTTCAAAACGTAAGCAAGGAAAAAAGCACCCCAGATAGTTTCACCTTTGCCTTTGGGACCGACATGATCAAGCGTATCATTCCAATCACCGTTCATAATTTTTGGCAGCCCGCGCTTAGTAGTTGAAGAGATTGCATAGTTTAAAGCGGTTTTCATATGCTCATAAACAGTGACGCCTTTTTTTGATTCATCTTCATCATAATAATTTACTTTTTCATCAAGGATGCTTAAGTCGCCGGTTTCATTTAAATATTCGATAATACCAAATGGAATCCAAAGAGGCGTGTCAGAGTGGTTAGTTTTCTCTCCCCACCCGGTCAACTTAAAAAAGTTGTGGAGTGTTGAACCATCTTTGAATTGAAAACGAAGTGCATTAAGTAGACGTTCCCTTACTCTTTCAGGCTGAGACATAACAACGCCAATTATATCTTGAAACTGGTCGCGCATACCAGTTCCGAATAGTAGCCCGCCGTGGTAGTATCCGGAGTTACGAGCCATATCGAATGTAACAGCAGCTTGATATTGATTCCACACATTCAGCATTGCATTAAATCTAGCATCCGGTGTTTTAACTTGAATAATTGATAATTGATCATCCCATTTTTTCTTAAGCTCATCAAATTTTTTATTGATATTTTTTGTCTTACAGAGTTCATTCCAGTTTAAATGATCATAAGGATTTTTCACACTTTTTGGCGTAGCTGCTAAAATAACAGCAAATTCTTTTTCTTCATTTTTGTGCAGAGTAATTCTCGATTGCAGAGCAGCAATGGGATCACCGGAAGTAATTTCCGTGTTCTTCATTTTGCCGGTCTCAACCGACTCAGGATTAGATTCCGAACGCCACCTACCGATAAAATTATCAAGACTGCTGTCAAATCCACTTATTGGAAGAGTTTGCGTAAAATAAATTTTATATCCCCAATCGATGTTCGGCTGTGCAACAGATACTTTTTTATTTAACGCCCAATAACGACGTGTGGCAATTAACGCTTTGTTTTTTTTATCGAAATGAATGTCAGTAAAATGCTTATCATTCGGTTGATTAATTAAATCATTTAATGCATTGCCCATCAACAACTCTGTGAAAGAGTATATTTCTAATTTTCTATCTTTCTTCTCAAGGTTAATCAATTTAATTTTCCATATCTCAGCTTCTGTATCTCCGGGAACAAAATAAGTGATTTCACCTCTAACGCCGCTGGCTTCGGTTGTAATTTTTGTGTATCCCTGACCATGCCTGCATTCATAGAAATCATATTTTGCTTCTATTGTTGGAGCCCAACTCAGCGACCAATATTTTTTAGTTGCCACATCTTTAATTATGACGTATCTGCCCGGGCGATCCCACGGGAGGCAGTTGTAGCGCATTCGTGTTAAACGGTTATCTCTTGGAGTTTCTAAATAACTAAAACCGCCTCCTGTATGTGAAATTAATCCCGCATATTTTTCATTCCACATGTAATTAAACCAGGGGCGCGGTGTTCGGGGATTTGTTATAACAAATTCACGATTATCTTCGGTAAAATATCCGTATTTATTTTTTATCATTTTTATGCTATTCGTTTATTCAAAATATATTTTATAAGTAACAATTTTTTTGGCGCCTGTAATAGCTGCAAACGATATTTTATTTTGTAATTTAATTTCTTTCAGCGGAAGTTCCTCAAGAGTAACCTGTACGACTTTTAAAATATTAAATGCAAATTTTATCACACTTTTTATCTCTGTAGCAGAAGGATTATATAGCCGAAGCACGTAACATTTTATCTCGTTTGCTTCACTGCGTTTAAGTGCGCTGAAAATCAAATCTTCATTCTCTATCGAGAGAAAGGAATTTGTTGGTTGTAAACTGCCCGAACTTTTCCCTGACTGAAAAAGTCTGATTGAATTGTTGAAGTTCAGGGCTTCTTTATAAACATTACCATGCTGCCAGTTGCCCGCATGAGGATAAAACGCTAGTCTATAATTTTGTTCACCAAGACATTGCGATCCTTTTTGATCGGAATAATCTTCAACCGAACTTGGAGCGATTATAAATTCAAAACCGCGAAACAATGTGATAGCAACAGTTCTTTTTTTGTCTTCAAGAACTTCGTATTCTTTTAATCCATCAACTATAATTGCCGAGCCAATTTTGTCATCAGAAACATCAACAAATTGGTGCATCGGGTAATCATACATTGGCTGCTCTACCCAGGCTATTGATTCGATATGTTTAACGGGACGTTCAACTACATCAAACTGTCCTTCGCCAAAAGAACTAACAGCTTTCGTTCCTGTTGGGAACATCATTCGCAAACGATGGCTTTCCGCATTATTCTGTACGCGTATATTGAATTCAACTCTCCGGGAAGTTTTGAAAAGTGATACACTAAATTCGATATTCAGTTTTACAGTTTTAATCTTTTTCTTTTCTCGCTCTTTCAAGTTAGCAGGTACAAGGATTTTATGTTTTATCAAAACGGAAGAAAACAAATCGCCATTTTCAATTAAAATTATTTTAGGAGAACTTTTAAGTGAAGTTAAGATGGGCTTAATAGAT
>MNYQ01000227.1 GCA_001873185.1 Ignavibacteria bacterium CG2_30_36_16 | reverse complement strand
TCTAACGCTCGATATTCGTATTGATAGGAACGGCAATAAACTAATTGTTACCGATGGTGAGGATTGAATAATTTTTATGAAGATTGAATTACAAAAAAAATATTTAGAATCTTAAAAAATCTATTGAATCTATTTTTTATAAAATTAGAAAATTTTCCACTGTAAAAGAATGAAGAATTTTTATTTATATATCGTTCTGCTTAATCTGCTTACTATCGCGCCCTTAAAAGGACAGCAGGAAGAAATCTATGTTACAGAAACGACTACGCCTGTTGTAGCAGAGGATTTTGGAAATATGCCCGTAATGCAGGTTGTTAATTTATCCAAAACCCCAATTACTGGATTATCATCCAAGATAACATTGCGCGTAAATAATTCCAATCTTATCGACGTGCTTAAAGAGATTCAAAAAAAATCGAATATTACTTTTATATATGAAGATGAACTGCTCGATATTGATGGCGTTGAGTTCTTTGCTGAAAATAAAACAGTTTATGAAGCGCTGTATAATCTATTAGAACCGCATGGAATTAGTTTTTATGAATTCCAAACTAATAAAGTTGCGCTTGCTAAAAAAGATAAAATTGATGAGAGAACCGGAGAGATTTTCGGCAAAATTAAAGACGAAACCGGCGAGCTTTTAATAGGGGCAAATGTGATGCTCAAAGAACTTGGCATAGGAAGCGCTTCAGATACAAAAGGTTATTTTTCAATTAGAAACGTTAAGCCGGGGAATTATACTTTAGAAGTTTCATTTGTTGGTTATGAAAAATATGTTGAAAAAATTATCATAGTCCCGGGTAAAAAAGTTGAGCTAAACATCATACTTAAATCCTCTGCATTTCAAATCGGCGGAATAGAAGTAGTTGGAACTACAGATCTGCTTCCCAAAGATGTTAGTACAAAAACTTATATTAATAGCGGAGAAATTGAACACTACCAGGCTTCCAGCTTGAAAGATGTTCTGGATCTTGTTCCGGGAGTTCAAAAAACGGATAACCCCGGATTGGGAAAAACTTCTCAGATTGCTATTCGAGGAGATGAAGGCGATAATCTTTCAGCTTTCGGAACATTAATCATGGTGGACGGCGTTCCGATGAGTAACAATGCAAACCTGCAATTTGAAAGATTAAGCGGCTCAAAGTTTGGTTCATCCACTCTCGGCGCCGGAATAGATTTGCGAACTATTCCTGCGGACAATATTGAATCGATAGAAGTTATAACCGGACTGCCGTCGGTTAGATACGGAGATGTTACGGCAGGTGTAATTAATGTTCAAACCAAAATTGGTAAGTCGCCTCATAGGCTTAAGTTTAAAAATAATCCCGATACGCGGGAAGGAAATCTTGGCGGAGGATTTTTACTTGGTGATTACGGGCTAAGTTTTAATGTGAACCTCGCGCAAAGTGAAAGAGACATTCGGAAAACCGGAGATGAGTATCTCCGTCTTACCGGTCAAACTGTTTTTTCCGGCAACTACTGGAATAACGCATTAAACTTAAATAATAAAATTAACTTCCAAACTATTTACGACGAAGAAGAACCGCGCGGCGATGTTCAAAGAACAAAAAATTATAACCGCGGATTTACGCTTGGTTTTACAACATGGGGAAAATATAAACCGGAAGATGGAGTATCAGCATTCGACTTTAATATTTTTACAACGATGCGCCGTGAGAACACAATGAAGTCCAGGTTAGTGCAATCTGATTTGCGAATTTTACCAAACGGCGATACAGTTTCAACATATCTTGGCAAAGTTGAAACTCGCGGAATTGAATGGACTCTCGGCGGTAGACTTGAGTGGAACAGAGTTTTTTACACCGGTAATATTATTCACAAATTTTTACTCGGCGTTGATCCTCAGTACAACGCCAACACAGGCGAAGGGCTTGTCTTCGACACACTTTTCAGCATCTACGGCGCTGAATCCGGCAGAAGACCATATAGCTTTAATGATATTCCCGGGCAGCTATTGATGAACATTTATGCCGAAGATAAATTGACCGGCAATTTATTTTTTGATTACAACCTTATGCTTGGTTTTAGATATGAAATGTATAGACCGTATGAATTTAATTTATCGGGTCTTTGGGGCGATGGCGATATTGTAAAATCTCATCAGGGTACATTTTTTAATCCGCGCGCAAATTTGATGATCTATTTTTCGGAGTTTAACCAATTACGGCTAAGTGCAGGCACAACTTCTAAATCACCTTCGATGAATAGAATTTATCCGCCGGAAGAAGTTTTCACATGGCGAAATCCTATCGATAGCTCCGTTAATTATTTCCGCTATGATACTCGTGTCCCCGATTTAAAAGGATATAAAGAAACGCAGTTCGAAGCAGCATTCGATCAAAAAATTTACGAAATACTCGGCATCTCTGTTTCGGCATATTACAAAAAAAGAATTTCTGAACCTGAGGGAGAAACCGTACCTGTCTTCTTTGTTGATTCATCGCCAACCGGCAAAAAAGCGTTTTATATTGATAACTATTCTCTCTATTCAAACATCGGATATACAAACAGCAAAGGGATTGAATTTTCATTTCGTACAAAAAAAATAAAACCGCTCAATATGGATTTTCAAATTGTAGGATCGTACAATTTCTTAAAGTACGGCAGTAATCGTATGGTGTTCTCAAATCTACCAGACACAGCTAAAGGGCAGTATCCGAACATTTCGCTCGCCGGATTAGGAGTTGACACATTAATTGGCTGGAGTTATCCAAGCAATGAAAATTGGAATGATAGATTTCAATTAAACTACTACATCAAGTATACTAATGCTGTTTTAGGTTTATGGGTCACTCTAAGAATTGAACAGCTTGTTTCGGAAAGGAGACTAAGTTTTTCATCTGCACCGGTGGTTATTTCAAAACTTAACGAGACGCAGCTTACTTCCTATTATTTCGAACGTGAAATTAAATTAAAACCTAACAAGTGGCTGTTCAATTTGAACATCAGCAAATCTTTGTTTAAGGGCGCTGAAGTTTCATTTTATGTAAATAATTTTTTGGATGATGATGCTGTCTTCCGTTATTGGAGCGCTCCAACGCGTCTTTCCGAGGAAATTAGAAACCCATCGCTTTCATACGGAATTGAATTCAGCATGATTTTAGATAACTTCTTTTAGAAGAGTTTATTATGAATAAGTTTAAAATATTTATAACGCTTTTATTACTTGCAATAATTTTCGGCTGTGAAGAAAAACCGCCTACTATGTTCGATGGTAATGCGACAATTCATTTTTTAGCTTTGTATAATATTTCAACCGATTCTCTGAACCCTAATTATATAACACTGCAAAACGCAAAAGTTATTTTAAGTTCGGAATACGGATTGCAGGTTAAACAAACCGATGCAAATGGTGTTTTTTATATGACTGGACTTCCAGCCTCTAATTACAATATCTCGGTACGTATGCCGCACCCGGAAGATTCTAAAATTTTACTAACCGCTAATTTAAAAGATATTTTGATTTCTTCAGGTCAGGCGTTTTTTGATACTCTTTATGCTAAACCTAATTCAAGTTCCGGTATTGCGATTAACGAAATTTATGCCGGCGGTCCGCTCAACAATCTTTTCTTCTTTTACGACCAGTACATCGAACTTTATAACTCAAGCGACTCGGTTCAATATGTAGATGGTTTTATTGTGATGCGTGTTTCGGGTAACAACGAAGGTAAAGGTTCTGGCGCAGATGAAGATGATGATAATGATATTGATGGAGTGACATATATTTTTAAGTTCCCTGGAAGTCCCGGTGAAAAAAATTACCCGATTCAGCCGGGTGAGTTTATGGTGCTTGCATCGGATGCTGTTAACCATAAAAACTCAATGTCTACAAGCATCGATTTAAGCAATGCAAACTGGGAATTTTATAACCAGTTTTCATCTACAGATATTGACAATCCGAATGTGCCAAATCTCGAAAATTTACGCTCGGACAGATTGGTTGATTTTTTAATAAATCTTACTGCGGATGTAATTGTTGTCGCTTCGGGTGTAGATACTGTTTGGCTTGACGGAATTGATATTTCTACAATAATAGACGGTGTAGAGTATCAATCAAACCCAACAAGTAAGCAAACTTTAGATGATCGAGTTGACCGCGGCTTTGCATTAAGCCCGCCGAAATATAGCGGTCAATCTATGCAGAGACGTGAGCCGGGAGAAGATACTAACGATTCATCACTCGATTGGGAAATTATTCCACACCCGACACCGGGTTATCAAAAATAAAGGACATCACTGATGGAATATGTTGTTGAAGTAAAAAATTTAACTCATTATTACGGTAAAAAATTAGTTTACGAGAACCTTAATTTCAATATAAAAAAAGGAAGCATTTTTGGGCTGCTCGGCAAAAACGGTACCGGTAAAACAACAACTATAAATATACTTAACGGTTTTCTTAAACCTACTGAGGGGCACTGTTTGATGTTCGGGGAAGATTCGTACAAACTTTCACCCAAAACAAAAGCGCGCGTAGGATTTTTGATCGAAGGGCATATTCAATATAGTTTCATGAATATTCTGCAGATAGAAAAATTTTATTCTCAATTTTATCCCAATTGGAGAAAAGAACCATACTGGGAATTAATGGCAAAACTAAAAGTAACTGAAGATCAAAAAATTTCTAAAATGTCATGCGGGCAGCGATCTCAGGTGGCGCTTGGTTTGTTACTTGCTCAAAATCCGGATTTGCTAATCCTCGATGATTATTCGATGGGATTAGATGCAGGATACCGCCGCTTGTTTATTGACTATTTGAGTGAATATGCTAAAGCTGAGGGTAAAACAATTTTTATTACTTCGCACATCATACAAGACCTTGAAAACTTTTTAGATGACTGTGTAATAATTGACTATAATTCGGTGCTGGTTACAATGCCCATTAAAGAGTTCCAGGAAAAATTCAAACAATACAAATTTGATACTCCAAATTCTGAACTAACGCTTCAAAAAAATGATGTAGTAAGAAATTTTGAAAACATAAAAGGTCATGCTTCAATCTATACTTTTTCGGAACTTTATGAAGTCGAGGAGCATCTCAAAAAAATAAATGTGCCTTATAATAATTTGCGGTTAGAGAGCATGACGCTTGAAGATGCATTTATTGGAATTACAGGAAAATATTAAAATGTATAAAGCAATCGTATATAAAGAATGGTTAAAAGTTAGGTGGGCATATCTCGCTATGTTTGTTTTGATTATTCTTATCTTAACTTATATCTGGCTGATGTTAAGTA
>MNYQ01000093.1 GCA_001873185.1 Ignavibacteria bacterium CG2_30_36_16 | reverse complement strand
TACCTGTTTTTATAAGTGAAAACGGTTCGTTCAAAACACTTGATACCGAAATGAAAAAGACATTCTCGGTTTACGGAGTTAATCATGTTATGGGGAATATTATGGATAGCCACGATAAGATGCGCTACATGGCGTTTGCCGATGGTGATGTTCCGTTAGATCAGGCATACAATAATGAAATTGGATGGAACAATCCTCCGCAAGTTGATAACAAAGAAAGCTACAGTAAAGTAAAACTTCATCTTTCATATATTCTCACAATCCCTGGCGTGCCTATCATTTATTACGGCGATGAAATTGGAATGACAGGTGCAAGCGATCCGGATAACCGCCGCAAAATGCGCTTCGATGGTGAAATTACGGAATGGGAAAAAGAAATGCTATATGATGTGCAGGGGATAATAAAAATTAGAAAAGAACATCCTGCATTGCGTTACGGAGATTTCCTTACACTGCTTGCCGAAAAAGATCTTTATGCTTTTATCCGCAGCGATGTGAATGAACGTGTGCTCGTCATCTTAAATAAAGGTGCCGAAAAAGCGAACCTAAGCTTGCAGATGCCCGCGATTTACAAACTGAACAAAGCAATTAATTTAATTGATAATAAAAACACAGAAATTACTTCCGATGTTTTGAATGTAGAAGTGCCGGCAATAGGTTTTTTAATTTATAAGATTGACTAATTATCAACGCGCTTATGCACAATATTTAGTTCAATATTCTTTGAGTCCGTTTTAAAATTTTAATGCGATGTAAAATGAAAAAATATTTAATCTCCTTTTTATTATTGTCGATTCTTTCTTTGCTGATTTACTCCTGTTCGGATAATAAAAGGGCAAAATCAAAGTTGGAGCTTTCAATGAATTCTATTGCAGAATCTTATGTTAAACTCGTTTTAAAAATTGGGCAGTTTGATGCAGATTATGTTGATGCTTATTACGGTCCCGAAGAATGGAGAACATCCGCATCAACAATAAACAAAGAGGACACAACTGTTTATGAAAAATTAACTTCTGAAGCCGATAGTTTATTAACCGCACTCGAAGCGCTTGGAAGTCAAAAAGCCACCGGGCTTGAAAAACTTCGTTATCGTTATCTTTACAAACAGGTGGTTTCAGCAAAAGTAAAACTGCTTATGTTAAGCGGCATAACGCCCGGATTTGATGAAGAAGCAAAAGGCTTGTATGATGTTGAAGTTCCCGAATATTCTGAAGGAGTATTTCAAAAAATAATTAACGAACTCAATACTGCGCTGCCCGGTATTGGTTCGGTATCGGAAAGACTAAACGAATTCAAAAAAGATTTTATAATTCCAAAAGAAAAACTCGATACTGTTTTTTCAACAGCAATTGAGGAATGCAGAAGAAGAACTGCCCGGCACATCAAACTTACTGAAGGTGAAAACTTTACTGTCGAATACGTTTCCGATAAGC
Source organism: Ignavibacteria bacterium CG2_30_36_16 (assembly GCA_001873185.1). Lineage (GTDB taxonomy): Bacteria > Bacteroidota > Ignavibacteria > Ignavibacteriales > Ignavibacteriaceae > CG2-30-36-16. The sequence goes on along the minus strand of MNYQ01000093.1, from coordinate 3,847 downwards.
CGTGGGGAGCATACAATTGGTACAAAGGTAATAGCTTTAGCATCATCCAGGTTAATACTGATTTGCCGGTTTACATTGATAGAGCAATTGACCTTGCGGCACACGAAGGATATCCCGGGCATCATCTCTATAATTCTTTGCTTGAAAAAAAGATGGTTAAAGAAAACGGATGGGTTGAATTTTCTGTTTACCCGCTGTTCAGCCCGCAAAGTTTGATTGCAGAAGGGAGCGCAAACTATGGTATTGAAGTTGCGTTCCCCGGTGAAAGCAGAATAAAATTCGAGAAAGAAATTCTGTTCACGCTTGCCGGTTTAGATGCTTCAAGAGTTGAAGAATATTATAAGGTGCTCGGATTGATCAAAGGATTAAGTTTTACAAGCAACCACGCAGCAAGAAATTATATTGACGGCAACTGGACACGTGAAGAAACAAAACTATGGCTTCATAAATTTGCGCTGCGTACACCCGAGCAGTGCGAGAAAAGCCTGCAATTTATTGATAAGTATCGAAGCTATGTTATAAATTATAATCTCGGGCAGGATATTGTAAAAGATTATATCGAAAGAAACGGCGGCACTGAAGATAACATTGAGAGACGCTGGGAATTGTTTGAGAATTTGATTTCTTCACCGCAAACTCCTTCACATTTGCAGAGGGCGAATTAAAAATTTCCGCTAATCAAAAAGTGAGACTTGTTTAGAATATTTTGAAAATAGAAATTGGGGGTTAGAAGTTAGAATTCAGAATGCAAAATCTGCTAACTTTTATCTTTCCCCCGCTTTCAATACTAATCCATTTACCAGTAGTTTACTTTTTACTTTCAACTTTTTACTTTTGATTAGCCAGCTTCTGTTTTATAAATTCAAAATTATCTTTGCTTATTCCAATCTCATTGAATATTTCAGTCAAATCTTCTTTTGTAATTTTAATAAAGTCTTTTTCTAAAGGCAGTATGCACACTCCGCCGAAATCAACCGCGGCGGCGCTAAGTAAAATGTTTTTTTTCCCTTCGGCAAAGTAATGAGATGAACGATGCTTACTTCGTAAAAAAACAATCACTCTCCAGCCGAATTCAACTTCATAATATGAGAGGATGTTCATCATCGGTTCTTCCGTTGAGTTAACAACGAGCGAATAGTTTAGATAGAATTTTTCAAAGACGTCATTTATCATATTAAAATCCGTTGACTCGATTGATATAAACCTTCGCAAACCATCGTCAACAGCGGTTAATGTCAAGTCTGCATCGTCAATTAAAGTCGCGCCGTATTCATTCTTTAATTGATGGAAATCGTCATCAATAGTCATAAAGCCTTTATTACCCGCCTGAAAATGGAAATGATCCGGCGCAGATGCGCCGCATTTTGGACCATTGTAAAATACCACATAGCCGTTCGAAAGATCGCGGCTTAGTTTAAGCAGCTCACTTAGTTTGCCCAAAATCTGCTGGGGTATGTGGGTTATTTGGGGTATGGTAAAATGTTCGGGAAAAATGGGGAAAGGATTTGCAAGGATAAAATAATACTGGCTGTACGGTATTCCTCTCTGTTGTTCGGGAAGATTTTGAATGCACAAAAAGCATTCTCTTTCTTTAATGGAAGCGGCATCCACTTTGGCTGAACTGGAAATTATTCTGCCGGGATTAAACTGCACCTTAATACGGAAGCCATTAAAATAAAAAGTTTTTCCCACCACTGTTTCTAATGATTTGTAACCTGCGGCAAGCCGCTGCCAGTTTTGTTTTTGATTTTCGAGAAGAAGATGTGCCGCCGCACCAAAGTTTCCTTCATCAATAAACTTTTTGCTTTCGCTATTTTCAAAAAACTTTTTTACTGTCAATTAAACCTCTTTGAAAAATGTACAATCCGTTGGCTAATGGATTAATAATTTACAACGGGAACAAAACCTGAACAAAAGAATATTATAACATTTACTTATTAATCGCCTGCGTTTTTTAACTGCCGGGCGAGAATTTCTAAAGTGCGAATTCTATCTTTGTAAATATTATTAGCATTTTGTTTTTCAATAGAAAGAGCCGCATCGGAATTTCCTTCCCATCTTCTGCAAATGTAAATTGGTTCGTAAACTCTGCCGATTTGATAATTACGGCTTATGGCAAGCCCGAGCGCATAATCTTCGCCATAGCTAACGTTTGGAATTTTAATCTCGCGTAAAACTGGGGTGTAAAATGCCCTCGGCGCACCAAGCCCGTTTATGCGCAAAGCATTGTTGCGTCCGTTATCCGGAGTCCATTCTTTGTGATCAATTATTCCGGGAGGAATTGAATTCAGTTGAAAATCTGTAAGCACATAACTGCCCACAACCATTGCGCATTTTTCCTTACGGAATACATCAACAATGCGCTGGAGTGTTGTTTCGTCTTTGTACACATCATCGCTGTCAAGCTGCACTGCAAATCTTCCGCACTTTTTATGATGCGCTCCTTCGTTCCAGCAGCCGCCAATACCAAGGTCTTTTCTTTCCGGTATAAGGTGAATTACTTTATCGTTTTTTAAAGCAAACTCTTTTAAGATTTCTGTCGTGCCGTCGGTTGAATAATTATCAACTACCATCAAGTTAAATGGAAAATCTGTTTTTTGAAGCAGTACAGATTCAACCGCTTCGCTAATTGTTTTAGCTCTGTCTCTAACCGGTATGATTACCGAAACTTCAAATTCAAAATTATCAGCGCTCAGGTCAACTTCATCAAATGTAGGTTTAAGATAAGCGCCGATTTTTTTTAGATGTTCGGTTGCCGCCTTTTCCATTTCTATCTGTACTTCGCGGTTACGGGGATTTACATAATCAAAAAGTTTTTCGCCGGATTTTCTTGTGTCAAGCTGCATGGAAGAATACAGAAATTCCGGAATGCGAATCAGTTGATAATGACGGGATATTCCCAAACGAAGATCATACAAACCTGCAAATTTATAATCGCCCCATTTTTCAGCGGCGGCTATATCTAATGCTTCTTTGCTAATTAATACCAAAGGACCAAACTGGAAATCATCACGGATGCTTCCTTGCTGATAATCGATAACAGGATGTATGGTTCTTTCGTTATCTTTTTTATCATAGAAATCAGAATAAACCATTCCGGCGCCGGTCATCTTTGCAACATTAAAAAATCTTTCAAGCGCAAACTGTCCAAATTCGATCATCGTTTCAGACGTTAGTAGCATTATAAAACCGGTTTCGTTTTTTTCTTTAATTAACTCAATTGTCTTAATGCCGAATAAATTTTCAACTTTGATAGTTTCAAATTCGTTGTTCTCTTTTCCGGATTGGGAAAGAAGTATTACTTTACGGACTAAAGGTGAGCTGCTAAGTGTGCGGGCAAGTTGTAATGTATGTTCAGTTCCTTCGAATGGTAGAAATGCTGTAATCATTAAAAACTCTCACTCTTAAATTTGTAATTTTGAGTTTCAAAATTAAGGATTACCGAAGGAGTTTCAAAGAAATTGGGGCGGATAGCTTCCGCAGATTAATTTACATACAAACAGATTTTGAAAAAGATTTAAGAAGTTTTTTTGTTGAAATGCAGAAGATATCAGCAGTTCGATTCAACTGCGCCTCAATCAAGCAGGCAGAACAAAAAGCCTCCCAAAAGGAATAACATTCTTATTTGCGGGATCAGCTTCTGTTCCCCTCCGATAGGGCATATATAAATATCATCAATATTTCAAAGAACCGTTTTGTTCTTTCGGGATAACTACGTCCCGAAAGCACTTGAAAAATATTTATCGAACGCTAAATTACTTGTTGACTTTAAACGGAATAACTGGTTATACCAATCTTTTGGATAATAATTTTTAGAAGCTAACTTTTACCAGCAGTCCAAGAATAT
>MNYQ01000152.1 GCA_001873185.1 Ignavibacteria bacterium CG2_30_36_16 | reverse complement strand
CAACGGCTCAAACGGAAGAATGCGGTACTAAAATACCCGAAAATACAACCTTTGAAATGGCATCGCCATACGGATTAATAAATGAAGTTGAGGTAATAGAATTTTTTGTGCAAAAGCATATACCTTTGGCATTACATATTGTCCAAAGAACCAATGGAACAGGTGGTTTATCTGGCACTATATTAAACCAAGCTTTAACATTACTTGATATAGCATATATCCAGGCAAATATTGATTTTTATAAATATAGCTTAGATTATATTAATAATGACATTTATTTTAATAGTGTTGAATTATATGCAACTGGAACTAGTGAGAAATTTATTCCAGGCAACGGACATTATTTAGCAGAATATTTGTATCATTTTAATGGAAATTTTTGGAACTTAATTGACTCTAATATTACCTCGACCAATTATAATAGAATATCTTTTCCTACAGTTCTCAGAAATATAAATGGCAGTCTCTATGGAATTATGGATGGTAAGTTTGTAAAGAAAAATGGGAATTCCTGGCTAACAATTAAAAGTGGAATTTATGGACAATTTAATGGTAATAATAATAAGAATATATTTTTAGCAAATCAGGATTTCGGAGTTTTGCATTATAATGGAACTGATTGGTTTCGTTTTGAAGAACTTCCCTGGTTCCATTATTATGATGTGGAAGTTTTTGAAGATGCGGTTTTCTTTTTAGCTACAGATGGTTATATGTCGTATATAGTAAAGGGCACAATAAAATAAGATGAATAAAAATGAAATTACTTAAAGTTGTATTTGTCGTATTAATCTTGTCACATTCATTTTGTTTTAGTGCTGGTAAGAACGAAAACAAAATTATAACAGATACGACGCGCAGCGAACGGATAATATCAATAAGATTTGGTTGCTTCCCTTACTTTGAACCTGCAGAGTCGCCCGGTCTTTTTACTTCTGTTTCCACTAATGGCGACTTTCAAAATTATTTTGATTTTGGATATTATTTAGCGGCGTATGCATGGAAAGAAAACTCAAAGGGTAGAAACGTTTATATATTAGGAGGTGTTAATTATGGTCATAAATTTGATATATGTAACAGACAATTAATAGTTCGATTGGGTTTATGTGTAGTATTCGCTTCATATCCAGCGGTTACAACTGTTGTAGAAATTGATTATCCAATAATATTATTTAAAAGTAGTTCAATAAATGTTTCAATCACAACGGGGGGATGGTTTCACATGACATTACCATTTGCCTTTTCAGTAGCATATTCATTTTAGGAGGTTATTATGAAAAAAAACATATACTTGTTTTTACTAATTTTTCAATCAATTTTATTGCCTTACCAAACTGACGTTCATCCATATCTTACACGCGAAGCATTCTATATGTTACAATCATTATATCCGGGCATTGAGTTAAGTAAATTATTTTTTACTTTTTCATCTGGTCTTCATTTTGGAGAGGGGAGATTTAAAGTAAAACCAATAATTTTTACCGGAGTTGGATATGCAATTGGTAAAAATTTTAATTTAAAACTTGAACTCGTCCCGGTTTTTGTTGAATTAAAAAACAATAGCTATCCACCGTATATATATTACGGTGAAGAGTTAAGTCCTGGGAAAACAGTGACATATTGGGAGCTATTTTTTACAGGAGAGTTCAAAATTTTCAAAAAATTGGGTATAACCCTCGGCTTTGCACCGAAAGAAGAGTTTTGCACAAAGTTAGGAATAAATTATGAATTTGTGTTTAAGGAGCATGCAAATTTTTTTATGGAATATAATTTAATTCTTGTTGGAAGACCGATAATGACGACGCCATCATTTTATTTTAGAACAAATTCATTTGCAATCGGTATTAAACTCATAATATAGAAAGGATGCAATGCTTAAGTTGGAAAGGGACTTTTATTAAATTTGGGTATGTATAAATAAATTTAATTGGAGGTAAATAATGCTTAAAATATTTTATTTAATAACCATTACTTTAACCGCAGCCGTATTGTTTATAATCGGCTGCAACAAATCTTCGCCGCCAACAGAGCCGCCGCCGGATGAGGTAAAAAAAGATACGGTTAGTATTGCCGTTGGAGATGTTACCCACCGCAGCATTTCTGTCAATGTACAGTGCACAATGAATAATGTACAATGGAAGGTAAGCTTATACCGTACACTTAACGGGGTTGATACACTGGTTGCGTTTTTTCCAGTTACAGTTAAAGACACAAACATAATAGATGATAATAACGGTAACGGGCTTTTGCTTGATACTGAGTATAAATATTACGCCGCATTAACAGACACTGCCGGAAAGCTGCAAGAAAAAACAGAAATAATAACCGCCAAAACACTTGCCCCAACAAGCCATAATTTTACCTGGCAGATTTATCCAATTGGGGATGCTGGAATTCAAGCAAGTGTCCTGGAGGATGTATGGGGAACAGATGAAAACAATGTTTGGGCGGTTGGTACTGTTATTATTGAAGATACCGCATATGGGGTGATTAAATGGAATGGCAGTGAATGGCTGCCGGGAAAAAAAATAGGTGGATGGAATGCAGTTTTTGGTTTCTCAAATTCTGACATTTGGATAGCCGGGGGTGGTGTAGATCATTTTGATGGTATAAAGTGGAATCCTGTTAGTGGTTATTTAAACAATACGACAGGACAATATATTGTGCTGGACCGAGTACTGGATGACAATACCCCATACACCTCCATCTGGGGCACATCAAGCAATAACTTATATTTCGGCGGCGGAAGAGGGAAAATAATTCATTGGGACGGGAAAAAAGCCAGTATTGTTTTTTCAACTGATTTAGGGATAGTGGTTTATGGGGAACAGATGATAATAATATTTATGCAGCAGCGGGGAGTACTTCTCAATTTACAGGCAAATTATTCCATTTCGAAGGTGGTGAATGGAACCTAATTAGAACAGGTGGCGGAGGTTTGAGTACGGCAGATACTAAAGGACCGTTCACATCTATTTGGGGGACAAAAAATAATGAACTTTTTTTACAAGCAAAATACATTGAATCCAGATTTGGGGGTGTCTGGAAAAAGGAAGAACTATGCCCTTTCTGGATGTATGAAATAACAGGTACAAACAGTAATAATGTCTTCTCATGCGGCGATTTTGGAATAATTAAACATTTTAATGGCATTGATTGGTTGACCTTTGATGGACTTACACAAAAGTCATTATATGGTATTTATACCATTTATAATAAAATATTCGCTGTCGGCGATAGAATAATTTTAATTGGCACAAATTATTAAAAGGAAAAAGCCATGAATAAACTCATTCTTCTTCTTTGCTTATTCACTGTCTTAGTATATGGGCAGTTCACTAATTTAGTTACAAATACCGGAGACCCTACGGTATTAACTCTTCTGTAACGGTAAAAAATAATCTTGTTGTTGCAGTAGGATTTGATAATCCCAAAGCAATGATCACAATTGGAAGAAGATAAATTCCATTTTTAATCACAAATCATATGGAGGTAATATGAAAAATGTTTTATTTTTTGTTATCATACTTATTTTCGGTGTTAACATTGATTCCTTTGCTCTCGAAATAATTCCGCTAATCACTAAAGCCACATAATAAGATGCCCTGTCTTCGAGCTTGTTAAAACAACTTCCACTTTTTTTTCAATGGCGCGCATAATAGCTTGATCATAGTTCATTGCAAAATCAATTATTTAATAAATTTACTTTTAGTTATACAACATTTTGATAGTTGTCTTTAAATTGACAAAGAGGGAGATTTTGGATAACTTTGTCCATAAAAATTGAGAAAAAAAAATCATGATTGAATCGTATATCCCGATATTTTTGGTAATTGGGTTTGCTATAGTTTTCGCATTTGGAGTGCTGCTGTCTTCTACAGCATTCGGACCTCAAAGACCCACAAGCGAAAAGTCTTCAACATACGAAAGCGGTATGAAGCCTGTTGGGACAACACGCGAAAGGGTATCCATAAAGTATTATATGGTTGCAATGCTTTTCATAATTTTTGATATAGAAGTAATTTTTGTTTATCCATGGGCAGTGCAGTTTAAAAAATTATTCAGCGAAGTTGGAATTTCTGTCTTCTATTCTATGTTAGTCTTTTTAGTAGTTTTAGAATTAGGATATTTATATGTTTATAAGAAAGGCGGCTTTAGATGGGATTAGAAGCAAAGCTTAAACAAGAAGGATTTTTTGCAACAAAATTGGACGCAATTATCGCATGGTCCCGAAAAAATTCTGTTTGGCCTATGCCAATGGGGATATCTTGCTGCGCAATTGAAATGATGGCAGTTGGCGATCCGAAATATGATATTGCGCGTTTCGGCTCCGAGGTAATGCGGTTTACCCCCCGGCAGTGCGATCTTATGATTGTAGCTGGAACTGTTACTTATAAAATGTCGCACGTTGTAAAAAAAATTTATGATCAAATGCCTGACCCTAAATGGGTTATCGCTATGGGCGCTTGCACTTCTTCAGGCGGTATGTACCGGTCGTATTCGGTGGTGCAGGGGATAGATCAGTTTCTACCGGTGGATATTTATCTTGCCGGATGCCCGCCGCGCCCGGATAACCTGTTAAATGCATTGATACAAATTCAAGAAAAAATTGGCAGAACAAAAGCGTCTGATTTTCAGAACAAACCTTTGCCAGAATTAAATGTAATTCAGAATAATTAGATATGAACTTCAAAGAAATTATTCCGCAAAAACTTAAAGAAAATTTTCCTGAGCTTGACATTGAAGTGAGTGACTTTAGGAATGATCTAACTTTAAAGTTTGATAAAAAATTTATTCACGATGTTTCTTTCTTCTTAAAAGAAGATGAGGAACTTCAATTTAACTTTTGCGAAGATGTAACAGCAATTGATTGGGCAGTTAGAAAAAACAGGTTCACTGTTGTTTACCATATCTTCTCAATGAAGCACAACTTCCGCTTACGTTTAAAGTGCGATGTTGACGAATCCGATTCAACGATTGACACAGTCTCTTCCGTTTGGAAAACAGCCAATTGGCTTGAGCGGGAAACCTATGATATGTATGGAGTAAAATTTAACAATCATCCGGATTTAAGAAGAATGTATATGCCCGAAGAGTTTGAATATCATCCGCTTCGTAAAGACTTTCCGTTGATGGGAATACCGGGCTCACTTTCACTTCCAGGGAAATAAAGAGATTTTATGGAAAGAATTCAATTACCCGACGATGTACATCCTAAAATAATTCAAGCGCTTCTGAACTCGGATACAGATATTAAAATAGAAGATGCTCTTGATAATGAAATGATTTTGAATATGGGTCCGCAGCATCCCGCTACTCACGGTGTTTTGCGGCTTGTGCTTCGCCTTGATGGTGAAACAGTGATGGCTTGTGTTCCCGAGTTAGGCTATCTTCATCGAGGTTATGAGAAGATGGCTGAGAATATGAGTTACCACGAGTTTATCCCGCATACCGACAGACTTGATTATATTGCGCCGATGTCGAATAATGTTGCATGGGTGCTTGCAGTTGAAAAACTTGCCGGCATTGAAGCTCCGCCGAGAGCGCAGTACATAAGAATGATGATTGCCGAACTTGCACGAATGGCATCCCATCTTGTTGCTATAGGCTCCCTTGCGATGGACGTTGGCGCGCTGACTATATTTTTATGGACTCTGAGAGAGCGCGAAAAAATATTGGATGTGTGGGATATACTTTGCGGCGCACGTTTTACAAACAGCTACACACGTATCGGCGGCGTTGCTAACGATGCGCAGCCAGAAGCGCTTGCAAAAGTAAAATGGTTTATTGATCAGTACGAAGAAAACATTGAAGAAGTTGAAAAGCTGATTAATACAAACCGCATTTTTGTGGATCGTATGGATGGCGTTGGCGTAATTTCAAAAGAAGATGCAATACAAATTGGTTTTACGGGTCCCAATTTAAGAGCAAGCGGCGCTGCATTCGATTTGCGCAGAGCGACTCCTTATCTTTTTTATAATGAGATTGATTTTGAAGTGCCTACTTACACCCAGGGCGATTGTCTTGCAAGATATTTTTTACGTGTTGATGAAACGCGTGAAAGTGCGAAGATAATTCGTCAGGTATTAGATAAAATGCCGCGGGGGGAAACTATATTAAACTCACCCAAAAAAGTTCTTCCGCATAAATCGGAAATTTATTCGAGTATGGAAGAATTAATTCATGATTTTATGATAGTAAATTTTGGTATCAACCCGCCCGTTGGCGAAAGCTATCATGCAATTGAAAATCCCAAAGGAGAATTAGGATTTTACTTTGTGAGCAAAGGTGAAGGACATCCATGGAAGTGTAAAATCCGTTCACCGTCAATGGTCAATATTCAGGCAATTCCACTATTAGTAAAAGGACAAATGATCTCGGATGTGGTTGCAATAGTCGGAAGTATCGATCCTATTATGGGTGAAGCCGATAAATAATTATTAAACTTTGATGTGAAAACAAGATGGAATTTAAATTCAACGAAGAAAATCAGAATAAACTTAACACTATCATAAGCCATTACCCTGTAAAAAAAGCTGCTGTGATGGGTGCGTTGTGGCTTGCACAGGAACAAAGCGGATGGATTTCCGGGGAAGTTATGAAAGAAGTTGCCAATCAGCTTGAAATGACTCTCGAAGAAGTTCTTGGTGTTGTTACTTTTTATACAATGTATAATCAAAAGCCAATGGGAAAATTTCACCTTCAAGTTTGCACAAATGTTTCGTGTATGCTGCGCGGCGGTGCTTTAATTTTTGATCACATAAAATTAAAACTTGGAATTGACGATATGCACGTAACCGACGATAAAATGTTTTCGCTTGAAGAAGTTGAATGTATGGGTTCCTGCGGCACTGCGCCGATGATTGCAATTAACGAAGACTATTTCGAAAACTTAAACATTTCAGAAGTAGATAATATTTTAGAATCCTTAAAGAATAAAAATTAGATGGAAAAAATTATTCTTCCCGATATAAAAGACCTTCATCTTATAGATATATATATTCAGCACGGCGGTTTTGCTGCGGCAAAAAAAGCTTTTACAAAAACCACCGACGACATAATTGATGAAGTAAAAAAATCTGGTTTGCGCGGTAGAGGCGGCGCTGCATTTTTGGCTGGTCTAAAATGGAGTTTCATGCCTAAGTCAACCGATAAACCGAAATACCTTTGTATTAACGGCGACGAAAGCGAACCCGGTTCATTCAAAGACAGACAAATTTTTGAGTATAATCCTCATCAACTGATTGAAGGCATTTTGATAACGGCTTATGCTATTCAGGCTAAAATTGTCTATATCTATATTCGCGGTGAATATCATAAATGGATAAAACTTATGCAGAAAGCATTGGACGATGCTTATGCGAGGGGTTTTATCGGCGAAAAGATGAAAGAAACTTTCGGCACTGATTTTTCCTGTGAAGTGTATATTCACAAAGGCGCCGGCGCTTATATATGCGGTGAGGAATCATCGTTGATGAATTCTTTAGAAGGGCAAAGAGGTTATCCAAGAGTAAAACCTCCGTTCCCGGCGCAAAATGGTTTGTGGGGAAATCCTACAACAATCAATAATGTTGAAACTATAACTAATGTTCCTCCCATAATTAATAAAGGCTGGGAATGGTTTTCAAAAATTGGCGAGCCAAGACATCCCGGCACATTGTTATTTGGAGTGAGCGGACATGTGAACAAACCTGGTGTATATGAATTACCGACCGGTACATTATTGACGGATATTATTTACAAATATGCCGGAGGCGTTCCGGGTGATAAAAAGATTTTATGCGTTATTCCGGGCGGTTCTTCTATGCCGCCGTTGCGGGGCGATCAACTAGAAGGCGTAAAGATGGATGCCGAATCGCTTAAAAATGCTGGCTCGGCAATTGGTACGGGAGGAGTGATAGTGATGGATGAGGATACCGATTTAGTAAAAGTTCTTGCCCGCATTGCTCATTTTTATCATCACGAAAGCTGCGGGCAGTGTACTCCCTGCCGTGAGGGGACAGGCTGGCTCGAAAAAATTTTAAAGCGTCTTGTTAAAGGTGAGGGTTCATCAAGCGACCTTGATCTGTTGATTAGCGTTGCAACTAACATTGAAGGCAATACAATTTGTGCTCTAGGCGAAGCAGCCGCATGGCCTGTAAGATTTATGGTTACAAGATTCAGAGACTATTTTGAAGAACGTGTAAGTAAAGAAGTAAGTCTATCAGTAAAAAACAAAGTGCATTCGATGCGGAACACATCTATACCGCTTGCCCCTGTCACGAGATAAAAGTTTTATTCCACATTAATAAAAATCCTCTTTGGTTTTTGAAAGAGGATTTTTTGTTTTAAATGAAAACTTTTGTTAGTTTCTTAAAGAATCGTTATTGACAATCCGTTAGTTAACGGATTGTGAGTTACCAAAAAAGATTGCTTCGTTCCTCGCAATGACCAAATGACTGTTATTGCGAACGAGTCTTCGAGTGAAGCAATCTCAAAATTCTACACTGGGATTGCTTTCCCCCATGCGGGATTAGCTTGCGGACAAACATTCAAACATTAAACTCCATTTAACCACGCCATCTAAATTTTGAGAATCAAAATAGACTGACATTCAGAGATATTCATAAGACGACTACAACTCCGCATTAAGTTGTTAATTGAGAGCGTCCTCTACTTTTTTATTTAACATTTTAGCGCCTTTCATTTATTTTAAAATACGGTTTCAAATATCGGAACTAAAAAAATCTTTTATCTAATTCCCTTTATATTTAACTAAGCCGCCATAAGTGGCTAACCACTTTATTCCATTTTTATCTATCGCAATTCCGTTAACGTAATTATTTTCGAGCCGGCTGTTAGTAGCATTAAAAGTCTTAAAAGTTGTTCCGTCAAATCGTGTTAATCCAGCTCCGCCATTGCCTAACCAAACAACACCGTCGGGTGAAAAAGTAATGCTGAAGACCTGGTTGCTTGGAGTTGCAACATAAGACACCCATTTATAGGCGCTTATATTAAAATAACAAAGCCCGCCTTTATCATAAATTTTTGCTGCAACGCCTGCCCAAATATCTCCATCGGGATGAATGCCGATGGACTGAATATTATCATTCAAAATTCCGCTGCGTATTGATCCCGGAGGCGCAGAGGTTGCCACAACACCGGCGGTATTTCGTTTGTTCCAATTTTTCCAGGTTCCGTCAACGCTGTAATATCTAACAACGCCCATTCCGAATAGTGCAAACCAGGGCTCATCTGTAGATGGATGCACTGCAACGGCTGAGCAATATGGATGAGGGAAAGTTGAGTTGGAAGGGGAATAAACCGTCCAGTTACCATTATCATTTAACGCTGCACCGCCTCCCCAGGTAGCGATCCAAATTTTATTATCCGAAGTAAAAGCAATTCCTCTAACATCATTAGCAGGAAGGGGAGAATTAGCCATCGTATATGTTATCCAGTTTTCTCCATCTTTTACAGCCATTCCTCCATCGGTACCAATCCAGAGCCGATTCAAATTATCGACAACTAAACAATTAACATAATTTCCAAGCAGCGGGGAATTTGCTGCATCAAGATACTGCCACGTTTTTTCGTCATAGCGGACAATTCCATAGCCCCACGAGCCAGCCCATTTAATCCCATTCTTGTCTATTGCCAAGCATGTTAAATCATTACTATGAATATCAGTATTATTCATATTATAATTTACCCACAAGGAAGTATCTTTTAATTTATAGTTTAGATAACTATCTCTCTGGCTTTGAATAATAACTTGCTGTTTACCCAGCCAATAACCTGGAAGATCGAAATCGATATTGTAAATACCCGGCAGCATATTATTTACTTTAAAGGGGGTTTTAATATTTGTTAAAGAATCATTGATTATTACTTTTGCTCCTGAAGGCTCAGAATTGAGAGACAGAGTTCCGAGCATGTTCGGATTTGTTGTATAGTCTAAAAATTTAGATGGCACCGAGTTGTAATCAATCAAAACGACAACGTTTGTATCTTTAAAATATTCTTTTTTGAGAGTTACTTTGTACTCGCCCGCTAAAAGCCATTTTACCGTATCGGGAGTAATATATCCAGTGTTTTTTCCGTCAAGATATATTTTTGCACCGGCTGGTTTTGAGTTTATGAAAATCTTTGCGTGGTTCTCCGATTCTTTTTCATTCGTAGAAACTGAAACTTCCTTTTCGCAGGAAGAAAGTGATAATCCTAAAATAAAAACTAAAATCAAATAGTTACTTAAAATAAATTTCATAATTAACTCATTAAACTTTTTTCATTACTGATTAACATTAAGTGAATACCCAAACGATGTAATATATTCTTCTTTAAATCCGACGAATAATTCTTGCTTCAACATTGAGCCGAAAATGCCCAACCCGCCCTGAATGTTTGAATAATCGGCTTCATCAAGTCTAACCGTATAATCATCTAAAAAACCATTTTGACTTGAGTAATACTTGGAAAGATTATCGTCAAAGATGATCAGTTCTAAAACGCCTCCTAATATTATATATTTTGCTTTATTGGGATCGTTGCCCGACAAACTATAAAACGCAGAATCGAGTCCCTCACGTGTAAATTGGAGCCGAGTGTTCGTTGAGAATTTTGGGTAGAAAGGAGCTAATTTCCCGTCAGTTTTTATAAAGCTCATGGGAACTACTTTTTGTTTTGTTACGGTAACATTATTTTCTGTCACTCTGTACCTTACGGAAAAGCGTGGAAGATAATTTGTGTAAATATGATTCCCCGTCCAGCCGAGAGCAAAATTATCCGATTCGGGAGAGGGAATACCTTTATCGCCGGTATATGTAACGTATTCCGGAAGTTTCGTTTCTCCAAATAAAGTTTTACCGTCCGGCAAGATGACCTTTATCTCTAACAAATCACGTTCGGAAGGTTGAAATAAATTTGTAGAATAAAACTTAAAAGGTGTTTTGTAACGCGAAGTATCTTTCCGCGCCCTTTCTCCGCGTTGAAGTACGTAGACATCATCTCCCTGCCACATGCGTACATCAGCCGCATAGATGAAAGGGTCGTCGGTATTTACCAAAGCATCATAACCCGGAACGTCATAGCTTTTAAGAATAGTTAAAGTTTGGAAAGATGTGTCGCCGCGGACGATACAATTAACTATAAACTTTTCCTTAAAATCTGTTTTAGGTGTAAAATTTTCTTCGCAAGAAATAAATGCAATAGAAAATAATCCGAGTAAAATTAATGTAATTATCTTTTTCATATTTCAATTCTCAAAGTAGCAGATGGAAGAACTGGTAGCATATTTACACGTTCTCCGGTTTTCCTATCAAAGTAAAAAATGTTTTTTCTGTCGTATGCATTAAGTACGTTAAAACTAACCGAAGCATTTAAAAAACTCAGTTTAATATCTTTTGATATGCTTAAATCAAGCCGGTGATAGTTTGGCAATCTTCCGAGATTTCTGTCGCCAAGTATTGTAAACGGCTGATAATTTTCACTTGCTCCATTCCACGAAAATAAATCATCAAAATAAAGTTTATCGTAAAATCCGGCTATCTGAGTGAAAGGCAAACCGGAACCGAAAATCCAGGTGGCGGAAGCTGACCAGCCTGCACCGAAATTGAAACCCATATTTAAATTTACACTATGCCGCGTATCGTATCTCGGATACGACACCCATCCATTAACAGTTTTATAAGACCAGCTTAGTGAATACGAACCAGTAAATTGAACGACCGGATGAAGGTATTTTAAAAGCAGTTCAAATCCGTAAGATTCGCCCTCGCCCTGAACAAAATCTGGATCTAATGCATCTGCTTTTAGATTATTTAGTTCGGCGGTTCTCATCAACTTTTTGTAATAACCTTCTATGTCAACCGATAAGTATTCGTACCTGCTCCAGGAAATTCCGGCAATATAATGACTTGCTTGTGGAGTTTCTAAATAATCAGGTGAGATCAGCCACGGTTCAAATAATGAGATAACTTCATTTTCGTTAATCAGAGTTATTAACTCCTGCGTATAAATACCCCACGCTGCTTTTACAGCAAAGCCTGGAAGCAGATTATATGTAATGTTAATTCTTGGTTCGAAAATAGCCGCGTGTTTATTTGTTAATGAAAGAACGTTTACTCTTGTTCCTACATCAACTCCCAGGTCATCCCAGCGCAGAAAACGGTACTTACCATATAGGCTTAAATGCAATCCGCTCTGACTTGATGAAGTCGGTGTTCCTTGAAGACTTTCAAAATTTAATTCTGTTTTTACCGACTTAAATTTATATCCAACTTTTAATTCATCGCGTGTATCATAAATATTTGTAAAATCAGTTTGGAAAGTAATGTCCTCAACCTTGTTGTATCTTCTTTTTGCGCTCGAAAGATTGGGATCAATTTTTCCTTCGAAACCGGAGTATGATAATTTCGATTCTGAAAATATCGGCACGTTTTCCCATGCTTGAAACCAGGAAGCTCCAAATATATTATTAACCCATCTGTAATTTGCTTTTGTCGGGTCCTCGTTGGTTAAATTATCCAGACTGTTGAAGCCGTGAACGGAAACTTTGGTTAAACTTTTATCACTTGAGTTATTGAAGTTTGCTTTGAAAGAAAGATCATGAAAATCAAAAGGTGCATCTTTATAATTAATAAATCTTCTTAGTGTATTACTGAATAAACTTTTTCTTGCCGTCAGCATAAATGATCCGCCGGGCAAAGGACCTTCGAAGGCAGCTTTGCCGGTTAAAAAACTTATATTGGCGTTGCCGCTGTAACGATTTTTATTTCCATCTTTGGTTACAAGGTTCAGTACAGATGATAACCTTCCGCCAAACTCCGAGCTAAAACCGCCGCGGTAAAACTCCACGGCATTAATCATTTCGGGGTCTATAATACTAAATAATCCAAGAGCATGAAAAGGATTGTAAACAGATACACCGTTCAATAAAACCAGGTTTTCATTGCTGCTGCCTCCGCGTACATAATATCTTGCAGAAACATCGCCTGTGGACTGCACGCCGGGCAGAGATTGAAGCGAACGTAAAATATCGGTTTCCACTCCTTTGGGCAGAAGTTCGATATCCCGAATATTAAGTTTCTGCAATCCTAAATCAGTTTCGTTTGGTCTTGCTTGCTTTTCTCCAATTTTCTCAACGGTCTGAAGCATTACCGTCGAAGGGGATAAGTCTATTCTCATTTGGAGGAGCTGTCCTTTAGCAACCGACACTTTTATTTTTTTTTTCGTGTATGAAAGATAAGATACAATCAAAATATAATTCTTGCCGGCAGGAATTCCGCTGATAATAAAATTACCATTTAAATCAGCCGAGGCGCCGTAATTTGTTCCTTCCAAAACTACATTTGAAAATGGAAGCGCTTCACCGGTAAGAGAATCGGATACGGTGCCGCGTAATGCGCCTGTGTTTTGTGCAAAGAGACTTATTGACACCCCAAAACAAAACGCTGCGGTTTTTATAAATGACAAATTATAAATGTTTTTCATTTACAGAATTTCTAACTTTAATATTGGTAAAAGAGCTTTCG
This sequence comes from Ignavibacteria bacterium CG2_30_36_16, assembly GCA_001873185.1. Lineage (GTDB taxonomy): Bacteria > Bacteroidota > Ignavibacteria > Ignavibacteriales > Ignavibacteriaceae > CG2-30-36-16. The sequence goes on along the minus strand of MNYQ01000152.1, from coordinate 8,699 downwards.
TAGATAATCTAAAAAGCAAAGAAGTGCAGCTAATTCAAAGAAAATATTTACGATAATTTAATCGTGCTTTCCTTTTCTCCTATATTATTGCTAACACAAGAAAGCTGTAAAATCTAAATTTTACGGGGGCAACTTATGGCAATTAAAATAAAGTAACAAGTACTTGTTTTATTCCTTTTACGCAGTTAGGATAACTAAATTTTGTTTGGAATTACAAACAAAAAAAACGTGCGGGGTTAATTTTTTCATACCTTTTAATTCGGAATTCATTTCCATATATTTGCAAATCAAAAATTGAAAATTAGTGGAACAACTCATTAAAACTTCAAAGGTTTATGATAAACTTAAAAGAATTAAATAAAGCGCAAAAACAAGCCGTAGAATACGACGATGGACCGCACATGGTTGTGGCGGGCGCCGGTTCCGGTAAGACCCGGGTTTTAACTTACAAAATTGCCTATTTAGTTGAGAAGGGTTATGAACCGGATGGACTGCTGGCGCTAACTTTTACTAATAAAGCTGCAAATGAAATGAAAGAAAGAATTAAGCAGCTTGTAGGTCCCAAAGCGGATAGTATTTGGATGGGCACTTTTCATTCTATCTTTGCCAAGATTTTGCGTGTTGAAGCAAAAAATATAAACTTCCGAAGCAACTTTTCCATTTATGACACAGAAGATTCTTTGTCGCTGGTTTCTAACATAATGAGCGATTTTGAAATTGATATTGAAGGTGTTACTTCTCATAGCGTTCGGCACCGTATTAGTTTTTTGAAGAACCACATGATTCTTCCAAAAGAATTCCGTCAGCATCATATGCAAAGTTTTATTGATGAAAAAATTGCATCAGTTTTTGAGGAGTATCAAAAACGACTTGTTGAATTTAATGCAATGGATTTTGATGATCTTCTATTAAAACCAATTGAGTTATTTGTTGAGAATAGCAAAATTCATCAGAAGTACAAAAAGAAGTTTTCATACTTGCTTGTTGATGAATTTCAGGATACAAATAAAGCTCAGTACGAATTATTAAAAATGCTCGTTACACGCGAGGGGAAAATTTGTGTAGTGGGCGATGACGCACAAAGCATTTATAGCTGGCGCGGCGCTAGTTTAAGCAATATGCTCGATTTTGAAAAAGATTTTAACAAATGCAAAATCTTTAAACTCGAACAAAATTATCGTTCAACAAAAACTATTCTTCTTGCTGCTGATTCGGTTATTAAACAAAATAAAGAACAGATAATTAAAACCCTTTGGACGGAAAACGACAACGGTGAACAGCTTACTTTAGTTAAGTGTACTGATGAAAAAGACGAAGGGTACCAGATAGCAAGATTTATTAAACATGAAATTTCAAAGAAAAAATTATCACTTAAAGATTTTGCCATTTTATACCGTACAAATGCTCAGTCGCGTGTTCTCGAAGATATTTTCCGGCGTGAAAAAATACCCTACCGAATTATTGGAGGTTTGGAATTTTATAAGCGGAAAGAAATAAAAGATATTGTTGCCTATTTAAGAATACTCTCAAACCAGAACGATGAAGAAAGTTTGTTGAGAATAATGAACTTTCCGCAGCGTGGTATCGGCTCAACAACTATAAAACGAATGATAGCATTTGCACGCAGACACGAATTAAGTCTATTCGATACGATGGGAAGAGTGTTTGAAGTAATTAATATCAAAGAAAGAATTCAAAAAAACGTAAAATACTTTAAAGTTCTGCTTGATAAATATATAGGGCTTAAAGATAAATTATCTGTCGGCGAACTATCGCGTGCGCTTGTTGACGAACTTGGCGTGCTTAGAATGTTTAAAGAAGAAAATACGCCCGAGAGTATTGCGCGATGGGAAAATATCAACGAGCTTCTTTCCGCTTTAAGTGAATTTTCGGACTCGAACAAAGAAGCCAAACTTGAAGCATATTTGGAAGAAGTTTCTCTCATCTCTGATATCGATAAGTATGAAGGTGAACAAAACGTAGTTACCATGTTAACTGTACATAGTGCTAAAGGTTTGGAGTTCCCGATTGTATTTGTTTCAGGATGCGAGGAAGAAGTGTTCCCTCTTTCCAACCGTTTCAGTACTGATGCTTCGGTTGAAGAAGAACGACGTTTATTTTATGTTGCAATCACACGCGCAAAACAAAAAGTGTATATCTCTCATGCCCGCTCCCGGTACCGTTTTGGTGAAGTAGCATATCAAAGCCGCTCAAGGTTTATTGATGAAATTATTCCGGAAGCTTTAGACGAAATAAATGGGACGGCAGGGCGTAAATCAGGTTCCAGAAAATCTAAAAAAGAAATGTACTACGAATACTTTGAAAACGTAGACTATGAAGATTTTAACCAGGATAATAAAGCACTTAAACCGGGCAGCCGGGTTATGCATGATAAATTTGGTCTTGGCAAAGTTACAGTGGTTACCGGAAGCGGCGAATTAACAAAAGCTACAGTAGTTTTTGAAGGAAACAACGTCAAACAGCTAATGATTAAATTTGCTAAACTAAAAGTACTTTAATAAGAATTATAATGAGTAAATTTTTTGCTCTATTCCTCACATTATTATACTTAGGTTCTCCTCTTGCACAGGAATTGAGGGGAACCTGGGTAGCCAGAAATACTCTATCTTCAAAAGAATCTATTGCTCAGGCAATGGACAGCCTTGCAGCTAACAACTTTAACACAGTTTACATTAATGCGTGGAGCCGCGGTTATCCGCTGTGGCAGAGCGAATTGTTTTTTAATGAAACAGGATATTCAATCGATCCAACTTATCAGGGGCGAGATATACTTGCAGAAGCAGTATCCGAAGCTCACCGCAAAGGTCTTCATGTGGAAGCCTGGTTTGAGTATGGTTTTGTCGGCGGGTGGACGGGTAATCAACCTCCAGGAGGAAAAGGACCGATATTTCAAACACATCCCGACTGGGTTGCCCTAAGACAGGACGGAAGCGAAATTGACAACAGCAATTTTTATTGGATGATCCATACTCACCCTGACGTTCAAAATTTTCTTATTGGATTGTGTACTGAAGTAACCCGCAAATATGATATTGACGGAATTGAACTTGATAGAATACGCTACAGCAGTCTTGAATATGGTTACGATTGGTACACGGATAGTTTATACAGAATTGAGCACAACGGAACTCCGCCGCCTCTCGATATAAACGATAGCGGCTGGCTTCGCTGGCGTGCCGATAAATTAAATGAGTTTATGCAGCGCGCTTACGATAGTATAAAATCTGTTAACCAGAATATCAATGTTTCCAATGCCCCGAGTTTATATAGTTCAAGTTCATACACTTCTTACAATCAATATGCGCAAGATTGGGTTTGGTGGATTAACAATGGCGGAATGGTTGATAACGTTCAGGTACAGTCTTACGTTGGCTCAGCTTCATCTTTCGGAAACATAATCGATTTTATGAGCACACTCATCAATGATAAAAGCCGTGCATATCCTTCTTTTGCAATTACACCGGGCGGCAATACATTAACCCCGAATGAACTTGTTAAATTTGTAAACGTTACGAGGGCAAAAGGTTACAGCGGAAATTCTATCTGGTATTACCCGGAACTTCCAATTATTTATTCCTTTTTCAAAGACAGTGTTTATAGAGAAAAAACTTATCCGCCCCACTCAACTGCGGGTTGGAGGGAATTTTTTAATATCACCGAAATTTCAAATCAAGCGGATGTAAAAAAACACGGAAGCTGGCAGAACAGTAACATAGCTGGTTTTAACGGAGCCTCTATTTACGCACCACCGGGAGATAGTAATTACGTTGAATATTTTATTGATGTTCCTGCTGCCGGATGGTACGAGGTTTATTCATTCATTGTTTCTGCTTCCAACAGAACAGATTCTGCAAAATATACTGTGTTTGACTCATCGTCAACGGGCACGGAAGTTTTTGTTGACCAATCGACAAACAACAACAGACGATGGTATAAACTGGGCGATTATTATTTAACATCAGGGCGAAATAAAATTATTGAAGTCTCGGCAGGCAATGTAGAAGCGGGTAAATATTTAAGCGCCGATGCGGTGATGATTTCTCTGAACCGCAGGCTTTCTCCTGATGTGATCAACTCTGTGAAGCAGGAAGGCAGTAATCAAAATAATCTTCCTGAAGGATTTGATTTACAAAATTTCCCCAATCCGTTTAACGGACAGACGCGGGTAACATTTAAATTAAAAAGTCGTGAGCCTTATTCACTTAAACTTTATAATATTATAGGGCAGGAAGTTTATAAGACAAGCGGTCATATTCCGCTTGTTGGATTAAATCACTTTGATATGAATTTTAACTCATTATCACTTGCCGCTGGAGTCTATCTGCTAAGACTAAAACAGGCAGAGCGGTATGAGTCGTTAAAAATAGTTTATGCAAAATAATAATAAATAAAAAATCGAATTAAGGAGTTCTTCAGAATGTCAGCGACACCTAAAAAATTAGCTATACTTGTAGGAGGCGGACCTGCGCCAGGAATCAACAGTGTAATCGGGGCTGCAACGATCCGTGCTCAAGTAGAAGGTGTAGAAGTAATTGGAATAATAGATGGATTTAAATGGATAATGGAAGGGGATATTTCACACGTAAAAGAATTAACTATTAAAAACGTAAGCCGTATTCATTTTAGAGGCGGCTCTTACATTGGCATTGCGCGTAACAACCCGACAAAGGATAAAAAGCATTTAGAAAACTCAGTCACTTCCTTATTAAGGTTAAATGTGGATAAGCTTATAACCATTGGGGGAGACGATACTGCATTCAGCGCATTAAAAGTTGATGAAATGGCTGCCGGCAGAATTAAAGTTGTGCACGTACCCAAAACAATTGATAACGATTTAGATTTGCCTCACGGTATTCCAACATTCGGTTTTCAAACAGCCAGACACATTGGCGTTGAAGTAGTTAAAAACTTAATGGTTGATGCGCAGACAACTTCCCGCTGGTATTTTGTTATTTCTATGGGGCGTAAAGCCGGGCATCTTGCCCTTGGTATTGGCAAGGCTACGGGCGCAACATTAACTTTGATACCGGAAGAGTTTTCGGATACGGTAATAAAACTTTCGCATATTGTGGACATACTTGTCGGCGCCATTATTAAACGATTAAGTTACGGTCGCACGGACGGTGTTGCCATTATTGCCGAAGGATTGGTTGAAAGTCTCGACCCAAGTACTTTGCAGTCACTTATAGATATTGAACGCGATGCGCACGATAATATTCGACTTGCCGAAGTTAATTTTGGTGAAATATTAAAATACAAAGTGCAGGAACGTTTGAGAGATTTTGGGATCAAAGCTACCATTGTTGCAAAAAATATTGGATATGAACTTCGGTGTGCCGATCCAATACCCTTCGACATGGAATATACGCGCGATCTCGGATATTCTGCCGCTCAGTTTATTTTAAATGGCGGTTCCGGTGCGATGGTATCAATTCAAAACGGACATTTTGTTCCGATGTATTTCCAGGATATTCTCGATCCCAAAACAAAGAGGACAAGAGTCAGGTTAGTTGATCCAGCATCCGAGTCTTTTTTTATTGCGCGCCGGTATATGCTGCGGTTAAACAGGGCTGATTTTGATGATCCGCATGAACTTGCAAAATACGCCGCCACTTGCGGTATCTCTCTGGAAGAGTTTCGTAATCAATTTTTCTACTTGATGGAAAACGATCTTCTGTACAAACATATTGGTAACGGTAAAATAGAACTTGCCTCGAATGATTCAAACGAAGCATACAAACCGGCAAGGAAAGAAAGTAAAAAGAAAAACAAAGAAAATATTGACGACGAAATAGTTAATTAAAAATTGGGAAGCTAAACTTTTGCAAAAGGTCAGTTAGCCTCCTGAATACCTGGTAGCACTATTGAACAATGTCTGAAATGTTAATGGATATTATTTCATCACGTTGTTTTGAGCATAATATGGATGGCGTTCTTAAATCTTGCAGAAAAATTCTTGACCTCAGATTTAATTAATTGATGTTAGAACTAATGCGGGATCTGTGCAATGCATGGATGAATAATTGAATTGGCTTTGAGAGATCAAAAACTTATTTCATCTTCTGTTAAGAATTGTCAAAGATGATTTTAAACTTCCACTTTAATTGAATTTGTAAGATGTGTAAATTATTGGTAGAGAATGGGGATAAACTAATTATGGAATTAAATAAAGAATTAACAACTAAATATAGATTGAATTATGTCATTCACAGCTTATTTAATACAACCATTTGAGAATACTCACGAAAATGTTTTTTTTCGTCAAGTAGTTGGTGAATTAGGTGAAAAATACACAAACGATAAAAACAAAAATGTATTAATTGGAAATTTGAGTTGTGGTGGGCACTTACTTGATGCAGTTTTCATAAGTAGAGGAAAAATAATTGTTATCGATTTTAAAGATTATGAGGGAAGATTAGAGTTCTCCGAAAACAATCCTTGGAAAATTTATAACAATAATGATTTCACTTTTGTTGCGGGTGGCGGTGGGATAAGGAACCCTTATCAACAACTTAATGCATATAGATTTTCATTAATGAATGTCTTATCATCAAAACAGGATAAAATTTTATCACTCAATCATATAGATATAAAGTGGGATCATATAAATTGTATGGTCTTATTTCATAAAAGGATTCAATTCAATTTTGATAGTATGCCCGATAGAATTAAAAGATTTTTTTCAATTGCAGATCCGGGTACCTACTTAGCTGCTTTACAAGATCGATTTTCAAATAATCTCATATTAAATAATAATGAAATTGAAAATATTTTACGAGAACTTGATGTTAGGCCAGAAAATAGATTAAATGAAAATGATCAGCCACAAATTCCATCAACTAGAATCAATAATGATAGAGGCAATCGACTTGATTTTGTTAAAAGATATACCAAAGTTGAAACCGGATTGAATGAGGAGCAAAGGATTTTAGAATATTATAGAACTATCTTGAATCTAGAGAAATTTAAAGAACCTAAAAGTGAAAACCTTTACCGTTACGGAATTAACTTAGAAACAGGAACAAACCAATTTATTTTAGATTTATCTTCCAACCATAACTTTTATGCAGAATATCTGCATAATGGTGAACAGCAATTTCCTCAAAATATATTTATAGGAATCAATGTTATTGGTGATAATGAAACATTGACCCTATTTCAAAATATTATTCTTCGTACTGATATTGCAAATCCCGAAAATGTTAGTCTAAAACTTTCAGATTTTAGCTTATACTCAAAGATATTAGAAGACAAGGGATTATCTGAAGATATCATTGATGATTTGGTAACAGCTTTAAATGATTGTCAATCCTTAACAGAAAAAATTGAGTTAGTTAAAAATAAACTCGAATGGAACATCCATTTAGCCAACCATATTTCTATAGGTCTTAGTAATGAAAGTCCTTTTAATGCGCAATTAGTAAGTGAATTAAAAAGTATAATAAGATTAAATAACTATGAAAGGCATCCTTTATTCCATTCTTTTTTAAGAAATGAAAAAATAAATGAACCTGTAACTGAATTTAATTTCTCTCCTCTTACTTATATCACGGAATTAAACTATTCGCAGAGAAGATCGATTAGATTGGCTTTCAGTCAACCTCTTACTGTTGTGACCGGACCTCCGGGCACGGGAAAAACTCAAGTTGTACTCAATTTAATTTCAAACGCAATCGCTAATAGTAAAACAATTTTATTTGCAAGTAAAAATAATAAGGCAGTAGATAATGTACGAGTCAAACTAAAAAAGTTATTAAAAGAGAGTGAATATATTCTCAGATTTGGCACAAGAACCGAAGTAAGAAATCAAACGAAACCAACAATTGAAAGATTTATTAATCTCATTCAACATCGGCAGATTGAAGACCAAACAAACATACTTGACAGTACTAAACATCATTGTGAAAATCTTCATAAAAATGCGTTGCGAATAAGTAGCCAACTAAAATTAATTCCCGAATTAGAAAAAAAAATCGAAAAGTTAAAAGCAGTTATTAGTAACGCTTCTGTTAATTATGATGAGTGGATAAATTCATTAGATAATAATATAAAAGAACTTTTTATAGATAGTAAATTGAATTTAAATGTTAGTAAAAATGATTTATCATTTTATATAAATAAACACTATCGACCGACTAAAAATATAGATTGATAAAAATGTTTCATTTTCAATTGATTATAGAGGATTTTCATCAACAATCAAAAAGAGACCCCCCTCCAAAATATGAAGTCAAAACTTACACAGCTAAGACGGAAATAAATTCGGTTGTAAGTTGGCGTTTTTATTTTTTTCGTATGTTCGCTTAACATTCTTTAGCAATTCATAAACATCCAAAAGGCTTATCAGATGTATCCGCACCAATGTCGCTACCGTCGAAAAAGCCTTCTTTACGTTCGCCATTTTTTGTATTACGGTCAGTAATAACTGAGCTATTAAGGTGCACCAAACTTGTGTCCTAATTGCGTTTTCATTCTCTCCATAAAAATAATGCAACTGAAAATTCTGCTTCATCTTCTTGAACAACAATTCTATTTGCCAGCGTTTCTTATAGATAAAGGCAACTTCTTCGGCAGTTATTTCAAAATTGTTGGTTATAAACACATACTGACGATTTTTCTCATCACAGTAATATATCCTCCGTAATTTAAGCTGCTTTTCCTCTTTGTTTTCTTTATAG
>MNYQ01000056.1 GCA_001873185.1 Ignavibacteria bacterium CG2_30_36_16 | reverse complement strand
TGCGCCTGGCAGAACAATTATGGATCCACAGACCTATAATTCAATTTTCACGCTTCATGGCGTAATAATGATCTTCCTATTCATTATTCCTGGACTGCCTGCTGTGTTTGGCAATTTCTTTCTCCCAATTTTAATTGGCGCAAAGGATGTTGCTTTTCCGAGGATCAATCTCTTAAGCTGGTGGCTGTTAATACTCGGCGGATTAATGGCAGTAACTTCAATTTTACTTCCAGGCGGACCTGCAGACACAGGTTGGACATTTTACATCCCTTACAGCGTAAGAACCGGCACGAACGTTTCTTTAGCATTGATGGCTGCATTCGTTCTCGGCTTCTCTTCAATATTAACAGGAATAAATTTTGTTACTACCGTCCATCGCCTTAGAGCGCCTGGAATGACTTGGTTTAAAATGCCTCTTTTCGTTTGGTCATTATATGCAACTGCATGGATACAAGTGCTTGCAACGCCAATTATTGGCATTACGCTTTTACTTGTGGCAGTTGAAAGATGGTTTGGCGTGGGAATATTTGATCCTGCGCTTGGAGGTGATCCGGTACTATTTCAACATCTGTTCTGGATTTATTCACACCCGGCTGTTTATATAATGATACTACCGGCGATGGGTGTGGTTTCTGAAGTGATTCCTGTATTTGCACGGCGAACGATTTTTGGATACAAGTTCATCGCATATTCAAGTATGGCTATTGCTGTTTTCGGATCGCTTGTGTGGGCACATCACATGTTCACTGCTGGAATGAGCGACACAGGACAATTTGTATTTTCTCTACTCACATTTTTAGTCGCGATACCAAGCGCAATAAAAGTCTTTAACTGGACAGCAACTTTATATAAAGGTTCAATTGAGCTTCATCCTGCAATGTTGTTTGCTCTCGGTTTTATTTTTCTTTTTTCGATTGGCGGTTTAACCGGTTTATTTCAGGGTACACTGTCAGTCAGCATTCAAACGCATGATACATCTTTTATAGTTGCTCATTTTCATTATGTGATGTTTGGCGGCACAGGTTTTGGAATTTTTGCCGCACTGCATTACTGGTGGCCTAAAATGTTCGGCAAACTTTACAATCTGAAAGCAGCAAAAATCTCTTTCTGGTTTTTATTCATCGGATTTAATGTTCTCTACTTCCCAATGTTTGTAATGGGATGGCTCGGAATGCCAAGAAGATATTACGATTATCTTCCGGAGTTTACAACTTATCACCGGCTGTCAACGATTGGTTCCTGGATTTTAATCACAGGTCTCATTATTATGTTCTGGAATCTTTTATACGCAGTCAAAAGAGGGAAAGTAACTCACGAGAAAAATTTGTGGGGCGGCGAAACCCTCGAATGGTCGGTCGATACACCTCCGACACTTGAAAACTTTAATGAAATTCCTACAGTTACTGCAGGTCCTTATGAATACAAGAATAATGAAATTGAAAATAAAAAAGTTGAGGATGTAGTTTGAGCAATAGTCCGTTAGCAGTGCATGCGGATCATGCACATAGAGATGACATTGGTTCGCGTATGGGAATGTGGCTCTTCCTTTTCACCGAGTTAATTTTGTTTGGAGGTATGTTTTTCCTCTATTCGGTTTATCGGTTTACAAATCAGGAAGCTTTTCATATTGCGGCTAAAGAGTTGAATACGCTTGTAGGAACGTTCAACACTGCAATTCTTTTAACAAGCAGTTTAACCATTGTTCTTTCAATAGTGGCAATTCAAAAAAATAACAGGAAACTTTCAATCTACTTTCAGTTGATTACAGTTGCTCTCGCACTTGGATTTCTTGTTAACAAATTTTTCGAGTGGTCTGCTAAATTTCATCATGGAATATATCCTGGCGGTGAAGAGCTGCTTGCAAAAAGCAAAGGCGAGATTTTGTTCTTCGGGCTTTATTATGTGATGACCGGACTGCACGGGCTTCACGTAATTATTGGAATGGTTCTAATTAGTTGGATGACGGTTTACACAGCCAAAGGTATAGTTAATAAAGATAATTATGTTAAACTTGAAACCGCCGGATTGTACTGGCATCTTGTTGATATTATCTGGATTTTCCTCTTTCCATTATTCTATCTTATAACATGAGGATGAGATGATAGAAAAAAATCAAATGAGCGAAGAACATTCGCATAGCTACGGAATTTATATTTTAGTTTGGCTTGGGCTTATGACTTTAACTGCTGTTACTGTAGCCGTTGCCGGAATAAATTTCGGGGCTTTAACAGTTGCAACCGCTTTATTAGTAGCTTCGATAAAATCTTTTTTAGTGCTTAAAATATTTATGCACTTAAATGTGGAACAAAAAGTTTTTAAAATATTCGTCGGTGCGGCGCTCTTCTTTATCATTGTTTCTTTTGTTCTCTTATTTGCTGATTATTCTTTTTTATAGGTTTTAAATTATGTTTGATGGCGCATCAAATTTTGCTGATTCTGTTGATACTGCTTTTTTAATTGTATTGGTTATTTCTGTATTCTTTCTTGTCTTGATCACTGCCATGATGATATTCTTTGTCATCAAGTACAACAGAAAAAGAAACCCGGTTGCAAAAAATATTCACGGAAGCATTCCTTTAGAAATTACATGGACTGTAATTCCTACTTTGCTTACGCTTGTTATGTTTTGGTATGGCTGGACGGGTTACAAAGAAATGGTTAACATACCTGAAGATGCAATGAAGATTGATGTTACGGCGCAAATGTGGAAATGGACTTTTAAATACGCAAACGGTGTTGAAACCGATACTCTTTTCGTTCCGGCAAATACTCCGGTTGAAGTTTTTCTACATTCAAGAGATGTAAGCCATGCTTTTTTTGTGCCGGCTTTCAGAGTAAAAAAAGATGTTATTCCCGGACGTACGAATAAAGCCTGGTTTATTGCCAAACCCGGTTCTTATGATTTAGCATGTGCGGAGTATTGCGGATTAAATCACTCCGGGATGTACACAAGAGTTGTAGCTATTCCAATAGCCGAATTCAATATCTTGCTTGAAAATAAATTAAAAATTTCCGGCGGAAAGTAGTTGACAGTTCTCAGTCGGCAGACGGCTTAAATTTTTAGCAGGCTTTTCGGTGGATTTTTGAAAAAGAATTTTTGAGATGTTGATGATAAAAAGCAAAGAGTTCAGAAATAATAAAATGAAATCTTTGTGCTAAGTGATAATAATTATTTGGTACAGATACATTCCAATGTTGATTGGATGAATGTAAAAACAGAAGAAAAACTCTAACATTATTTTGATAGAAAAAATTAAAATATTAACCGAACTTACAAAGTTGAGGATCACGTCCTTTGTAACAATAACAACCGCACTCGGTTTTATTAGTTATTCCGGTCAACTTTCTTTTACCTTAATTCCTACATTAATTGGGATACTGCTTCTTGCATGCGGTTCGGCTGCCATAAACCATTATCAGGAGCGCGATACAGATGCTTTAATGGAACGGACAAAAAATCGTCCTATTCCTTCCAGGAAAATTACTCCCGGTGATGCGCTTTCAGTTTCAATATTTCTTGTTGTTACGGGAAGTTTAATTCTTTTCATTGGCGCGGGCTGGCTGCCTATGATTTTAGGTTTGATTAATTTGATCTGGTACAATGGAATTTATACTCCGTTAAAAAAGATTAATCCCCTTGCAATTATACCGGGTTCTATTGTTGGCGCTATTCCGCCTGCAGTAGGTTGGGTAGCTGCCGGTGGTTCGCTGCTCGATCCTCAACTTACAATTATTGCTTTTTTCTTTTTTATATGGCAGATACCTCACTTTTGGCTTTTACTGCTTGTGCTCGATAAAGATTATGAACGCGCTGGTTTTCCAACATTAACAAAAATATTTAATCATCAACAGCTTGCACGCATTACTTTTATTTGGATTATCGCAACTGTCGTTAGCTGCTTTTTAATTCCTTTATTCGGAATAGTAGAATCTCACTGGATTAACCTTGGACTGTTCGCTTCAGGAGTTTGGCTGTGCTGGGATTCTGTAAAATTATTACAACAAGCAGAAGGTAAGATATCATTCAGATTTGCATTTATGCACATTAACTATTTCGCACTGTTTGTCGTTCTTCTTCTGTCGATAGACAAACTTGTAATTTAACAAAACTTAAACGAGAGAAAGTTAAATGGATTTTCTTGATAATTTAGTGCTTCCTCAATCTTCGGAACATATAATGCTTCTACATTATATGTTAATTCTCATTATGTTTTTATTCATCCCGTTTGTAAGTATCGTGTTTGGTGGAACAGCAATTTCTCTTTTTTATAAAAGAAAGGGAACGAAACCGGGCAACGAATTACATCTTCGTTTTGCAAGGGATGTGATTGAAACATTAACCCTGACAAAAGGAATCGGCGTTGTGCTTGGCATAGTGCCGGTCTTAGCGGCTCTGCTGATTTACGCACAACTTCTGCATACGACAAAAGCGCCTACTACAATTTTTATATTTATTTCTCTATTACTAATTAGTGTTGGCATGATTCTGATTTACGTATTTCGGTATTCACAATCTTTCAGAGAAATATTCGAAACGGTTAAAGAATTGAAATACGGAGATGATGAAGTAAATCACAAAATTTCTCAGTATCGGGAGGGTAATTATTCTTTAGGTATGAAGAGCGGCAGATGGGGTTTTATATTTTTATTTTTAGCTGTATGGGCTTTTGTTACCGGAACAACTTCGGCAACTTTTTCAGATGTTTGGGGAAACCAAAGTTTAATTTCACTTCCATTTTCATGGCAGGTTCTTTCCCGTCTAATATTTTTTGTTGTGGCGGCATTTGCACTAACAGGAGCGTCAATTATCTTCGGTTTTTTCTACTGGGAAGGCGGTAAAAAAATAAAAGATGATGAATATAGAGAGTTTGTTAAAAAGAATGCTTTAACAATTGCATTCATCGGCGCTATAATTCTACCCTTATTTTTAGCAATCAATATATTTGTACTTCCCCCGGTTGCTCTTTCGAAGTCTGTTTTTGCTTACGGATTAGGAGCGCTGCTTTTAATTTTTGTTGTTTACCATCTTTTATACAGTATAACGAAACTAAAATCCTTCAACTATGGCGGCGCGTTATTTTTTGTGATGATGCTCGTTGTATTCTCATTTATTATGCATGATCAGTTAGCGATGGCAAATGCAACTAAAAAACAATCACTTGCATTAAGCGCACATTACGTAGAATATTTAACTCAACTTAAAGGCGAAACGGCAACAGTTGTTGAAGTAAGCGGCGAAGAAGTATTTCAACGCGTTTG
>MNYQ01000122.1 GCA_001873185.1 Ignavibacteria bacterium CG2_30_36_16 | reverse complement strand
GTCTATCATCTTCAATGAATAATTGGCACTCATCAAATTCACCTTCCTTTTGAAAATCTTTTGTGTAATAAACGATGTAATTTTCGATGTCGCCTTTATTATGGGGATCGATAAATACGTTACCTTTTGGTGAATGGATCATCGCATGAAATCCGTGAGGAGTAAAATCAAATCTTACATTTGCCCGGCGGTCATCTATGCCATGCCCGACATAAGTTTTAATTTCTGGATATCTTGCCGCTAAATCGGGATGCATTACCGGAGATTCAACACAATAAAAGTTTTGAAATGAACCATCGGGGATAGGAAGTGAAACTACTAATGGGTTGTTGGTCGCTTCACGTGAAAATTCCAGCGGCGCATGGTTTAACAACTCCTTCATCGCATCCACATTTAGTGTTACGGTTCTATAAACCGAGGGATTAATAAGTTTTTCACCGATAAGTACAATGCTTGACTCTGAAATATCGCTCCATAATTTTGTTTGTGAAAAACTATTGGATGTAAAAAATGGAATGACAAAAAGAATAAATAGGCAGAACCGTAAACCGAATTTCATAAAATACCTTGAGATAATATTAAAAAATTGTTTGGATTATTTAGGGCGCAAATTAACAGCGAGCCGAAGCAAATGCAAGAAAAATGTTTTATCCGTATTTGCTCTTGAGATATTTAATAGAACTTTTTATTAAAGTCGTTAAAACTTTGAGGTCAGAGTAGTTTTATATCTTGAAGAAATGGAAATTTCTCCCTTACTGAATTAACGGTTTCAATATCTATTTCAGCAATCAAAACTTCTTCTGAATCAACAGCGCAAATTATTTCATCCCCCATCGGGTCAAACAAACTACTGTACCCATTATAATTTAATTTGGGATCGCTGCCTACACGGTTAACGCCAGCAACATAACATTGATTTTCAATAGCGCGGGCTTTAAGCAGTGTGCGCCAATGTTCGATGCGTGCAACAGGCCAGTTTGCAATGTCAACCATTAGTTCCGTTCTTGCTTTTCCATAAATGCGGTACAACTCCGGAAAACGTAAATCGTAACAAATTGAAAGTCCTGTCATCCATTCTTCAATTTGAGTCACTACAGTTTTTTCACCGCCGCTATAATATTTATCTTCAGTGGAGTAAGTAAATGGATGAATTTTCCGGTACTTATTAACAAGCTCGCCCTCTGGGTTTATATGAAGCATAGTGTTATAAATTTTGCTCCCATCTTTTTCTATAATACCGGCAAGAACGTGCGCATTTTTGTTTAATGCAAGCAATGAAAAATATTCAAAACTCTCTCCATCACCAGGTTCGCAAAATTCACCCGACTTCATCGTAAAGCCGGTCAAAGTGAGTTCAGGAAGAATAAATAAAGATACTCCATTTTGATTTTCTAATAAGCGGCTAATTTTGATTTTGTTTTCTTTTTTATTTTCCCATTCGGGGCTGTATTGAATTAAACCTATTTTCATATTTTTTTTTTACAAACATAACAAAAACTGTTCTTTCTAACCACAGAGCTTTTTAAAAAAATTCAAGACTTTATTTGAGCTATTTAGACTTAAATTTAATGGTTCTTCATTAACGTTACTTTGTTAATTCATTGCGAGTACCCCATTCCGAATTGCGCATAGGCGTCAACTTAATTTCGTTTGATATTGTCGTAAGTACATTAGTTAACGGATAAGAAATAACTGTTGTAATTTTATACAGAATTGATTTAAAAAGACTAGGGGCACGGGTTATGACCTTTTAACTCAAACGTGCCCCGTTGGTGGGCTATTTTTGTGATTTGGAACCGTGTTATATCGATCACCAAAGGAGGTTTTGAGGTAACTACTTTTTATGCCGGGATAGGTCGCTCATCGGCTAATAATTAACCTCTTTAGTACTGCTTAAGACTGTTTTATATACAAGCTTCGTTCCAGAAAATATTCAATTAGTTTATTTGAATTTTTACAAAATTTTAATGCTTCTGGTATTAATTTATGTGTCCGCTTCTCGAAAATTAAAACCTTGCACTTTTCATTCTCGATACTGAGAAGGTACTCAATTCTGTTCGGGGGAAAAAATTAGTTAGGGCTTTAACCATTCGTTTTTTATTTTTGTGCACGTTTTTTTAATAAGTAACTCACCTTACGCAGAATTTGTAGAACGAAGCGGTAGCTTCGTAAAAAATTGGTATTTTTTCGAAGCTTCGCTTCGATTTACAATATAGTTTCGAACTTTTGCGTAAGGTGAGTAAGTAATATTTTTACAAAACCGAATGAACAAAAAATACAAATTTGATTTCGAACTGCTGAATAGTTTTCCGGAAATGTGCTTCATTGTTTCAAACGAAGGAGCCATTCTTGACGTCAATCAACCGGCTGTTTCGAAATTAAAATTAAATAAAAAATATTTACCGAAAATTACTTTTTTTGACTTGATTGAAGAATCACATCACGAAAAGACATTAAAATTTATTTCCAATTTTTTTAACAGCGGTAAATCTGACAGTATAGTTTCCAAACTAAAAGCTAAAAATGGCGCTCTTGATGTGCAGTTTTACTTTTCACAATTTTCTGACCGGGGCGATAACAGCAAATACTGCTTTGTGCTTGCAAAAGATATAACAGATGAAAAGAAAAAAGATATAGATTTACTAAGGTTCTATCGGGTTGCGGAAAATACAGTTAATCCTCTTCAGATTACAGACATAACCGGAAAAATGATATATGTAAATAAAGCATTCGTGCATGCAAGCGGTTACACAGAAGGAGAATTACTTGGTAAAAATCCAAATGTTTTCTCCAGCGGTAAACATTCTAAAAAGTTTTGGAATAGAATGTGGAATACAATTAATGAAGGAAAAGTTTGGGTCGGTGAAGTTGAAAACCGACGCAAATCGGGCGACCCGTTTTTTACGCAAATACTTATTTCCCCCATACTTGATCATGATGGAAAGGTTACAGCTTTTTTTGGCGTTCACAGGGATTTAACAGAAAAAAAACTTCTCGAAAAGCAGCTCGTCCACACACAAAAGATGGAAAGCATTGGCACTCTTGCCGCTGGTGTTGCGCATGAGGTTGGCAATCCGCTTGCTTCTATTTCCGCACTTGTTCAGGTTGTTCAGCGCTCAACAAACGACGAATTTGTTAAAGAAAAACTTGAGCTTGTGAAAAATCAGGTTACGCGTATCTCAAAAATTATCCGCGATCTCGTCGATTTTTCCAGACCTTCTAATTATGAATTGCAGATGACAGATATAAATCAAAATATTCAGGAAGCAGTGGAGATTATTAAAGTTGGCGCAAAAGCTAAATCAATAAATTTCGAAATGGAACTGAATGATTCGATACCAATACTTCCTCTTGTAGCAGATCAGATACAACAAGTGTTCGTAAATATTTTGCTTAATGCTGTCGATATTATTATTGAATCACCAAGAGGCTTGGAGAAAGATTTAATTCGTGTATGCTCGGAAGTAGACGAAGATCAGATTATAATAGAATTTTATGATAACGGACGCGGAATAGCAGATGAAAATTTGGCAAAAGTCTTTGAACCATTCTATACAACCAAGAAAGAAGGAAAAGGAACCGGTCTGGGTTTGTGGGTTAGCTACGGTATAATAAAAAGTTTTCAGGGCGATTTAAAAGTTTCAAGTAAATTGGGTGAAGGAACTACTTTCAAAATAACCTTACCGATACATCCTTAAAAATAAAAGGTGTTTAATGTCAGAAAGAATTTTAGTTGTAGATGATGAAGATATAATCCGCGAATCCCTCTCATTCATTTTAAAAAAAGAAGGCTATGCTGTTGCTGAAGCGGAAAACGGAAAAATAGCTTATGAAAAACTTCTTGAAGAAACTTTCGACCTTGTGATTTCAGACCTGGAGATGCCGGGCATGAAAGGAATACAACTTCTTGAAGAAGCCAAAAAACTTAATGTTCAGGCTCCGTTTATAATAGTTACTGCTTATGGTTCGCTCGATACGGCAATAACAGCATTACGAAGCGGTGCCAGTGACTATATTCTTAAACCGCTTGAGTTTGATGAACTGCTTCTTAAGGTTAGAAGAATTTTTGAAATTCGAAGGCTGCTTCTTGAAAATAGAATTTTGAGAAATGAAATTCAGCGCAATTATGATTTTCAAAATTTTGTTGGCAAAAGCGAAGCAATAAAGAAAATTTACGATATGATTGAAACAGTTGCAGAAACAGACAGCACTGTTTTAATTACCGGCAGCAGCGGAACGGGCAAAGAACTTGTTGCCCGCGCGCTTCATTTTAAAAGCAGAAGAAAAGATAAATCTTTTATCGCGGTAAATTGCGGCGCCATTTCCGAAAACCTGATTGAAAGCGAACTTTTTGGACATAAAAAAGGCGCATTTACCGGCGCCATTTCGGATAAAGAAGGACTCGTAAAAGCAGCCGACGGAGGAACTCTCTTTCTTGATGAAATAAGCGAACTGCCTCTTCAGCTTCAAGTCAAATTCTTGAGAGTCTTGCAACAAAGAGAGTATACACCGGTTGGCACTACACTTGCCCTGCCCGTTAATGTTCGTTTTGTTGCATCAACCAATCGCAATTTGCGTGATGAAATAAAAGCAGGCGCATTCCGGGAAGACCTGTTTTACCGGCTTAACGTTATCGAAATTAACCTCCCTTCACTTAAAGAGCGTGAAGAAGATATCCCGATGCTCGCAGATCATTTCCTCAACAAATACAGAAAAGAGATGAATCGAAATATCAAGGGAATAGACCCTGAGGCGATGCGCGCATTGGTAAATTACGAATGGCGCGGTGAAGTGAGAGAACTTGAAAATATAATTGAGCGGGCGGTAATTTTCTGTAAAACTGATTTTATTACCGTTAAAGACTTGCCCGAAATTTTTAGAAAGGCAGCTAACTTTTCCGATTTTAGTAAGCTCGGCTCGCTTGAAGTATCTGTTAGAAGATTTGAAAAAGAATATATTCTAAAAGCTCTCGATTCAAATGAATTTAATAAAGAAAAAACCGCAGAGATGCTTCAAGTAGGTCTTTCGACACTTTATCGAAAGCTTAAAGAACTTGATATTACTGCTTAGAACTGCTTCTTTTTTTG
>MNYQ01000119.1 GCA_001873185.1 Ignavibacteria bacterium CG2_30_36_16 | reverse complement strand
TAAAAATGCTCAAAGAGTTATGGCGGTTCTAAATCCATTAAAACTTGTGATTGATAATTACCCGGATAATAAGGTTGAAGAATTAGATGCAGTAAATAATCCTGAAGACGAAACAATGGGAAGCCGGAAAGTGCCGTTCAGTAAAGAACTTTATATTGAGCATGACGATTTTAGAGAGGACCCGCCGAAGAAATATTTCAGACTATCACCCGGCAACGAAGTTCGGTTGCGTTATGCTTACATTATTAAATGCGTTAGTGTCTTAAAAAATGATGATGGAAGCATAAAAGAAATTCATTGCACATACGATCCCGAAACAAAAAGCGGCTCAGCGCAGAGCGGGAGAAAAGTTAAAGGAACAATTCACTGGGTCTCAGCAGAGCACGCAGTTAATGCGGAAGTAAGATTGTACGATCGTTTGTTTACTGTGGAAAATCCCTCGGATGATAAAGAGATAGATTTTAAATCTTTTATCAATCCAAATTCTCTTACAATATTAAAAGAATGCAAACTTGAGCCTTTTATGAAAACGGCTAAGCCGGGGGACAAATTTCAATTTGAGCGTCTCGGTTATTTTTGTGCAGATATTATAGATTCTTTTCCGGGAAAACTCATTTTTAATAGAACCGTTCCGCTGAGGGACACTTGGGCAAGAATTGAAAATAAATAATTGCCGCTTCCGAAGTAAGGGTTGGTTTGCTATACCGAACTTAATTTAAATTAAATGATTTGATGCATTTTAATTCTACCTGCTGAACATTGGGTTACTTTCAGCTTTTTACTTGTACTAACTCATTATCAATTAATCTTGTAACACCAATTTTTGCAGCGGTAAGGAAATAATACTCTCCGGGGGAAGTTAGTTTATCAACATCGCTAAATGTGGTTGCCTCAACTATTGTGAGGTAATCAAACTGAATATTTTCCTCGTCAAATACTTTACTCATTTTGCTAATTAATTTGGAAGAATTTCGTTCGCCGGTTTGAAAACTTTTTACCCCGACAGTTAAAGCTTTATGAAGAGTTAATGCTTTCTGTCTGTCTTGCTTATTTAAAAATATATTCCGCGAACTCATTGCAAGTCCATCGGCTTCCCGTCTTATTGGACAAACTATTACTTCAATTGCATACTTCAAATCAATAACCATCTGCTCTATAACCGCTGCTTGCTGGGCGTCTTTTTGTCCGAAGAATGAATAATCTGGCTGCATACAATTAAACAATATTGAAACTATGGTAGTAACGCCGCGAAAGTGTCCCGGTCTTATTGCACCCTCAAGTTTTTGAGTGATCCTATCCACATTAATATAAGTTTGAAAATCATCCGGATAAATTTCTTTGTCGGTGGGATTAAACAAATAATCTGTGCCTTCCAATTCAAGCAATTGCTTGTCACGCTCGAGGTCCCTCGGATAACGATTGAGATCTTCATTAGGCGCGAACTGTGAGGGGTTTACAAATATTGAAGCAATTGTAACATCCGCTTTGTTTTTTGAAGCGCGGATCAAAGATAAATGTCCATCGTGCAAGTAACCCATCGTTGGCACAAAACCGATACTCTTCCCTTTCTTTTTTATTTTTTTTACTAGCGAATGAACTTCCGAAACAGTGGTTAAAGTTTCGATATAAACCTCAAGACATCAAACTTAATACGTTATAAATATTATTTTTTAATTCTTTTCGATGACTTACAATATCAACAAAACCATGTTCGAGCAAAAATTCACTTCGCTGAAATCCTTCCGGTAAATCTTTGCCGATAGTTTGTTTAATTACACGCGGACCCGCAAACCCGATTAAAGCTCTTGGTTCGGCTATGTGAATATCGCCAAGCATTGCATAGCTTGCCGTAGTGCCGCCTGTAGTAGGGTCTGTTAACACTGAAATATATGGAATCTTTGCTTCGTGCAGTCTTGTTAATCGCGCCGACGTTTTAGCCATTTGCATTAACGAAAAAGCCCCCTCCATCATTCGTGCGCCGCCGCTTTGAGAAATAATTATGAGAGGAATTTTATTCTTAACTGCTTTATCAATTAATCGGGCTAATTTTTCTCCTACAACCGAACCCATGCTGCCGCCGATAAACTTAAAATCCATGCAGCCAAATGCAACATCCATGTTATTTATTTTACCGGTGCCTGTTCTAACTGCATCATTCAGTCCCAATTTTTTTATGGTTGCTTGAATACGTTCAGAATATTTTTTTGTGTCTGTAAATTCAAGCGGGTCGGCAGAACGCATCTTCTTATCAAGTTCCTTAAAGGAACCTTCATCAAGCAAGATGTTAATATATTCAGCGCTGCCAATCCGAAAATGATAATTACACTTTATACATGTCCACAGATTATTACCAAGCTGTTTCTTGTGGATGATCTCGCCGCAGTCGGGACATTTCTCCCACTGCCCGTCCGGCAATTCTTTTTTTTGAGTGTCGGGTGAAATGTTTTCTTTATTTCTTGAAAACCATGCCATTAGTTCGTCACTTTTTTAGGTTCGGCAAAGATTGTTAAAATCTTATTTGGTTCTTCAGGGTCATTAGATTCAACAGTAATTGTTCGGCTCATTCGCCCGATACGGTTCTTTGTATCAAGTTCAATTTTCAAAGTGCCTTCAGTGCCGGGTTTAATTTCTTTACTGCTTATCAATGCAGCCGTGCATCCACAGGAGGTTTTAATGTCTTTTATTTTTAGAGTTGCTTTGCCTGTGTTCTTAAAAGAAAAAGTATAATTGTATGAGTTCCCTTCTTTAACAACTCCAAAGTCGTGTTGTGTTTCTTTAAAATAAATTCTTGGTTGATCAGTTTTTTTTATTACTTCTGACTGAACAATAGTGCCATAAAACTTAAATTTCATTTCGCGATTATCCGGATCGTTCGTGTTTACGTAAACATATTTTTCCTGGTGACCGAGCCTGCCTGCAGAGTTAAATTTAAAATTAATTTTAGTTGATTCTCCTGGTTTTAATTCATCCTTCTCAGGTTTTGCGGCTGTACATCCGCAAGAAGCGCGTACATTTGTGATTTTCAAAATATCACCGCCATTATTTGTAACGACAAAATAATGATCAACAACTTTCCCTTCCACAACATTTCCAAAATCGTAATCCATTTGCTGGCTGGCGGCTTTTGGTCCCATCAACTGAGCAAAGGAAGTGAATGAAAGACAAAGAATAAAAACGAATATCTTATTAAACATTTTTTCGCTCCATTATAATAAAATTTTTTAAGTAATTAGGTTCTAAATAATCATAATCAATAAGAACTTTATCTTGTCCAAACAACTTGCTCCATTTAGCAACATAAAATGGATCTGGCATTGAGACGTTCGGTTTAAAGTTTTTACAGTCGTAATTTATACAAGCAGTACCGAATGTTAATTGATCTCCGACTTTGCTTAATAGTTCTTCTCTATGTATAATTTTCAAACCTTCGGCAAATATATAACTATTACCGATAACTTTAAACTTCGCAAAATATATCTCTTCAACATTTACCTTATTGGCAATGAAAAACTCAGTTCCATCTGGTAGGTATGAAGATATTTGAAGAGCAAGAGCATCGAATGTTGGAACCGGAATAATAGGTAAATGGGAGCCAAAGGCTAATCCTTTTGTAGCAGACATTCCAATTCTTAGCCCTGTAAATGAACCCGGACCTGCTGAAATAGCAATGGCGCAAAGGTCATCTAAACTTATAGATGCTGAAGTGATAACCGAGTCAATGCACTCAAAAAGCTTTTCGGCATGAACATTTTTTTGGTGAATATTAACTGTGAAATATTTACCATCATCAAAATAAACTGAAACCCCGCACAAAATTCCGGAGGTTTCGATCGATAAAATTGGTTTGGATAAATCCATTTATATTATTTTCTGATTGCAATTTTTATTGGTTTGTTTTTTTTTATAGCAATAGCGCGGGATAAGTTCTCGTATAAAATTATATCAACTTCATACCTTGTACCGGGAAGCATTTCGGGGAACATTTCGCCCCATTCAATAAATGACACTGCTTCGCTGTCGTTAAGATAATCATTAAACCCGATGTCAAACAATTCCGCCGAATTTTTTATCCGGTAAAAATCGAAATGATATATTTTCATGCTGCCGTCGTACTCATTAACAATCGCAAACGTGGGACTGCTAACTGAATCAATACCAAACTGCTTCACTGCATATCGAACAAAAAAAGTTTTGCCAGAACCAAGATTGCCGGTTAATATAACAACATCTCCGGGTTTTAAAAGCCTTGCAAAATTCCCGGCTATTTTTATAGTTTCTTCTTCCGAGCGGATTATTTTTGCAAACGGCAAAAGCATTATTTCGGTTCCATAGTAATAACAGGCAGAATCATTTCTTCCATCGAAATGCCGCCATGCTGAAACGTGTCTTTGTAATATGTTAAAAACTTATGATAATCTGTGGGGTAAACAAAATAATAATCTTCTTTTGCAATAATGTAATTTACTATCATACCCATACGCGGAAGCCCATACTCATCTGCATTTTTAACATACACAGCGTGTTTATCATCAACTTTTAAATTGCGCCCATATTTAAAACGTAAATTTGTAGAAGCTTCCCTATCGCCTAAAACCTTAGCACCACGCATCGCCCGAATGCTGCCGTGATCGGTAGTTACAACTACTTTTACATTTTTTATGTTGGCAATCGCTTTGAAAGTATTCAGCAATGATGAATGTGTAAACCAGCTATTAGTAAGTGATCTATAAGCAGGTTCGTCGGGCGCAATTTCTTTAAGAATGTCGGAGTCAGATCGTCCGTGCGCAATCATGTCAAGAAAATTTACAACAACAGCATTTAGGTGAGTATTCTGATAACTTAAAATATTCTGCTCAAAATTTCGTCCTACGTCGGGATCGATAATTTTAATATACTTCAACTCGTTGCGAAGTTTAATCTTTTTACGGTCGAGATAAAGCTGCAGTAATTCTTTCTCATATTTATTCATACTGTTTTCATCTTTTCCGCGCCAAATATCGGGATAATATTTTTCAATCTCCGATGGATAAAGTCCGGCAAACAATGAATTGCGGGCATAAGGTGTAGCTGTAGGAAGAATTGAATAATAATAATCTTTTGTGATTTTGAAATATTCGAGTAAGTGTTTTTCCATTATCAGCCATTGATCAAGCCGCAGACAGTCAATGACAAAAAAGAAAACTTTTGATTTTTCATCTTTAACAATTGGAGTTACATATTTATCAAATATTTTAGGAGATAGCACAGGCGATTCAATATCATCTGGATTTTTGATCCAGTTTCGATAATTTTTTTCTACAAACTTACTAAACTCTTTGTTCGCCTCTTTCTTTTGATCATTTAGCGTTTGCCGCAAACCGATGCCAGAGTGCTGATCAAGTTCAACATCCCAATTTGTAAGTTTTAAATAGATATCCGTCCATTCAGCGTAATCGAGGTTGTTAAGTAGCTGCATCGAAATTTCGTTAAAATCCTGCAGGTAATCTTTTGCGGCATATTGCCCTGTGATCTTTTTACCTTCAAGTATTTTTTTACAAACGAGAAGCACCTGGCTTGGATTAACAGGTTTAGTTAAATAATCCTTTAGCTTTCCGCCTATGGCTTCATCCATCAAAGTTTCTTCTTCACTTTTGGTAATCATAACAACAGGGATATTAGCATTTATCTCTTTAATTTGAGCGAGGGTTTCAAGTCCTCCCATCCCCGCCATCATTTCATCGAGGAAGATTAAATCATAATCTTTTTCTTTAACAGAATTGATCGCATCTTCGCCGTTAGTAACAGTATCAACTTCATAACCTTTTTCGCTTAAAAAAATAATATGCGAACGCAGCAGCTCAATCTCATCATCAACCCATAAAATTTTATTAGGTTTCATCATCGTTTACCTTCATCATTAAAAAAAACAAAAACTGGAATTATTAAATTTTGTTTACTGAACAATAATTCCTTTTAATCATTAATTCCCTTGAATCGCAATATGTACATCCAATCCGGCTTCGTTGGTAGTTGTCGGCGGTATTCGCGAGGCGCCTTCGGGCACTACGCTGGATCTTCTATAAAAAATGGAAAGTGTTACTTTAGAACTGATTGTATATTTTACTCTCGGCTCAAGCGTAACACGAGTTGTTCCGTTTTGAGGCTTACCTTCTTCTGTGAAGTTGTTCATATCAAAAA
This sequence comes from Ignavibacteria bacterium CG2_30_36_16, assembly GCA_001873185.1. Taxonomy (GTDB): domain Bacteria; phylum Bacteroidota; class Ignavibacteria; order Ignavibacteriales; family Ignavibacteriaceae; genus CG2-30-36-16. The sequence goes on along the minus strand of MNYQ01000119.1, from coordinate 16,152 downwards.
TAATTTCCGAGTTTTGCGTGCTTGTATATGAAAAACTAAATTCAATATCATTTTTTAATGACACGCCAAACAAGGGAATTTCAAATCCAGATTTAGAGAATCCGGCAGTGATACCGATGTCTTTTGCAAATGTCTCGGTTATATTTTTTGTTGATAAACCGAGATCGTAATTTGAGCGCACGCCGTATTTAAAGCTGCCTATTATGTTTCCTCCCCAAAGCTCGCCGAAGGTAATATTTAAACCGGCAAGAGGTGAAAATCCATATTCAACTTTTTGAGTTTGAATTTGCTGTTTACCGTCGGGGCTTAATCGCCAGCCTTCCGTATATCCCGATGTATATGCATGATCGAGCGTTACTTTTTTAGCAACGGTTTTGAACAAAAAGAAATTTTCTAATCCATCCCAGGTAAAGCGCCAGTTTGGGCGCGGAATATATTTGGCAACATCTTTCAAGAAACCGAGTCTTCCAAATATCGGGAATGTTTCAAATCCTTCCACAAAAGCCGCACTTAGATTTGCCGCCTGATCCTCAGCTTCGGGATCATACAATTCACTAACTTTTTTAATACCGCTTTTAAATACGCTGAATATTAATGTTGGCGGAAGCGAAAGAAATGATCTATTTAAAGTTCCGCTTGCAGTTATACTTTGAACAGTAAGGTTGCCGTCCGCATCAGAAATTATTGAAGTAGTTTTGCTTAACGACCATCCGATTTTCCATGTAAGATCAACTTTAGCTCCCCCCCAAAGAGGACGGGAAGTTTTAAAGTCGAAACTATTTTTTTGAGAGAAAACATCCTGAAGGTTTCCACCGGGCGCTCGTCTCCCAACGTCCGTGCCTAAGCCAACCATGAATGCGCGGGTAGGTCCGTTGTTATCGTTAAATGTAAAACCCCAGAAATTTTTTAACCCGGTTCCTTCACCTCGAATACCGGATTTGGATAGGTTGTTGTCGGAGGAAAAATTAAACGTAAAGTTATCGTAATCAAATAAAATAAATTTAGCTGCTGACCTCATATACAGAAGTGCAGTTTTGAGCGCATTCTTTTTTGGTTTAATGTCAATCAATAGACTATCGGTTACCGCTAATGAATCGGCTATACTCAACGAATCTGAAACTGCTATTGAATCTGTTATTACGATCAAACTGTCACCCAGGTTTGGCAAAGGCTCAATTTGCTGCCGCTTTGTATCTTGCTGTCTGTTCTCAAAGCCGCGAGTTCTTCCCCTGGTTGGCGTGCCTGTACCTTCATCCTGCTTTGTTTCAGTCTCTTGATCAATACCGGCAAAGAGAGGAGCAAATAAATTTTTCCATCTTAATGTTAAACCAACTGTCGATTTAGAGGCAAAGCCCGCGCTTCTTCCAAGCTCTTGCTGTCTAAAATCAAACTGCCACTGATAATTAACAGAATACCCGGCTGTAATACTGAAATGCTTCGATAAATCCCACAAAGATGGAAGACGGGGCGCAGTTCTGAAATCGAGTGTTTGTTGGTACTGATAATCTCTGCCAAAAAATACTCCGCCGAAAATATCTTTCCATATATCGTTTTCAGGTCTTTGAACCCCTCTGCTTCCGATGCTGTCTACTTCGAGATGAGTTAAGGAAGAATTTATATTAACACTATAATTGGTTGTAAGATTTAATAAACCACCTTCCGTCATTCTCCAGGCAAAGTTAAATCCGCGTGTTGTAACAAAATCGCGGTTAACAATTTCTATCGACTCCGAATTACGCTGCGGGCGTGTTAGGTTTGTATTTCTATTTCTTTTAGCGGTTGCATTAAAAGAAAATGTTTGCGGTGTAAAATATACTTTCGCGTTGCGGTAATCGGAGAATAAAGCAAACACGGAACCGATAACCGGAATGTTAGCCGGATAGAAGAAATAATCCGGGCTAAGATTTAACGCATAATTCATGTTAGCATTCCACACCCAGCTTTTATTTGCAAGCACAGTGGGATTACGGCTGAACGAGCGATTGAAATTAAACCCAAATGTCATCGCATTCCATGTGTCCCGGATGAGCCAATAGGTAGAAGGAATTTTAAGTTTAATACTTGAGGCTGACCATGAATCACTTATTGAAACTGTTTGTGATTCCGAAATTATTTGTTCGCCTGTTTTGGTAATTGTTTGTTTTAAAGAATCCGATTTACTTGCCAGATCAAGTTGACGAGCAGCTTCTTCAACTTTTATATCAGTACCCGGACGATAAAGCGGTTTGCCCACCGATTCTGTGTGAGAATAATTTACTTTTAAAGCGCTCTCCGGAAGATTGAATGGCAATAATTTCACAACGTCTAATTCGGCTGAAGTGCTCCAGTTTCTCGACTCAACTCTGCTGCCAAATCTATCAGCAAGTTTATGAAAATATGGATTTGTCTGACTCATATTAAAATTAACGGTCAGCAGATCCGCCATCTTCAATGATGTAGCGACACTATAAGCCCAGCCGGGTGAATCATCAGCCCCGATAACACGAAGTTCGTTCACCCAAACTTCGCCAAAAATTTCGTTCCCCAGTACCTGCCCGGTTTGAACATTCTTAATGCCAACCATTAAAAATTTTACAGAGGTTAATGTTGGATTACCTCTAATCTGATAAAAATGTCCATCCAAACCTTCGACAGCAACTTTATAAATACCGGTTGCTGTATCTCCCCGTTGTTGTTTAATGCCTGTTAATTTATCAAATACAATACTTATCTCGTTCCAACCCGAACGAACCGGTTGACGATATTCGTAATAGTTTAGAGTGTCGCCGCCGAAACGGAAATAAACTTCGGCATTAATTTGTTCGTTATATCCGCTGACTGAATTGGGTCCAGTATTTTCATCGCCGTGAATAAATAATTTCATCTCTTTGTAGTTAAATACATCAAGCGGGCGCGGCAAATATCGAACCGCTTCTCTTGAATATCCTTCGGGAATTCCATTAACAATAAGATTAAGTGATTGCTCGTTTCGTAAAACTTCTTCATCCGGACGCGAGCGGTCTCTCTCTTGCTGCACACCGGGCGGGATTGTATAGAACGGATTATCTTCAAGGTTAACCACCGAGACCGCCATTAATGTATCTTCGCGGCGAACTTTTTCCCACTGACTTCCAACAAGGTTAAACTCGGCAAATTTAAGATGCACTGTATCAACAACATCTGCTAAAAACAATCTTATAAATTCTACGTTAGTAAGAGTTGGGCTGCCAACTTTATTGGTTGTGTCTTTTAGAGGTATTCTAAATAAGTACCAGCCTTCATTGTCTCCTCCGCCTTTTATAAATGGATTAGAAAGACGATTTGTATCAAGAGATATTTCATAGCGAAAATAACTGTTAACAAGATCCAAATTACCATTTCGATTTAAGTCTTCTGTATCCGGTAAACGACCGATATCGGTTAATATAGCATTTCCTTCAGTGCCATTAATATTATAATAATCTGAAATTTTTACACTTCCGGAACGGTTGAATGCAAAATTATCATTGCTTGGATCTGGAAAACCGGTTGGCTCTGTAATATTCGGATTTGTTGCGGGATCATTCTCAAGCGCATTGGGTATTCCATCAAGTCCAGTATCTTCCTTCCCTTCAGTGTCGATGGCATCATTTAAGTCTTTATCCTCTGTGTCAAGGTTTCGGTTTGGAATTACATCTTCACTTATTCTACCAAGGTCGAGATACATTTTAGTGTTATCCGGAGCGTTTTTTATTTGAAGCCAAAATTCAACAAACTCAACATTCTCTTCAACAAGGTTACTTGCTGTTGAAGATAGAACTTTCATTATACCGCCCCAGTTTTCCGAGAGGTTTTGCTGGCTTTTATAATTGAAGCTGCCCCTATCTAACGGGAGATAAACCAGGTCCATTATTGAAACATCCTGGTCCTGTTTAGCTGCAGATTTTTTAGGCCAGATATCCTTAACATTCACGCCTGATGGCGTAATTGAAAACCAAAAACTCTTTGCTTTGAATGGCATCATTTGTTCAAAAGACTTCCCCGTCATTGAAGCAATTCCTTCGGGAGGAGAAATATCTTTCCACTGTGTGTACGAAACTCCAACAGGAATAATTTTCTTTGCTCCCTCAAAATCATCGATGTATGCTATGCTGCGCCCTTTGTCAGAAGCAATTGTACTTTTCTTCGTATTCGGATCAGGATCAATATAAGCATACTCGCCGGTTATGGAGAATGAGGACATCTGTCTTGTAGAAATAACATTATCGAGCAATTTTGTTAAAAAAGGAAGATCAGCTTGAGTAGCGAAATCAATTCCGTATATTGTGTTGCTCAATGGCTCTTCACCAATTCGAACTTTATCACTTAAAGTTTGTTGATTAAGATTGAGAATTGAAAAACCAAGCTTAGTTTTTTTAGAGAAATCGAAAACACCTCTTGCGCCGAGTAACGTTTTTGAAGCAAGTTGAAATAAGTCATTCTGTTCATAAGTAATTTTTAAATCTGCACCGGGTACAAGCGCCGCATCATTTCGAATAGTAAGCTGACCGATATTATAATCAACCACATAATCAGCGCCCGCAGTTAATTCCCTTCCGTTTAACCTAACTTTAACAGAGTTCTCAACTATATTAAATCCCAATTGATAAGTTGAAGATGCGCTTCCGGAATATTTACCTGAGAGAACCCATTTATCGTTCGTCTTTTGCTGCTGCGCAAAAGTTTTTGATAAATTATAAATGGCCGAATACTTTAATGAATCGGCTTGTGGAATATTTTGGGGAATATCATTTCCGAAAGGCTGTAAAGTAGGAAAAATAATTTCACCGGTGGTTGTAAAAATTGTTAAACCCGGTCGATAATCAAATTCACCATCCGGTTGAGAACTCGCGCCGCTAGCGTCCGTTTTATCAAGTCCAAATGCAGAAAGAAATCTTACCCCGCCAAGTTCAATAACAGGGTCCTGTCCTTCAATTTCTCTTTTTATATCGAACTCAAAACCTTCCAGTTTAATATCTCTTCCGCCGAGAGGATATATGTTTTTGAGTAGAAGCTTCCACGCCTGTGCGTAGTCCGGCGATTGAGAAGGAGGCTGTAATCCTCTTGGCTTAACAAGTTTGAGAACAAGCCTTTGAGAATCGGTTTGAGCAGTTGCTAAAAATTCACCAAATGTTTGATCAGTTGGGGAACCCGCCTGCCCACGCCGGTAAGCAACTGCAATAATATCGTTATCATTTATCTGTGTATTAAAAGAGATATATCCCGTTTCTTCGTGGAGACTATAATCAACATCTCTCTCTAAAAGTAAAAATCTTGCCGTCTCGGTTTTACCAGGCTGGGGAGTTATGTCTTCGCGAAATGATGCGGCATACTGGCTTCCAGAGGGCACAGGATCAAGGTTTATATAAACATTAGCATTTCTTTCTTTGGATGGATCGCGCCCGACAGTGCTAATTGATTTCCACACTTCAATATCTATTACTTTGTAACCGTAACTCACTTGAGGAGTTGGATTTGAATAATAATTCTTAAAAAGATTTAATGTTTCTGAAGCATAAATAGTATCAAGGAAAAAATGCCTCGTTGAATAATCAAAAGCCCTGATGTTAAATTCTTGTGCGGTTGTTCCACCTTCAACCGATACCTCTTTAATCTCGCCTTTTTTCTGGCTTGCTAAAGTAGTCAAGGATAATGGTCCAAGTTTAAATAATGCTTTAAGACCGAATAACGCTTCGCTACCTCCAACTAACGGCGATGTTTGAAGTGAAACGTTACCGGCTTCAATCTTTTGAATGATTTCATCTTCATAACCGGTGTATACAATCTTCAACTGGTTTTCATATTCGAATGTTCGTTCGGTATTCCAATCGGCATTTATATTAAGTTTGTCACCAATAGTTCCGTTAACATTTATTTGAACCTGCTGTTTGAAGTCCGGTTCATTCCTCGTATTGCCAAGCCTGGAGGCGGTGACGCCCTCGGTAGTTTCATTACGCCAGGCGCCGTGAATATCTACCGCTCCGCCAATCTTTAATGTAATTTTTGGTTCTCCAAAAATACTTAACACACCCACGCTCGGCAGGGGGATTTCAAAATCAGTTATATCTCTTATTAAAGAACCGAGGTCTCTCTCGTTACTCGTTAACTTATATTCATATCCAAGTTTTTCCCACATCTCTCTTTCTTTTAATTTTACCCTTGCAGCTAAATATTCTTCTATTGGAAGTGATAAAAGTATTTTGGCTTGTTTCCCTGCAATGAGTTCTTTTATCTCAACAAATTTTCCGGTCGAATCAATTGTAATAACTCTTTTACGTGTGTTTTCGGAAAGCGGTACAAAAAATTTAGATTCTTTTTTTCTGCCGAGTGTAAGATAAACTTTGTCTTTTCTTTGGTGTTTGAAATACTTGAGACGTGCAGTAGAGTCTAACGAGCGGGGATCAAATTTAACTGAATCTATTAATCCTGTAGTATCTGCGGGTGAAAAAAGCGAATCGGGATTAGCGTTGAAGGTAGAATCTTCCATGCCCAAAATAGAATCGGGTAAAGCAGGAACGTTGCTGTTCTTTTGAAACGCATTCAGCGGTAGTTGGAATCCGGATGGATCCCCTATTTGGGATGATTGTAGGTTATCAGCCGGTAATAAGCCGGATTGATAACGTAACAATACCTGCAGCCAGATGTCCCGGTTGAGTTCTGTTTTCTCAGGAGAACTAAATCCTAAATTTACAGCCGCGAAAAAAAGTAAAGAGCAAACAGAAATTAATCTCAAGCTCTCATTTACCAGGTTTAAATTATTTCGTTTAATATTAACCCTAATGTGAAATTTAATAAACTATAAAAGCTGTATAAATATATCGATAGTTCTCCTAATAAAAGTTTTTAATTTGCGTGAAAAAATTAGACAAAAACTATTATAATTTCAACAAAACAACTAACCTCTTTTTATTACGGGTGAAATTTATTACTTATTTACTTAGGATTTAAGGTATTTTTTTTTGAACACAAAAATATCGGGTAAACTCCGATTAAAGTCTTGCATTAGTCCTTCTAAAATGTTTTGTAACTTAAAAAGAAAAGCAGTCTACAATTGATTTTAGTCGCTCCGAATTCTCGTCTTAATTTTAAGCGGGAAAAAATTTTTTTGAAAATAATATTTGTCTAAATTTTATTTAAAAGTTTTCTTCCTATTCAACCTATCAATTAGTAACGTATGCTGTGGATATGCACGGACTAATTCATCTATTTTTGATAATACAAAATCATTAAAATCGAAGCCGGGAGCTACCGTACAGCCAACTAATGCAAATGATTTTTTATCAACGATCTCCGCACCAAACCAGCAGCCTGCCGGTATAACACATTGAAGTCTCATATTGCTTTCAATATCTTTTCCCAGCGTAACAACGGACAATTCTCCATTTTCTTCAATGATGAAAATTTTTACGCCGCATCCGTCATAAAAATGCCACAACTCATCCGAGGCAAGTTTATGAAATGAAGATGTTTGTTCACCTTCCAGCAAAAAATAGATTGATGTAGAAAAATTTCTTTCCCCAGTGTACCTATCCGGCAAATGGGCATTGTCAATCGTTTCTGCAGAACGGTAAACTTCTTTGAAGTATCCGCCTTCGGGGTGTGTCGTTAAACCGAGCTTATCTATATAAAATTTTGCTTTAGAAATCATATCATCTATTTAAGTTTAAGAAGATTTATTTTATTTACACAAGTTGATCGGGTTAAGAAAAATCGAGAGTAATGCCACGAATTTTACTAATTGTCACTAATTTCTAAAAATAATTTCCCAAAAGAATTAGCAACAATTAGTGTAATTAACGGCAAAAAATAAATCCCGACTTTGCTCGTAGTCAACCTGGATTATTTATAAAAGATTAAAAATTTCTGTTTTAATTTACAAAAATTAATTCTCCTTTTATCATCCTATCGCTCTTTCACTTACAACTGTTGAATGGGGAAACCATTGCTCAACCATGCCTCTGTATGCTATTATTAGCCGATTAGCAAATATTGACATAGCGGAAACTCAAAAATAATCAGTTAAAATATTTAAAAAATAGAAATGATTTAGTAATTAATTTATTTTTTTTTGCTTATTTTAAATTTGGTAATTGCTAATTGCAATTCAGTTGCGGTTACGACCATAGGAAGGGTAATTGAAGTGATGCCAAAAACTCCTATTCTACCAAAACCTATCGGACACTATCTGCAATTAATTAAATTCTAAATTTTATACCTTTTAAAAATACATTTGGAGGTTTCGATGTCCACTATAAAACAAAACTTATTAAAAAAAATAGAAGAATGGCGACCGAGAACGACCAGGCTTATCAAAGAGTATGGTGATGTTAAAATTGGCGAAGTAACTATCGGGCAATGTATCGGAGGCGCCCGAAGTGTAAAATGCCTCACAACAGATATATCATATCTTGACCCTTTTGAAGGAATTCGGTTTCGTGGCTTCACAATTCCCGAAACGCTTGAACGTCTTCCTAAAGTACCCGGCAGCGAAATGCCTTATGTCGAAGGTTTCTTTTATCTTCTGTTAACCGGCGATGTGCCAACAGAAGCGCAAGCACTCGAAGTTGTTGAAGAGTTTAAAAAACGGCAGAATGTTCCATCCTATGTTTTTGATGTGTTAAAAGCAATGCCTAAAGATTCTCACCCGATGGCAATGTTATCTGCAGCAGTAGTTTCAATGCAGAAAGAATCTGAATACGTTAAGCATTACAACGAAGGCATAAATAAAATGGATTATTGGGATCCAACCTACGAAGACGCAATGAACCTGCTTGCACGTCTCCCAAGAATTGCATCATTTATTTATCGTTTAAAATATAAAGACGGTAATATTATTGAGCCGGATGCAAACCTTGATATGGGAGGTAACTTTGCACACATGATGGGCATTAAAAAACCTTATGATGATGTTGCACGCCTTTATTTTATTCTTCACAGCGATCATGAAAGCGGAAACGTTTCTGCCCATACCGGTCATCTCATAGCAAGCGCTTTGTCCGATATGTACTATTCAATCTCCGGAATGATAAATGGATTAGCAGGCCCATTGCATGGTTTAGCTAACCAGGAAGTATTGAGCTGGCTGCAGGGAGTATATGAAAAAATGGGAGGTAAAATTCCTACAGAAGAAGAAATGCGTCAGTTTGTTTGGGATACGCTGAAGGGTGGTCAGGTTATACCGGGATTCGGTCATGCTGTATTACGTAAAACAGACCCGCGCTACACTGCTCAACGCGATTTTTGCTTGAAGCATCTTCCCGATGATCCGCTTTTCAAATACGTTGATGTTCTTTATAAAGTTACTCCGCCTGTGCTGCTCGAACAGGGCAAAGCTAAAAATCCGTGGCCGAATGTTGATGCACAATCGGGTGTAATCCAATGGCATTACGGACTTAAAGAATATGATTTTTACACTGTTCTTTTTGCAGTTGGTCGCGCTCTAGGAGTCTGCGCTAACATAGTTTGGGATCGTGCACTCGGTTATCCGATTGAAAGACCAAAATCTGTTACTACAGATATGCTTGAAGTTATGGCAGGAATAAAAAAAGCAGAACCAGCAAAGTAAAAATTAAATCCACTTCATTTTATCGGGGCAGCTAGGAAATGGCTGCCCTTATTTTTTTAACACAGTTTTAGTATTAAAGTATAAAGTTGAAATAGTATGACAATGAAAGAAATTCTTTTTCATCTTCGCGATAAATTTCTTGCAGGCAGCGCCTCTTTCGAGCCTGATGAAGAGGAAATTTTATTCGGTGAATTTACAGAGACGTTAAAAACTGCAGCCGATGAAAACATTTTTTATACTTTGCCGGAAATATCAGAATTGTTTTATGAAGTATTTGAAGCGGCAATTCACGCGCAGTTGTCAAAAGATTTAATGCAATTTATACCAACCGACATATATTTTTCTTTTGGTAAAAATATTTCTCTATTTAAACAAATAATTAATAAAAATTTAATCCATTCTTATCTCGATCATTTTAGATATTCACAATTTCTAAAAAGAATTTATGGGGAATCCCGCTGGCAAAACCTAATTGAAGAACTAATCCGAAAAAGTAATTTTAATATCCGCATTTTATTTGAGCGGCATAAATCAGAGTACGGAAGCAAACCACTGTTTAAAGTGCTATCCGGTCAGTCATCCACAGATTATTCATGGAATGACTGCGATAAAATGTCAAAAGATTATTCGGCAGCTTTTATAAACATTTTACAAGAAACATCCGAACCTGAAAGTATGGTTGCATTTTTAATGGAGAATGATCTTCATACAGCGCTTCTTGATATAGCTTGTTTAACTTCAGGATTAGTAAATGTAATTATTCCTGCCAACTCAGTATCACAGCATATTGAATTTATTTTAAATCAAACTAAAGCGCCTGTCGTTGTCGTTTATGATGAGAAGCAGCTTATAAAAATTAAAAGCATCCGAAATGATTTAAAATATTTAAAGAAAATTATTCTCTTTAAAGGAACAAGCGCCGATGATATGGTTGTAACTTTCCATCAATTTATAAGCGGAGGTAAAAAAGTTGAAGAAGAAATACTAACCGACATTAAAAATAAAATTAAAATAGATGACCTGGCTACGATAATGTATACTTCGGGCACTACCGGTGAACCGAAAGGAATTATGTTTTCCAATATGAACATCGTGTTCAAACGTTTCTGCCGTGCAATGGCTATCCCCGGTATTAACGATGAGGATAAATATCTTGCGTATCTTCCTCTTTATCATACTTTTGGAAGATGGCTTGAAATGATTGGCTCAATTTTCTGGGGAGCGGAATATTCATTTATGGAAAACCCTTCCGTTGAAACAATGCTGCTCGATATGCAAATGGTTAAACCATCTATATTGATTAGCATCCCTAAAAAATGGAGCCAAATTTATGAAGCCATAACTAACCATGTTGATGTTGAATTAGATGATGAGAAAAAAATTCTTAAAACTGTAAACTCTTTAACCGGAGGCAATTTGAAGTGGGGCTTGTCTGCAGCCGGATTTTTGCCACCCGATATATTTCAATTTTTTCAGAAATATAAAATTGAATTAATGAGTGGATTTGGAATGACGGAAGCAACCGGTGGAATTAGTATGACGCCGCCTGGAAAGTATATACAAAATTCTCTTGGTAAAGCACTACCAGGAATAGAAATAAAACTCGGTGAGGATGGTGAATTATTAATCCGCGGCTCTTATGTGATGCTTGGATATTACGGTCAGAATCATGACGTAACTTTCCTGCAAGAAGGTTGGCTGCCGACAGGCGACATCATGAAGATGGATGACAATGGGTTTGTAGAAATTGTCGATAGAAAAAAAGAGATTTATAAAAACGTTAAAGGGGAAACAATAGCGCCGCAGCGAATTGAAAATTTTTTTAGAGATTTTGAAAATGTAAAGCAGGTATTTCTCGTCGGTGATCATCGTCCGTTTAATACAATTTTAATTTACCCAAATTTTGAAACCGGAAATAATCTCCTTAAAAAGATGCCCGAAGAGCAAATGCATAATTATTTCTCATCAGTGATCGTAACAGTAAATAATTTCCTTGCTCCTTTTGAAAGGATTGTTGACTTCAGACTTATTGATCGCCCTTTTAGAGATGACCTGGGCGAACTTACTCCAAAAGGCACTTACAAGAGAAGAATAATCGAAACTCATTTTACCAGGCAGATTGAGGAAATGTATCTCAAAGATCATACATCTCTAAAAGTAAACGGTGTTGAGATCAGAATACCAAACTGGTTCCTTCGCGAAAAAGGTTTACTGAGCGGTGAAATATCTGCTAATGAAAATGGAATAATTATCCCGAAATTAAATCAGAGTTTAATTATTTCCGTTTCAGCAAATGATAAGTCTATAATTAGAGTTGGCGATTTTAATTATACAATTAATGCTCGATATCTTGAACTTCAGACGTTGCTGATTAATCCGTTTTACTGGCTCGGCAATAAAAATTTATTAAATTTTACAGGCGATGCAATCTACGGATGGTACCGTCAGCATTCCGGAGATGAAAAATTAAGTTATCATTCTTCAGCAACTGCGCCATTAGAGTTAAACTCAACTGTAGATTTTTTAAAAAGTATTTATGAAAAAGGAGAATATTCACTTCACGGGCTAAGCCTGGCAGTTCTATTGCTGCAATCAAAAAAATACGACGAATCGCTTCTTGCAGTAAATTATTTGCGCATGCTTCTTGACAATGAAACTCCTGTGCATTCAAAATTTGCGCTTAATATTCTGTATCGTCCAAACCTTTCAAACGATTTACAAATTCGGCGCGAAATGTTTATTTCTTGCTTAAAATTAATCCGGGGGAATTCATTTAAAGAATTACTTGAGTTATATATTGAAAATGATTACAACTTCTTAAGCGAAAATGTTATTATGTCTGTTGTGGAGTTGAGTCATGGAGCAGATAACCTGGAAGCAATAGAAAAAGTTCTTGCCCGTTTTATTAGAGAATGCGAAAGTTCCAAACAGATAGAGCAAACACCTGTTCCATCCTTATTTAACCTTCTTAGCTATTATGGAATTCAGCACCCAACAGTTTTTAAAAGAATTAGACAGAGTGTTCTTCACTTTAAAGTGAAAGCCGAAATGCAAGAACTATGGGTTATTGCTGATCAAACACAGTTTAAACTCCGCGATGGCTTTAGAAATTGGCTTGGTGCAAATCAAACCGTTACTGTTGATATCGAAACAGGCGAGGAGTATCATTGGAAAGATGTGATTTCATTTGAGCCTGACATTGATGAAAGCGATAAAAACAGAATTAGAGAAGGTATTATTTCATCCCCAATTTTGCGCGAAGCTGTTTTCTTGTTTTCGGGCGGAACACTAATTACGTTGAATAATATTCTGCCCGGAGGCATTTGGGTAAGCAAACTATCAGAAACGCCGACCCGCTCTGTATACAGAGTGTCAATTCAAACAAGGTTTCAGGGAGCGTTTGATATTACGCTGAAGATAAATAAATGCCTGCCCCGTGATGAAATGTTGGAAGAATTGGGATGGCTTATTGTTGCCGGTTCTCAAATTGAGAGTGAAAAAATAGTTGACGATTTTGGCGGCTACTGGGAAGATCAAGAATTGTGGACTGAAGAATTTGTACCGGGAGATAACGTTGAAAAACTTCTTCAAAGAGAAATTAAAAAACGGGCTGAACCTTCGGAACCGCGGGCTCATCATCTGTGGCCTTTTTTTGTATGGAATGCCGCTTCTGTTTATTACTCTTTCTGGAAAACGACCGGATACAAATATCAAATTGCTGAGCCAAGCCCGGCAGCTATAATCATTCCAGCGCACGATTATCAAAACGGAAGCCGGCTTATCTCAATTGAAGAACGGATTAACTCAAATTCGCTGGCTGAATTTATAATGAACTTTAATAATAGTTTTATTTTATATTGCGAAAAGGAACACAACTTCCCCCGTTGGAATACAATTTGGAATTTTGTTTTTGCAGGTATTGTTGAAGTTGAAGGAACTAAAAATGGAATTGAGATTCTTAAAAAATTGAAAGATGAACTTGCCGCCTACGATGTGAACAATATTATCCGGAACACCATAACAAATTTTATATCTCATATTGAACAGGAGGGGTTTGAACCGCAGCAACTTTACTTTGCAACCAGGCGTTTCCATCGCTGGTTTGAAATTAACCGCGATGCTGCTTTAACCGCTCAAGCAGAAATGTTGTACGAACTTTATGAAACATACCACATTTACAACCTCGAAGAAAAACATCCTGAACGACGGACACAATTTTTCCTTGGAACATCTTTTTTTAATTCGGATGAGAACATTAAAAAGGAATTAAAAGAAATAGTATCAAAACAAAGAAAAGGGAAAATAAGCAAGGACGAATTGCTTCGATTAATTTCGAATATTCAAAATGAATTTGAACTTTCTGAAGAAGAAAAATATTTCTTAACAAGATTAAGTTTCCCCCACGTAAAACCAACCGACACAGCAGTACTGCTAAAAACAAAATCAGACACAGCAACGGCGGCAAACCTTGTTGTACACAAACGAGATGACGACGGCAATTCATTCATAATTCGAAATCCTATTTCACCGAAAGAAATTTCCAAACTTCATCAATTATTTATCGAAACAAACCTGCTTGTAAATTTCAGACCGGAACATCAGTATCTTGTTGCATTAAGCGAAAGAGGTTTTATAATTGGTGGATTATATTATCACCGCTCGGGCGAGGAGTCTATTCATATGGAGAAAATTGTTGTTTCCAACCGCTACCGCCGCAAAGGAATAAGCGAAGCGCTGATGAACGAATTGTTTAATCGCCTTAGAGATGAACATATAAAATTAGTTACCACAGGCTTTTTCCGTCCCGAATATTTTTATCGCTTTGATTTCAAAGTTGAAAGAAAATATTCCGGTCTTGTAAAAAAACTATAAAGTAATGATCGAACAGATTATATTTGCACAAAAAAAACGGATAAAATAATGAAGTTATGTATTCTATTTTTCTTCCTCTTTTCAAACATTCTATTTGCACAATTGTCGGAAAAGAAATTAGATAATTATAAAAACCAGGCTGATCGAATAATTCGTTCCGCTTTAGTTGAACAGAAAGCTTATGGCTGGTTAAAAGAAGTATGTGAAATTGGACCACGCTTAAGCGGTTCTGAAAAATCATTAAAAGCAATTCGTTATGCAGAAGATAAAATGAAACAACTTGACTTTGATAAAGTCTGGCTTCAGCCGGTTATGGTTCCTCACTGGGAACGTGGAGAAGTAGAAGAAGCTTTTGTTGTTGATGGAATAGACAAAGGGAAACAATTGCACATAGCTTCGCTTGGCAGCAGCGTAGCAACTAATGAAGAAAGCGTAACTGCCGGCGTTATTGAAGTAAAAGATTTTGATGAATTAAAACTACGCAGCAGTGAAGTAAAAGGGAAAATAGTTTTATTCAACCGTCCTATTGATGCTGGTTTGGTAAATACTTTTAGCGGATATGGCGGGGCTGTTAATCAAAGAGGCTTCGGGGCAATACAGGCAGCCCGGTTTGGAGCAGTTGCTGTTTTAATTCGTTCGGTAACAACCAAAATGGATGATAATGTTCCTCATGTTGGTTCAATGTATTACGCCGATTCTATTCCCAAAATTCCATCTGCTGCAATCGGATCTCTTGATGCAGATTTTTTAAGTGATGCCATTAGAAATGATATCTCATTAAAAGTAAGTATAAAATTTAACTGCCGTACGTTGCCGGATATTCAATCATATAATGTTATAGGCGAAATAACCGGTTCTGAATATCCCAAGGAAGTAATTGTCGTGGGCGGACATTACGATAGCTGGGATAAAGGCGATGGAGCACATGATGACGCTTCCGGCTGCCTTCAGTCAATGGAAGTTTTAGATTTATTAAAGCGGCTTGATATCAAACCGAGAAGAACGATACGCTGCGTATTTTTTATCAATGAAGAAAATGGCGTAAGAGGAGGAAGGGCATATGGCACTTATGCCGATACCATTAAAGAAAAACATATAGCTGCAATTGAGTCAGACCGTGGTGCATTTACTCCGCGTGGTTTTTATGTCGGTGCCGATTCATTGAAAATTTTAAAAATACAAAGCTGGCTGCCCGTGCTCAAGAAATCATTAATAGATTGGGTTGAAAAGGGCGGCGGCGGAGTTGATATCTCGTTTATTAAAAATGCAGAAGCACAGATCGGCTATGTGCCCGATGCCCAGCGCTACATGGATGTACATCATTCCGCAAACGATACATTCGAGTCGGTTCATCCGCGTGAAATGGAACTTGGTTCGGCAGCTATTACGATTCTTGCTTACCTGTTAAGCGAAGAAGGATTTTAACTTTGTGCAAACAGTCTTTCAAAACCGTCGTATGCGCGAAGGGCGATTAATTCGAAATCAATAAATCCTTTCTCTACAAGTGGCAGAGTTCGTAATACTAACTCTGCCTTTTCAATTGATTCGGCTTCGAGAATTAAAATAACAGTGTGCCGGTCATGTCTAAAATACATTTCCCGTATGAATCCGCTTTTAAATAATTCCCACGCATGGATCGCTTCTTCATTTAAAAATGGGAACAGTTGTTCTAAAGTTAAATCGGAAATTTCTTTTTCTATGGCTAATATTTTCATTTT